>JBIQLU010000102.1:0-8215 GCA_044463985.1 Gemmatimonas aurantiaca | reverse complement strand
GACAGGAGTCAGGAGGGCGATATGGAGAGTGGGAGCGACTTTCTCCGGAGTCAGGTGGACGAGGCGGCGGTGCTGCACAAGGCGTTCGTCGACGCGCTGCACGATCATGGGAGGGAGGCGGAGGACCTGCGTTTCAGCGAGCTGTGTGCGCGCTACGTGCCGATAATGGACGAACAGCAGCGTCAGCTCGAGTCGCTTCGACGGTCGCTCGGTACGCCGCGCGGCGTGCCCGGTAAGGTGATCGGCACGGTGGTGGGCGCGGCACGCGAACTGGCCGATGTGGCCCGCGAGGACGACTATCGCCGCCTGGTGGGCGACATCGCGGTGTCGAGCATGGCGGAGGACGTCTTCGGCACTTTCCGGGAGGCCGGGCGGGTGCTTCACGACCAGCGGCTGAGCGAGCTCGGATTGCAGGGAGTGCGGCGGCACGACGACTTCAACCGCGACGCGAACCGTCTGGCGCAGGTGATGTTCGTGGAGCGGGCCCGAGCGGCCGAAGGGAGCGTAGAGAGGCCCCAGGGGGCCACTATTGCCCTTTTTCACAGGTAGCTCTATATTCGCACCGGCACCACCCGATTGCTCTGAAGGCCCGGGCGGACGAACCGCTCGGGCCATCGTTGTATGGAGCCGGGGGTGTGGGCCAACGCAGGCACTGGGGCCGGCGTGAACCCGTTACGATTTGTCAGGGCTCGGCGCGTTCCGCTCCCTGAACAAGATCACATTCAGGAGTTGGAAATGCGTGTCACAGGCAAGGTGAAGTGGTTCAACGATGCCAAGGGTTTTGGTTTCATCACCCCTGACAACGGCTCGAAGGACTGCTTCGTGCACTACAGCGCCATTCAGGGCAACGGCTTCAAGACGTTGGCCGAGGGCGAAGCTGTCGAGTTCGAGATCGTGGATGGCCAGAAGGGTCCCGCGGCCGAGAACGTGACGAAGGCGTAACGGTTCTTCGCTTCACCTTTGCGTTGGAACAGAAACGGCCTCCCGAAAGGGAGGCCGTTTCTACGGGGTCAGACCCCTGAATGTAGAGGCCTCTACATTCAGGGGTCTGACCCCGTCGCTGACCTCGCAGCTTCCAACTGTCTCCCCACCGCACCCGGGCCGGCCGCGCCATCCACTTCGCGTGTGGCGACCGACGAGTCGGGCGACAGCGCGTCGAGCACGTCGTCGCCGAAGAGCGAGTGCGCCGCGTGGAACGACGCCAGCGGAAGATCGCTCAGCTCCACTCCGCCCTCTTCCGCTTCGCGCACCAGACGACCCACGCTCCCATGCGCCTCGCGGAACGTCGCGCCCTTGCGAACCAGATAGTCGGCCAGATCGGTGGCCATCATCGCGCTCGTCAGCGCGGCGCGCATCCGCTTCGTGTCGAACCTGCACTCGTCGAGCGCACCCGCCACCGCGGGGAGCACGAGCTGAATCGTGTCGACCGCATCGAAGAGCGCGCGCTTGTCGTCCTGCAGGTCCTTGTTGTAGCTGGTGGGGAGTCCCTTCAGCGTCGCGAGCAGCGCGGTGAGATCGCCGAGCAGTCGCGCACCCGAGCCACGCGCCAGCTCGAGCGCGTCGGGATTCCGTTTCTGCGGCATCATGCTCGACCCGGTGCTGAACGCGTCGCCGAACTTCACGAAACCGAACTCGCTCGTGCCGTAGATGATGAGATCCTCGGCGAGACGCGAGAGGTGCGCGCCCATGAGCGCGATCGTGAACAGCAGCTCGGCAACGAAATCGCGATCGCTCACCGCGTCGATGCTGTTCGGTGAGACCGACTCGAAACCGAGACGCTCGCGCAGAAACTCCCGCGAAACGGGATAGGCGCATCCCGCGACCGCGCCGGAACCGAGGGGGAGCGACGCAGCCGTGCGCGACGCGGCGGCGAGCCGCGTGCGGTCGCGCTCGAGCGGCCAGAAGTGCGAGAGGATCCAGTGCGCCGCACCCACCGGCTGCGCGCGCTGCAGATGCGTGTACGCCGGCATCAGCGCGCCCGCCTCGTGCAGCGCTGCGGCGTGCTTCACCATCACACGCTGCAGCCCCCGGATCGATTCGTCGATCGCCTTGCATGCATCCATCGCCCACAGCCGCGTAGCCGTCGCAACCTGATCGTTGCGGCTGCGGCCGGTGTGCAGGCGCGACGCGACTTCACCCACCTCGTCGTGCAGCAGCCGGTCGATCATGGTGTGCACGTCCTCGTCCGACGCGATCGCCCTGGCGCCTCCATCCAGTCGCTGCGCTACGAGCCCGAGACCACGCTGAAGCTCGGCGCTGTCCTCGGCGGTGAGCACGCCCGCGTTCCCGAGCGCGGCGGCCCAGGCAATCGAGAGCCGGACATCGTACGGCCAGAGCCTGAAGTCGGTGTCGATCGACCTGTTCAGCGCGTCGAGCGCCGCGGCGGTGCTTCCCGCGAACCGGCCGCCCCAGAGCTTGTGCGACGAGGCGTCGTGTTCGGGCGGGTGAGATGCAGACGCGGCGCGCGCGGCCGCGTCGTGCTCCGATGCGACCGGAGGGCGCCCGCCAGCCGTCTCCGGCTGGTGAGCGCCCTCCGCTCCGGGGACTGGCCGCGTCACGCGATCGCCAGCGCCTTGCGCTGCGGCTGGGACGAGTCGCTGGAGCTGTCCGAGTCCGCGTCGTCGACGGCAGCGTTGGCGGCGGCCTCCTGGTTCTTGAGCGCGCGCACGCGCTGCGAGAGCCCGTACAGCCGGATGAATCCGGCCGCATCCGCCTGCTCGTAGACGTCGTCCTCGCCGAAGGTGACGAAGCGCTCGTCGTACAACGCATTCTCGCTCGAGCGGCCCGCGATGCTCGCGGTGCCCTTGAAGAGACGGAGCGTGATCGAGCCGGTGACCATGTCCTGAGTGGCGTTCACGAATGCGTCGTACGCCTCGCGCTCCGTGGTCCACCAGCGGCCCTCGTACACGAGGTCGGCGTAGCGCGGCGCGATCACGTCCTTCGCGGCGAGCGTGCGGCGGTCGAGCACGAGCTGCTCGAGCTCGCTGTGCGCGGTGTAGAGCAGCGTGCCGCCCGGGGTCTCGTAGACGCCGCGCGACTTCATCCCCACGAGGCGGTCTTCGACGAGGTCGATGCGGCCGACGCCGTGGCGCCCGCCGATCTCGTTGAGCGCGGTGAGGAGCTCCACGGCACCCATCGTCTTTCCGTTCACCGACACCGGCGTCCCCTTCGCGAAGCCGATCGTCACGTCTTCCGGCGTGTTCGGCGCGTCGGCGGGGTTGGTGCTCAGCATGAAGAGATCGTCCGGCGGAACCGACGCGGGATCCTCGAGCACGCCACCCTCGTGCGAGATGTGCCAGATGTTGCGGTCGCGCGAGTAGATCTTGGTCTTCGTGGCGGAGATGGGGATGCCGTGCGCTTCGGCGTACTCGATCGCGTCCTCGCGGCTCCGGATGTCCCACTCGCGCCACGGCGCGATGACGGGGAGCTCCGGTGCGAAGGCGGCGTAGGTGAGCTCGAAGCGGACCTGGTCGTTCCCCTTGCCGGTGCAGCCGTGCGCGAGCGCATCGGCGCCCACCGCGCGCGCGACCTCGACCTGCCGCTTCGCGATGAGCGGGCGGGCCATGGAGGTGCCGAGGAGGTACTTCCGGCCGTAGGTGGCGCCGGCGCGGAGCGTGGGCCAGATGAAATCGGTGATGAACTCCTCGCGGAGGTCTTCTATGTAGCACTCCTCGGCGCCGGAGGCGAGCGCCTTGGCGCGTACGCCCTCGAGCTCATCGCCCTGGCCGACGTCGCCGGCGACGCAGATGACGCGCGCATCATAGCGCTCGCGCAGCCAGGGGACGATAATGGAGGTATCAAGCCCGCCCGAGTAGGCGAGGACGATAGTACGGATCATGGTAGCTCCAGCCGGAGAATATATATGCTGCGACCGTGCATATTTAACCCTGCTGGCGGGCGGAGTCAAGGCGTCCGAGGGGGGTCAGGCACTTCATAGTAGAGGGGGCGCTGCCGACGGCAGCGCCCCCTCTACTATGAAGTGCCTGACCCCCCTCACGCGCCGGCGAGCGTCTTGAGTCGCCGCATGACCTTCTCGCGGTGCGCCGCGGATCGGCAGATGATGAGCACCGTGTCGTCGCCGGCCAGCGTTCCCAGGACCTCGCTCCACTCCTCGGAGTCGAACGCGACGCCGATCGGCTGCGCGCCGCCCGGGAGCGTGTGGAGCACTATCATCTCGCCCACGCCGTCGATGGCCGTGAAGAGGTGGGGGAGGAGAGCTTCGAGCGGCGGCCGCGAGTCCTCGGACGAAGTGGCCGAGACTGTGTAGAGCGGCGCCCCGTCGGGGCCGGGCACCCTCGCCACGCGCATCTCCCGAAGGTCGCGCGAGAGCGTGGACTGGGTCACATCCCACCCGCGCTTGAGCAGCAGCTTTCGCAGCTCCTCCTGACTCTCCACGGGCCGCGACTGGATGAGCTCCCGGATGGTGGCCTGCCGCTCCCTCTTGTTCGCCATGAGTCGCTCCCCCGTTTACGACGTGCTCGCGTGGGGTGAGGATAGCGCGAGGAAGGGGAAAAGGAAACAGGGGACAGGCGACAGGAAACGGGAACTGCACACGGGCCACCTTCGTCCCCGCTTTCGCGGGCATGACCAGGCCGGTATGCAGTTCCTGTTTCCTGTCGCCTGTCCCCTGTTTCCTTCCCCCGCCCTCTCCCTTGACATGTCCCCTACGTCTATTTATGCATTCCGCGTGCATAAATTCTCTGTCGGGGTCCTCGGGGCCAGTGGGTATGCGGGACGGGAGCTGTGCGCGCTCATCGCGCGGCACCCGGGGGCGGAGCTCGCCTTCGCGGCCGCTCATTCCCGGCGGGGAGAGAAGAGTCTCATCGGCGGACGCGAGGTCACTTTCATCGCCGGCGACGATGCGCCGCTCGGTGATACGGAGCTCGTCTTCAGCGCTCTCCCGCATGGGGAGTCCGCAAAGTGGGTCGCGCGCGCGCGTGAGGCGGGCGCGAAGGTCGTGGACCTCTCCGCCGATCTGCGCCCGGGCAACGGCGCGTTCGATGTCGCTGCCCTGGGCACGACGCTCGGCGCCTCGCTCGCTGCTGCGCCCTACGGACTCACCGAGTACGAGCGCGAGGCCGTGCGTTCGGCCAGCGTGGTCGCGAACCCCGGCTGCTATCCCACGGCCATCCTCCTCGCGCTCCTCCCGCTGCTCACGCGCGGACTCGTCGCGCCCGGAGGGACCATATCCGTGATGGCCGCCAGCGGCGTGACCGGCGCGGGCTTCAAGCCGCGCGAGGATCTCCTCTTCGGCGAAGTCACCGAGGATTTCCGGCCGTACGCCGTGGGGAACGGGCACCGGCACCTGGCCGAGATGAACGCGGTACTCCGCGGCCTCGACTGCGATGCGGATCTGATCTTCACTCCGCACCTGCTGCCGGTGGCGCGCGGCATCCTCGCCACGATCACCGTTCCACTCGCCGCGCCGGTCGCGAAGCCGCTCGACCTCTGGCGCGAGCATTTCGCGAGCGAGCCCTTCATCGAGATCTCGGAGCAGGTGCCCACGCTCCGCGACGTCGTTCGCCGCAACGTCGTGCGCATCACCGCGCTCCCGGCGGCCAACGTGCGGACGCCGACGCTGATCATCGTCTCCGCCATCGACAATCTCGTGAAGGGCGCCGCCGGCCAGGCCGTGCAGAACGCGAATCTCCTCCTCGGTCTCGACGAGACTCTCGGACTACCACTCTGATGCGCGTCATCAAGATCGGCGGCCGGGCGCAGAACGACTCCCGGCTGGCACCCGCCATCGCTGCAGCGTGGAATGCGGCGCCTGGTTCGCTGTGCGTGGTGCACGGCGGCGGCGACGGCATCTCCGAATTGCAGCGCGCGCTCGGCCTCGAGCCGGCGTTCGCGGGCGGCCGCCGCGTGACCAGCGAGGGCGACATCGCCGCGGTGCGCATGGCGCTCTCCGGCTCCGCCAACAAGCTCCTCGTCGCGCGGCTCATCTCGGCGGGCGTGAGCGCGATCGGGATCTCCGGCGAGGACGCCGCGCTCATCACCGCGCGCGCGGTCGATCAGGCGACGCTCGGCTGCGTCGGCGCGCCGGAGCGCGTGGACGTGCGGCTGCTCCGGCATCTGCTGGATGGCGGCTACCTCCCCGTGCTCTCGCCGCTCAGCCGCGACATCGACTCGCTCTGCGGTCGCGCGCTCAACGTGAACGGCGACGACGCGGCCGCGGCGATCGCGGCGGCGGTAGGCGCGACGGAGCTGCTCCTGGTAGCCGACGTGCCCGGCGTGCTGGTGGAGGGCGAGGTGGCGCGCACGCTCGACGCGGAATCGGCGGATAGCTGGATCGAACGCCACATCGCAACCGGCGGCATGGCCGCCAAGCTGCAGGCCGCGGTCACCGCGCTCACGCACGGCGTGGAGCGCGTCCGCATCGGCGATCTCGGGATGATTCTGGACCCCGACGCCGGAACGACGCTCGTACCAACCCGGAGCTTCGCATGACGGCTCTTTCCATACACGAAGGCGCGCCGAGCGTGGCATCGGCGGCCGCACATCTCCCCGCGGACGACAGCGCACTGCTCGGCATCTATCGTCAGCCGCCGATGACCATAGTGCGCGGCGAGGGAGTGGATCTGTACGACGCCGATGGCAGATCGTACGTCGACTTCACGAGCGGCATCGGCGTGAACGCGTTCGGCTACGGAGATGCCGGCGTGGAGCAGGCCGTGCGCGACGCGCTGGAGTCGGGCGTGCTGCACACGTCGAACCTGTACTTCACCGCGCCGGCCGGGCGGCTCGCCGCCGAGCTGGCGCGGCTCTCGACGCTCGAAAAGGTGTTCTTCTGCAACTCCGGCGCGGAGGCGAACGAGGGAGCGTTCAAGTTCGCGCGTCGCTGGGCGCGCGAGAGCGGCGGCGCGGCGAAGCACGAGATCGTGGCGCTGCGCGGTGCATTCCATGGTCGCCTCTTCGCCTCGCTCGCCGCCACCGATCGTCCGAAGTATCGTGCGCCGTTCCGTCCGCTGGCCGGCGGCGTGCGGGTGGTGGAGCGCGATCCGCGCAGTCTCGATGCGGCGCTGAACGCGGAGACCACCGCGGCGCTCATCGTGGAGCCGGTTCAGGGTGAGGGCGGGATCCGCGTGCTCGAGCCGGCGTTCCTGCTCGAGCTTCGCGAGATCACCGCCGAGCGCGGCATCGCGCTCATCTTCGACGAGATCCAGTGCGGCCTCGGTCGCACCGGCTGGTTCCTCGCGCATCAGCGGGCCGGCGTCGTGCCGGACATGGTCACGCTCGCGAAGCCGCTCGCGGGGGGGCTGCCGATGGGCGCCGTCCTTCTCTCCGGGCAGATCGCGAGCGCGATGCATCCGGGCGATCACGGCACCACGTTCGGCGGCGGTCCGTTCGTGGCGTCGGTGGCGCTGCACGTCGTGGAGCGGCTGGCCGACCCCGCGCTGCACGCGCACGTGCGCGAGACCGGCGCGTGGATCGGCACGGAGCTCGGCGCGATCGCGGAGCGGACGGGGCAGATCCGCGCGATCCGCGGCATCGGTTACATGTGGGGAATCGACGTGATGCAGCCGGCAGGCGATGTCGCCGCTCGCGCGAGGGAAGCCGGGCTGCTCATCTGCGGCGCTGGCGAGCACACGCTGCGGATTCTCCCGCCGCTGATCGCTGGTCGCGACGATCTCGCGCGCGGACTTGCCATCCTGGAAGAGGTGCTGTGATGGGCGACGTCATCGTGCTGCGTTCCGCGCGCATGTGCGACGTGGCGGGGATCGAGGCGCTCGTGAACGGCTACGCCGCCGAGCGGCTGATGCTTCCTCGCACCGCCGAGTCGATAGAGCTCGCGCTCGACGATTTCGTGGTGGCGACCGACGCGCACGGTCACGTGCTGGCGTGCGGCGCACTGAAGATGTACTCGCCATCGCTCGCCGAGGTAGCTTCGGTGGCCGTCGCGCGCCACATGCACGGCCGCGGGCTCGGTTCGATGGTGGTGACCGAAGTGGAGCAGCTCGCCCGCGTGCGCGGAGTCGCCGAGCTGTTCGCGATCACGCTCACGCCGCAGTTCTTCGACTCGCTCGGCTACGAGCGCAGCGACCGCGCGCTCTATCCCGAGAAGCTCCGTCGCGACTGCTCCATCTGCCCGCGCCGCGTCGGCTGCCCCGAAGCGTGCATGCGCCGCCCCCTCGCCGCCGAGCTCCTCGCAGCGGCGTAGGGGGAACTGCCAGAAAGCAGAAAGCAGACAGCAGAAGGCAGGTACTGCACACGC
>JBIQLU010000101.1:8896-13223 GCA_044463985.1 Gemmatimonas aurantiaca | reverse complement strand
GACAACGTGCTCCTCTCGGGACACACCGCCGTCGTCACCGACTTCGGCATCGCCAAGGCGATCGCGGCGGCGGCGACGGGCCCCACGGGCGCCACTCTCACACAGCTCGGGATGGTCGTCGGGACGCCGGCGTACATGGCGCCCGAGCAGGCGGCGGGCGACCCCGCCACCGACCAGCGCGCGGACATCTACTCCTTCGGCTGTCTGGCGTACGAGCTGCTCGCCGCGCAACCGCCCTTCGCCGGCCTGCCGCCGCACAAGCTGGTGGTCGCGCACATGAGCGAAGCGCCGAAGCCGATCGGCGAACTGCGCGCCGATTGTCCGCCGGCGCTCGCGTCGCTCGTGATGCAGTGCCTCGAGAAAGAGCCCGATTCCCGTCCGCCGAACGCCACCGAGCTCCTGCGCCAGCTCGACGCAGTGGCCTCGGCGCCGCAGCCCGCCATGCCGGCGATCCTCATCGGCGGCCGCAGCATGCTTCTTCGCGCGATCGCGGTGTACGTCGTCCTGTTCGCCGCGGTCGCGCTGCTCGCGCGCGCGGCGATCATCGCGATCGGGCTGCCAGGCTGGGTGTTCCCCGGCGCGCTGATACTGATGTCGCTCGGCCTGCCGGCGATCCTCTTCACGGCGTACACGCAGTACGTGTCGCACCGCGCAGCTACGACGACACCGACCTTCACGCCCGGCGGTACACCTTCACCGGGAGAGGTGCACGGCACGATCGCCACGCTCGCCATGAAGGCGAGTCCGCATATCTCGTGGAAGCGCGTGGTGCACGGCGGCATCGCCGTCGCCGCCGCGTTCGTCCTGCTGGTGGCGGGGTTCATGCTGCTCCGCTCACTCGGCATCGGGCCCGCCGCGTCGCTCCTCGCTGCCGGAAAACTTTCGGCGAGCGACCAGGTGATCGTCGCCGCATTCGATGCGCCGCGCGCCGACTCATCGCTCGGGGCCGCGATCGCCGAAGCGGTGCGTACGGGACTGTCGCAGAGCAGAGCGGTGCGCGTCATGCCGACGAGCGAAGTGATCTCGACGCTCGAGCAGATGCAGCGCCCCGACAGCGCGCGCGTGGACTTCCGCACCGCGCGCGAGATCGCGCTGCGAACCGGCGCCAAGGCGGTCGTGTCGGGGAGCATCGTGGCGGCCGGGAGCGGCTACGTCGTGACCACGCGTCTCGTGGCGGCGGAGAACGGCGACGAGCTCGCGTCGTTCAGCGAATCGGCGAAGGACGCGGGAGAGCTCATCCCGACGGTGGACCGTCTCACCAAGGAGCTGCGCGAGAAGATCGGCGAGTCGCTGAAGTCGGTGCGCGCCGCGCCGCGGCTGGATCAGGTGACCACGGCGTCGATCGGCGCGCTGCGCAGCTACGCGGCGGGCCTTCACGCGAACGACATCCTCGGCGACTATCCTGCGGCCATCCGGCACTACCACCACGCGATCGAGGAGGACAGCACGTTCGCGATGGCCTACGTGCAGATGGCGTACTCGCTGATGTCGCTGGGCGGCGCCGCCAACATGGCGAAGGCCGACTCGGCGCTCACCACGGCGTTCCGGCTGCGCGACCGGCTCCCGCGTCGCGAGCGGTTCAACGTGGAAGGCGCCTACTACTCCACGGTCACGCCCGACAGACGGAAGGCGATCGCCGCGCTCGAGCGCGCGGTGGAGCTCGACTCGACGAACTACGACGCCGCCAACTCGCTCGGCGTGGCGCGCTCGAACGTACGCGACTACGACGGCGCCGAGCAGGCCTACCGACTGGCGTTGGCGAACGCTCCGAACAACGGCACCATCCTCATGAATCTCGCCGATGCATACGGCTGGATGGGGAAGTTCCGCGAGTTCGACTCCGTGATGACGCTGATCGCGGCCCACGCCGCGGACTACCCCACGGGCGCGATCCGCTTCGACGCGCTGTGGAACCAGCGCCGATACGACGACGCCGAGCAGCTCGCGGAGGCCGAGGTGGATTCCGCCCCGCCGGGAATAGCCGCACAGATGCTCTCGGGACTCAACAGTCTCGCGCTGCTTCACGGCCGGCTGCACGAAGCGGAGCGGTACTTCGCGCAGATGAGTGCAGCGATCGCCCGAACGCCGGGCGGCGACCCGAACGCGTACGACGCGGCGCTGCAGCGCGCGACGGCCACCGGGCTCCTTCGCGGCGACACGGCGCGCGGGCTCGCAATACTCGACTCGGTGCTGCGCTCCGCGCCGCTGGCCACGGTACCACCGAGCAGCGACAGGTGGATGTCGTTCGCGTTCACCTACGCGCAGCTCGGCAATCCGGCGAAGGCGCGCTCGATCATGACCCGACATCTCGCGCGCCTCGACACGCTCGCGCGCGACCGCGAATACAGCTCGATCGAACAGATCCACGCCATCATCGATCTCGCGGAGGGGAAGACCGACAGCGCCATCTTCCACGGCCGCGCCAGCGAGCGGAAGGCGGACGGACTTCCCAGCCCCAACTGCGTGTCCTGCGTTCCGCTCCTCACGGGAATGGCGTTCGACCGCGCCGGCGAGCCCGACTCGGCACGAAAGTACCTCGTGCAGTACGTGGGCGCGATCGATATGACCCGCAGCGGCATCGACAGATACGAGCTCGCGCCGACGCTGTATCGCCTGGGCGAGCTGTACGAGAGCGCCCACGACACCACGCACGCGGTCGAGTACTACGACCGCTTCGCCGATCTCTGGAAGAACGCCGACGCCGATCTGCAGCCGCGCGTCGCGGAGGCGCGATCGCGCGTCGAGCAGCTCGAGCGCGCGAGACGATAGCCGGAACGTCGGCCGCTCGCATTGTGACGGCGCCGCCAAAGCGGAGGTATAAAACAGCGGAGATGCGCGTCCTACAGTCGTAATGAAGTACGTCCCCATGAAGAGAGTGGAACCGCCAGTGAAGGCGACAATTGGACGTGCAGCGAGAACGCTTCGGCGTCGACGAGGCGAGAGTGTCTGGAGGGTGGCAGTCAACGCCGCGATCGTGGCCATCGTCGCGATGTCGGTGGGCTGCACGCAGGAACGCGAAGGCCCGACATCCTCTGCGATGCAGCAGTTCGAAATCGTGAGTGGAGACGGTCAGCGCGCAGCACCGGGACACGTCCTCCCAAAGCGAGTGACGGTCAGGGTCGTCGATGGGAAGGGTAGTCCCGTGGCCAATGCGCCCGTGCTCTGGCAGGCGTGGAAGGGAAAGATCTCGCCCGATTCCGCCCTCACCGACGACGCCGGCTTCGCGAGCGCGACGTGGCGGATGCCGGATTCCGCGGGGCGCGACTCGGCAGTGGCGATGACACCCGGCGCGAACTCGCTGGGATTCACCGCGCTCGCGGAGGAGGGGGCGAGCGGAGGGGAGGAAGTGGCGCTGCATCCGCTCGCGCTCGAGACGTACGACGGATCGAATCAGGCAGTGCATCCCGACCATGTCCGTCTGCCGACCGACTGGGAGGGTGCGACGCAGGCGCTGCTCGCGACTCCCTATCCGTTCGGGAACGCGAATTACGAGAATCCTTCGTACTACGCCGGCTACGACGCAGAGGAGTGGACGGTTCCGAGCGGCCTCACGAATCCGATAGTTCGTCCTTCCGGCGGATATCTCTCGGACCCGGATGCTCTATACGACCCGGGCACGGACAGAGTGCGCGTGTACTACCGGCAGGTTACCGCGGACAACCGCATCTGGCTCATCACTTCCGCCGATGGAATCCGGTGGAGCACTCCCGAGCTCGTGGCGTCGGCTCCGAACCACCAGATCATATCACCCACGATCGTGCGTCGCGCATCGAACGACTGGCTCATGTGGGCAGTGAACGCGGGCGCGCGAGGCTGCACGAGCGCTTCGACCACGGTGGAACTGCGTCGTTCCACCGACGGCGAGCACTGGTCGGCGCCGCAACCGGTGTCGCTCGACCAGGCTGGAGGGTTCGCGTGGCACATCGACGTCGAGTGGATCGCGGGACTGAACGAGTACTGGGCAGTGTACCCACTCAAGACGGCCGGCGACTGCACGACGCGCGCGCTCTACTTCGCCACCAGCCCGGACGGAATCCACTGGCAGACATACCCGCAGCCGCTCCTCTCGCGCGGTGCCATCCCCGAACTGATGGACGTGGTCTATCGCTCGTCGATCGACTACGACGCCGAGCTCGATGAGGTGAGCATCTGGTACTCGGGTGCGCGGTACGATGGGAGCGCGTACGTGTGGCGGGTGGCGTACGAGCGTCTGTCGCTCGCATCGATGCTCGGCCGCATGTCGACGCTCGCCGCCCGTCTCGAGCTCCCACCTCCGAAGGGCCCGGCGCTCACGAACGAAACGGCGCCTTGAGCGACGGGGTCAGGC
>JBIQLU010000101.1:0-8796 GCA_044463985.1 Gemmatimonas aurantiaca | reverse complement strand
CGCTCACCGTGCCGCGCCCGCCACCGCAGCTCCCTCGAAGAGCTTCGCGACTTCCTTGGTGATCGGACCCACTTTCGCGTCGGTGAGATTCGTGGTGATCGCGACCACCATCCGCGCATCGGGGAAGATCATGAACATCGTGGTGCCGCCCACCGAGCCGCCGCTGTGGCTGATCACGCGCTCGCCGTCGGCGGTATCGACGACCCAGCCGAGTCCGTAGCCGGTGGACTTGCCAGACGCGAGATGCAGCGGCGTCCAGAGCAGGTCGACGGTCTTCTTCTGCAGCACCTTCGCGTCGAGCATGCCGAAGCCGAAGCGCACGAGATCCGAAGGTGTCGAGAGGAAACCGCCGCCGGCCCACTTGTAGCTGTTGTCCACGTAAGGGGCGTTGACCAGCCGGCCGGAGTCGTCGTGCTCGTAGTAGTGCACGCGATCGGGAATGATGTCGACCATGTACTCGGGCACGGTGTGGCGCAGTCCGAACGGCGCGATCACCTCGCGGCTCATGAACTGGAGAAACGGCTCGCCGGCCGCCTTCTCCACCACGGCGCTCACGAGATTCCAGCCATAGCTCGAGTAGCTGTACGCCGTGCCGGGGCGGAAGAGAAGAGTATCATCGGCGAAGATCGCGAGTCCCTCGAGCACGCCGTCGTAGTGTTTGCTGCTCAGGAACTCGTCGCCGCGATAGTGCCTGATGCCCGCGATGTGTCCCATCAACTGCCGCGTGCTGATCGGCCATTTCTTCTTCGGGAAGCTCGGCACGTACGTCTGGACCGGAGCGTCGAGATCGATCCTGCCGCGCTCGTAGAGCAGACCGACAGCGACCGAGCTGAGTGGCTTCGAAACGCTGCCGATGCGAAAGCGTGTCAGCTCCGTCACGGGGACGCGCTGCTCGATGTCGGCCCATCCGAATCCCTCGGCCCACACGATGTCGCCATCCACACCCACGGCGACCGAAGCGCCGGCGAGGTTGTCCTTCTCCACCCATGCGCGCACGAGGTTGCGCGCCTGGTCTACCGCACGCTCCTCGGCGACGGACACCGGAGCGGGAACGCTCAGCGTGGCCTGCGCGAAAACCGGCAGCGGAGCGACGACGATCAGGAACGCGAGTGCGCGATGAAGCAGCGCGCGCGAAGCGGCCCGGCGCGTGCGCGCGAGCATGGACACGTGGTTCAGCGACATTGGCGGAACCTCCAGGTTGGTGGGTGTCGGAGTCAGGAGGCGGCCCCTGCACGCTGCGCTACGAGCCGTGCCGCCGCGAGATCGGCCAACGCGCTGCCTACGGACTTGAAGAGTGTAATCTCGTCGTCGCTCCCGCGGCCGGATACGCTCCCCGCGCACAGTTCGGCGAGCTCTCCGACCACATCCCCCTCGCTGAACCGACCCTCGCCGACAGGGATGAGAAGCTCGCCTGCCTCGTTGAGAACGTTGACGCGGCTGTCGACGTAAACGCGCGACCTCACCACCAGCTCGGTGTCGCACTCGCGCGCGTCGCGCTCGTGGTTGCCGATGAGGCCCGCGTGCGTGCCGGGCATCACCCACTCGCCGAGTATGATGGGCTCGCGCGAAGCGGTGGCGCAGCAGATGACGTCGGCGCTGCGAGCCGCGGCCTCGAGATCGTCCACCACGTGGAGCTCGAGATCGGCGCGCGCGGCGCGCAGCTCATCCACGACGCGACGCGCCTTCTCGCGATTCCTCCCCCAGATCGCTATCTCGCGGATCGGGCGCACTGCAGCATGGGCGAGCGCGAGATACGGCGCGAGATTCCCGGTGCCGCAGATCAGCAGCCGGTGCGCATCGCGACGTGCCAGGTAGTCAGCGGCAAGCGCGGTCATCGCCGCCGTTCTCCAGAACGTGACCGACCTTCCCTCGACGAGCGCGATCGGCTCGCCGCCGATTCTGTCGAAGAGGAGGATGTTCGCGTGAAGGACATCCCTTCCCTTCTCGGCGTTCCCCGGGAGGTAGGTGAACGCTTTCACGCCGACCACGTCGTCGGCCCAGGCCGGGAGGAGCGCGAACACGTCGTGCGATCGATCACCGTCCATCCTGTACATGATGCGCGGCGGCGTCCCCGCCGGGCCGCCGAACGTGGCGCGCAGCGCCTCCACTACGGCGGGGAAATCCAGGACGCGGTGCACATCCGCGGCTTCGATGACGCGCAAGTCGGCCTCCGGTCGTTCGTCTCATCGCACGCCTCGCGGCGTGAACTCGGCTCGTGGGGGCATTGTATTCGCCAGCCACGGCCATTTCCAGCGCTCGGCGGTTTCCCGGTACGATCGACGCTCAGCGAGCATCCGGATCGACGGATCGAGGGGCAGGCCAACCAATCCTACGCAATCGGGAACAGGAGCTGCGGCGAAAAGCGCAACCAGAATATTGCGCTTCCATCCGGCCCGGCATACATTAGATACAACCAAAAGATTGCATATCCGAGGGGGAGGGAAGATGGCATCGAGCACCGACCGCATCGAAAAACAGATCCTGCTGCACGCCCCGATCGACCGCGTCTGGCGCGCGATCACCGACTCGCGCGAGTTCGGGAGCTGGTTCGGGATGCGCCTCGACGGCCCGTTCGTGGCCGGGGAGCGTGTTGGCGGAGCGATAACACCCACCACCGTCGACCCGGATGTCGCCGCGGCGCAGAAGCCGTACGAGGGTACCAGACTCCAGCTCGACGTCGAGCGGATCGAGCCGATGCGGCTCTTCTCCTTTCGCTGGCATCCCGGTGCCGTCGATCCGGATGTCGACTACACGAAAGAACCGCGAACGCTCGTCACCTTCGCGCTCGAGGAGCGCCCCGACGGTACGCTGCTCACCATCACAGAGTCCGGCTTCGACTCGATTCCGCTCGATCGCCGGGCAGCGACTTTCGAGGGGAACGAGAAGGGGTGGGAAGCTCAGCTCACGCTCATCGGGAAGTATCTCTCCATGAAGGCGTGACGGGACCACGCTCCATGTTTCACTCCATGGGGGGACGAAGCGGCGAAGGCGCCGCACCGATGATCTTCGCCGCGCTGGGCGACTCCACCCGCCTGGCGCTTCTCGCTCGTCTCTCGCGCGAAGGGCCGCTGTCCATCGCGAATCTCGCGCACGACTCCACGATCTCCCGGCAGGCGATCACCAAGCATCTGCAGGTGCTCGAGGAAGCTGGCCTCACCGCGAGCCGGCGCGAAGGACGCGAGCGAATCTTCGAGCTGCGCCCCAGGCAGCTCGCAACCGCGCACAGATATCTCGACCAGATCGGACGCCAGTGGGATGCGGCACTCGATCGGCTGCGCGCGCACGTGGAGGGCGACGAGGGGGCGGAGCCATGAGCGTGCGCGCCCTGCGCTGTCGATCGTCAGGTCGCGTTTCAGTCACGACCTGGTGACCCCCCATCGATATCGACCGGCGCCGTTCGCGACTCCCTACCGCTCGCGGAAAATCTCCGCCAGCAGCTCGACTCCTTCGGCGTAGCGCGGTCCCGGGCGCGCGAAGTACGCGTTGGCATCCACCGGCACCACGCGCGCCCCCGTTATTTCCGGGAGCTCGTTCGCGAGCCGCGCAGCGTCGGCGAGTCCGAAGCCGCACGGCGCCACCACCACGATCTCCGGTTCGGCCGCGTGCACTTCCTCCCACGTGAGACGCACCGAATCGCCACCCGCGCGGCCGAGCGAGTCCTTGCCGCCAGCGAGCTCGATCATCTCGGGTACCCAGTGCCCCGCGCTGAAGGGCGGGTCGGTCCACTCCAGGAACGTCACGCGACGCGCGCGCGCCGGACGCTCCAGTCGCGCGAGCCGTTCGTGGTTGCGTTCGACGAGCGCGCGCGCCTCCGCCTCACGCCCGATCGCGCGTCCCACCTCGACTATGTTCGCGTCGATCTCGGCGAGCGTCCGCGGCGTGAGATACAACACGTCGGGATGCGACGGGATCGTCGCGAGCGCGCGTGAGAGCTCGTTCCCCGACGGCGCACACACCTGACAGAGATCCTGCGTGAGAATCACGTCGGGCGCGAGCGAGTCGAGCAGCCGTTCATCCACCATGTAGAGACTCTCGCCGCTCGCGAGCCGGTCGGCCACGGCACGATCGACTTCCGCCTGACTCAGTCCTTCGAGTTCGAGCGCCGGTTTGCTGACCACCGGTAGCTCGAGCACGCTCGCCGGGTAGTCGCACTCGTGCGAGCGTCCTACGAGCTCATCGCCGGCGCCGAGCGCGTGGACGATTTCGGTGGCGGCGGGGAGAAAGGAAAGAATGCGCGGCATGATGAAGGATGATACTCGGAGGACAGGAGCGCCATCAACGACTTCGTGGCCGCCGAACCCTCCGGGGCACGAGCAATGGGGTCTGACCCCATCACTTGCCATCACTTGATGGGGTCAGACCCATCGCGGACCCCATTACGGGCGGCCGAAGCTACGGCACGTCCATCCTCCTCAACCGCCGCACCGCCAGCAGCAGGAATCCCGCGAACACGATGACGCACAGCGCGATCGCCACGCCGAAGCTCACATTGCTCCCCGTCGCGAACCGCCGCGGATCCAGTCCGTGCATCAGGCCGATGGCGTAATACCGGATGCTCAGCAGCCTGATACCCGACACGAACCCCGAGAAGAATCCTTCCCATAGCACGATGTACAGCAGGCCGAGTCCGATCGCCTGCGTCGACACGAGTCCGAGCCACACGAACGCCGACGCGTACAACGCAACACCGACGAGCGCCGACACGGTTACCGCCAGCACGGCGCGCGCATCGCCGAGGAATGCGACGTAGCTCGTGAGGAACGCGCTGATTACCACGAACGGTGCCGCGATGGTGATGGTCGCTAGAAGTTTGGGCAGCACGATCTTCCAGCGCGGGATCGGCGCGAGTGTGAGGTTCGCGAGTGTCCGATCCTCCACTTCGTTGGAGAACGACGCGGCGCCTATGGCGAGCACCACCAGCGGAGCGATCGAGCCGGCGAGCATGGTGCTCAGAACGACATTCTCGAAGTCCTTCACGCTCGCCGCATGCTCCGACTGCAGCATCAGCACGGCGATCAGCACTGGCAGTGCGGCGAGCACTGTCATGATTGCCAGCCGCCACCTCCCGGAGAGCTGACGGAGCGTGAGCGAGTACACGGCACCCATCTCTCAGCCCTCCACCAGGTAGCCGAACACGCTCTCGAGGGAATCGTCGAGCGGCTCGACGCGCCGCAGGCTGATGCCGCCCGCCTGCGCGAGCCGCGGCAGCTCGATCTGCACGTCGAGCACGTTGCGACTCAGGATGAGAACGCCGCCATCGGGGTCGACGTGCACCGCATCCACCGACGGCAGTCCGACCGCCGCCGAAGCGAGCCCGCGCGGGTCGCTGCACACCACCTTCACGTGGTACGCGCGCTTGTTGAGCGCCGCGCGGATCGCGTGGAATTCGCCCGACGCGGCGAGCTTCCCGTTCACGATCAACAGCACCGTGTCGGCCAGCTCCTCCACTTCCTCGAGGATGTGCGACGAGAGCACGATCGCCCTCCCCTCGGCGGCCAGCCTCTGGAGCAGCCGCTTGAAGTGCACACGCTGCCGCGGGTCGGCGCCGTTGAGCGGCTCGTCGAGTATGAGAAGCTCGGGATCGTGCACGAGCGTGCCGGCGAGCCGCATCCGCTGGCGCATCCCGCGCGAGTAGGTGCGCATGGGCCGATGCTGCGCGTCGACCAGGTCGACCAGATCGATCGCGCGATCCACCGCCTGTTCTATCCTCGCCATGCCGTGCAGCTTCGCCATCATGCGCACGAACTCGCGCCCCTTCATGAAGCCGTACACCGACTCGTGCTCCGACATGACGCCCATCCGCTGGTACAACGGCGGATTGTCGCGCACGCTCTGCCCGAAGACTCTGATGCTGCCGCTCGATACATCAGCGAGTCCGGTCATCATGCGGAGGAGCGTCGTCTTCCCGGCGCCGTTCGGGCCGAGCAGGCCCGTGATGCCGGGCGTCACGTCGAAGGTCACGTCGCTCACGGCGACGACGCTCCCGAACCAGCGCGACACTCCGTCCACACGAATCACCGGTGCCGCGGGCGATATCATGGCGAGAGCCTCCTGTACCGCCACCTGAGAATGACACCCGGGATGAGCGTCCACGCGAGATACCACAGTATCAGCGTGGCCGCCGGGAGATGCACCGCAGGGCTGTCCTTCGTGAGCATGCTTGGGCGGCCGAAGATCAGATCGACCACGTAGAGGGGGATGTCCGCGAGGTTGAACATCGAGATCCATTCGCCCGCCGTTCCACCGATCTCCGACGCCATGCCGATGGTGAACGGCGTGGTGATGACGAAGAGGCCCACCAGAAACACCGACGCATACGCCCGCCGCAGCGTGAAGGCCGCGACGAGCATCGCTATCGTCGTTGCGTACACCGCCATCACGATGCCTGCCGCGAGGAAGCGCGGTATGTCGAGCCAGTGCTGTCGCAGATAGCCGATGGGATCGGGGTCGCCCATCGACAAGCCAAGGAAGAGGATGATCTGCGGCAGCCAGGCGGCCGCGATGACGACGGTGAGGAACGCTGCCCAGCGTGCGGCGATGTAGTCGCCGCCGGTGAGCGGACGCACGAGATAGAGGTTGATCGTCCCCTCGCGCCTGTCGCGGCAGAGCAGTTCGGGCGCCACGATCGCGGCGAAGATGAAGATGATGATCGCCGCAATGCCGTAGTAGTCGCCGTGCGACGGAAGCTGCGATACGGCATCCGGACCGCCGAGCCGGCTGGCCGCGCCGGCGACGATCGCCATTATGAGTCCGATGAACGCGAGGACGCCGATGAAGAACCACGGCAGTATCTTCGCGCGACCGCCGCGGCCGAAGCCGAGCGCGATGCGTATTCCGTCCTTGTAGACCGCGAGGCGGGAGCGCTTCACTCCTTCGCGTTCGCCGGTGTAGTTCCGGTAGCCGATGTCGAATACCGTCCCGGTGCGCTCCGGCCGCTCGCGCGTTCCGGCCGCCGCGGCGAGCTGCGTCGTCATGCGGCACCTCCCGCGCCGTTGCCCGCTGGGACGTGATCGCGCTCGAAGAGCTCGGTCAGCGCGCGCCGGCGCGGCGCGAGTCGGCGCAATGGCGCTTCCGCTTCCACCAGCGCGTCGCGCACGGAGTCGTACACCGACTCGTCGCGTCCCTCGATGAGCAGGCCGCCCGCGTCCGGTGTCGCGCTGATTCCGCGCCGGCCGAGCGCGGCTACGAGCGGTTCGATGTTCGTATCGACCTCGAGGAAGATCGTTTCGGTTTCCTTCCTGAAGCTCCCGACCTCACCCGCTTCCACGAGGCGGCCGCCCTGCAGCACGACTATCCGATCGCACGTGCGCTCGACGTCGGCCATGAGATGCGACGAGAGCAGCACGCTGATGCCGAACTCGCGGT
The DNA here is from genome assembly GCA_044463985.1 of Gemmatimonas aurantiaca. GTDB lineage: Bacteria > Gemmatimonadota > Gemmatimonadetes > Gemmatimonadales > Gemmatimonadaceae > JADGGM01. The sequence goes on along the minus strand of JBIQLU010000101.1, from coordinate 1,431 downwards.
GCGTCTTCCGCACGAGATCGAGCATCTCCTCGCGGCCTATCGGATCGAGCCCCGCGGTGGGCTCATCGAGAAAGACGAAAGCCGGGTCGTGCACGAGCGCCTGACCGAGCTTCACGCGCTGCTTCATCCCCGTGGAGTAGCCACCGATGGCGCGGTAGCGCTCCTCGAACAATCCGGTGTGGCGCAGCGTATCGGCAGCGCGCGTGCGCGCGAACGTCGGTGGGAGCCCGCTCACCTCGGCCATGTGCGTCAGGAACTCCGCCGCACTCACCTGGCTCGGCAGGCAATCGTGTTCGGGCATGTAGCCGAGCCGCGCGCGCACGCTCACGTTCTCGTGCGCGTTGCGTCCGAGCACGGTGGCTTCGCCCGACGTCGGCTTCAGGAGTCCGAGGAAGATCTTTATCGCGGTGCTCTTCCCCGCTCCGTTCTCGCCGAGGATGCCGGTGATACCATCGTGGATATCGAAGCTCACGGAATCGAGGGCGGTCACGGTACCGTAGCGCTTCGTCAGCGCGCTGGCAGAGAGCAGCGGTTCGCCGTCAGGCATCACGTTCCCTCCGCTTTCGTTGCGGTCGACGCGGTCGACGCGGTCGGTGCGGCGCACGCGTCGGAGCGGCCGAGCCTGCAGGCGCGCTCGCGCAGATCGGCGGCGCGTGTGGTGTCGCGCCGCACGCCAGCTCCACGCTCGTAGAGCGCGGAGATCGCCACGCACGCCCCGCCGCTTCCGTCGTAGCACGCGCTGCGGTAGAGAGTCGCGGCACGGGTGAAGTCCTGTTCCACGCCGCGTCCACTCTCGTAAAGCTCGCCGAGCTGGTAGCAGCCTTCCGAGTCGTGGTCGTCGCAGGCGGAGTCGAACAGTGCGTGCGCGATCGAGTCGTTCGGCGCGACGCCGGCGCCGGCTACATAAAGACGCCCGAGTCCCACGCAGCCGGCCGACTCCTTCGCGTCGCAGCTCCGCCGGAAGAGCTCCGCCGCGCGCGATGCGTCGCGCTCCACGCCGTTGCCGGTTTCGTACTGCTGCCCGAGATAGGCACATCCCGACATGCTCCCGCCATCGCACGCTTCGCCGAAGAGCGTGCTCGCGCGCGACAGGTCCTTCACCACACCGCGTCCGCCGCGGTAGCGGATTCCGAGCTCCACGCAACCGGCCATCGCTCCGCCGTCGCATCCCTGGCGAAAGAGAGCGATGGCGCGCGCGGAATCGACATCGACGCCGGTTCCTTCCCAGTACAGATCACCGAGCTTCGCGCACGCCTCGGCAACGTGGCCATCGCAGGCGCGTGTGAAAAGCTCGGCGGCGCGGGGTTCGTCGCGCAGTACGTAGCGCCCTTCGAGGAGTCTCCCGGCGAGGTCGGAGCAGGAGCTGGCGTCGCCGCCGGCGCACTCCGAAGTCAACTGCTTCGCGACGCGGGTTTCGGCGTTGCAGGCCAG
>JBIQLU010000100.1:0-13280 GCA_044463985.1 Gemmatimonas aurantiaca | reverse complement strand
AGGCACGTACAGCTTCTCGTTCGTATTCAGCAAGTGACGTCGCGTCGCGTGACGATGCGAAGGCGCACCGCGCGCGTGAGCGGGTGCGGCGAAGCGTTCGGCAGAATGGGAGATTCGGCTTAAGGTGATACTCAGCGCGCTGCGCGCCCTCGGCGCCCTTGCACTTCTCATACAGACGCCGCAGCTGCCGCAGCCGCGGGGCTACATCAACGACTTCGCGAACGTCATCCCCGCTGCGAACGAGGAGCACATGCAGCGGATCATCGACGACGTGCGCGCCAAGTCGGGCGGCGAGATCGTGGTGGTCACGCTACCCGACCTCGGCCAGACCGATCCCGCCACCATGACGCTGCAGATCGGGCGGCAGTGGCAGGTGGGGAAGCTGGGGAAGCCGGGCGATGCGACGCGCAACACCGGTGTCATAATCCTGGTGGTGCCGAAGGAGACCAGCTCCGACGGCAGAGGGCACTGCTGGATCGGGGTGGGATACGGCGCCGAGGGCTTCATCACCGATGCGATGTCGGGTTCGATGTGCCGCGCGGTGACCCCGCTCTTCATGCGGCAGCAGTACGGCCCGGCGATCGATGAGCTCACCGCGGCAGTCGCCGAGCGTTTCGCTGGGGAGTTCGGTTTCACCGTCGATACCACGCTGGTTCCGCCGCAGTCGCTGCGACAGCAGCGGCCGGGCGCTGGCGAATGGACGGTTTCGCCCGCGCTCGTCTTCGCGCTCTTCATCATCGTGATCATAGTGCTCAACGCGCTCGGTCGCAGCCGGCGCGGCTGCGGAGGCGGGGGGTGCCTTCCCCTCTTCATCCCGATGGGCGGTGGTGGATATCGCGGCGGCGGCTGGGGTGGGGGCGGATGGAGCGGTGGCGGGTTCGGTGGTGGAGGAGGGTTCGGCGGTTTCGGAGGCGGCGGTGGTTTCGGCGGGGGCGGCGGAGGGTCGAGCTGGTGACGCGCGGCCAATCGCATCGCGACGCGACGTCCGCCGACACGGGAGTCCGCGTCAGACTTGCACGCACCATGGTGAGGTGAAGCTGAACGATGGCAACGATGACACTCGACGATCTCGTGGAGCAGCTCGGGAAAGCCTTCGGCGATGGACTTCACTCCGTCGTGCTGTACGGCTCGGCGGCTGCGGGCGAGCATGTGGCGAAGCGGTCCGACTACAACGTGCTCGTGCTGGTCGACTCCATCGATCTGGAGCTTCTGGGTCGCGAGGCCGCCATAGCGCGCGCGTGGTCGGAGGCGGGCAATCCGCCGCCGCTGACGCTCACGCTGCAGGAGTGGCGCGGCTCGAGCGACGTGTTCCCGATGGAGTACGCGGACATCCTGCGCCACCACAAGGTGCTGCACGGCACCGCGCCGTTCGACGGGATCACGGTGCGCAGGGCAGATCTGCGACTCGAGCTGGAGCAGCAGACCATGGGGAAGCTGCTGCAGCTCAGGCGGGGAATACTGGCGGCGGGCGGAGAGCGCAAGCGGCTCGTGGAGCTGCTCGCGGCGAGTCTGAGCACCTTCATGGTGATCTTTCGCGCGGTCGTGCGTTATCTGGGAGAGGACCCGCCGACGGACTACGATGCGCTCTGCAAGAGGGTATCGGCGCTCACGGGAATCGGAACGGAGCAGTTCGCGCGGGTGGTGCGGCACGTTCGTGGAGAGCGGAGCATAACGGAGCAGGAAGTCACGCCCGTCATGGCCGGCTACATGGAAACGGCGCGAGCGATGGCGCACTACATCGACCAGCTCCCAACCGATACCGGAGAGAGAGACGCGCAATGAGAAAATTGTTGATAGCGGTGATGGTGCCGCTCCTGGCAGCGTGTCCAGGCGACAAGAAGCAGACGGCACCGCCGCCGCCCGCGCAGGACACCATGCCGATGAATCTGGATTCGCTGGAGTCTGCAATACCGCCCGCTGTGTCCGACAGCTTCACGCCGCCTCCGCCGAGCCGGCCGGCGCCCGAGCGGATTCCGCCGGCGCCGCCGGAGCTGGTGGCAGCCGTGCAGCGCGAGCAGTCGTTCTCCAAATTCTGCTATCAGGAGTTCGGGCAGAAGGCCGACCCGTCGCTCCGCGGCGGCGTGGCGATGGTCGTCACGGTGGACGACGGCGGCGTCGCGGCTGCGCACGTGGCGAACGATACATGGTCGTCCGCGGCGGGGAAGTCGGTGAACGACTGCCTGGACGAGAAGGCCGCCGGAGCGTGGAAGCGCTCGGCGAAAGGGGTGAAGGCGGGGAAGTACGTCGTACAGCTCAGCTTCCGACCCGAGTAGTTTTCACGAGCGGCCGGCGGAAGCCGGCGGGATCAGCGCTCGGCATCGAGAGAGAGAACGTTTCGCTTCCATTCGCTGGAGGATCAAATGCGTAGACTGCGACTGGCACTTCCACTTCTGCTCGTCCTCGCGGGGTGTGGCTACAACTCTATCCAGACGCTCGACGAGCAGTCGACTGCTGCGAAGAGCCAGATCGAAGTGCAGCTCCAGCGGCGGGCGGATCTCATCCCGAATCTGGTGAACACGGTGAAGGGATACGCGGCGCACGAGGAGGAGGTATTCACGCAGGTGGCGCAGGCGCGGGCGGGCCTCATCAACGCGGTGAAGACCGGCGATCCGGCGCAGATGGCCGACGCGAATGCCGGCCTGACGGCGGGACTCGGAAGGCTGCTGGCGATCTCCGAAGCGTATCCGCAGCTCAAGGCCGACCAGAGCTTTCTCCGGCTGCAGGATGAGCTCACGGGAACCGAGAATCGCATAGCCGTCTCGCGCAACGACTACAACCAGGCCGCGCAGCAGTACAACACGTACATCCGCCGCTTCCCTGCGGTGCTCACGGCCAAGGTGATCGGCGCGAAGCCGAAGACGTATTTCGAAGTCACCAATCCGGCGAATCGCGAAGCACCCACCGTGGACTTCTCCAATCCATCGTCGAGCGCGGGGACCAGCGCACCAGCATCCGCGCCGCCGGCGCCGTGATGCACCGGCTGGCCAATGACGGCAGGGCGACGGCGAGGCCAGTACGGCTCGCCGTCGTGCTTTCGCTGGCGCTTCTCTCGGCGTGCGCGCTCCCGGGCGGAGGCGGCGTTGCGACACCGCCGAAGCCGCGCGTGATGAAGATCGTCTTCCCGCTCGCGGCGGACAGCGTGCGCTTCACGAGCGGCTTCGGAGATGGACGCGATGGTTCCCGCCTGCACAAGGGGCAGGACATGTTCTGCGCGCGGTGGACGCCTGTCCTCGCTGCCACGAGCGGAACAGTGGACTGGATATCCACGAAGCGGCCGCCGAAGGAGAAGGGCTACTATCTGCTGCTTCGCGGCGACGACGGGAATCTGTACTTCTACGCACACCTCAACGACGACAATCCGGGAACTCGCGACAACGCGGGCGAGCCGCGCTACGCATACGCGCGCGGCCTGAAGAACGGCGACCGGGTGGCGGCCGGCGATGTGATAGCGTACGTGGGCGACTCGGGGAACGCGGTGAAGTGGGGTCCACATCTCCACTTCGAGATTCACATCGGGAAGTGGGGCAACGCTATCGATCCAGCGCCGTCGCTGAAGGCGGCGCTGGCCGCGCGTCGCTAGCGCGCGAAATGGGGTCAGACCCCTCGGGGTCTGACCCCATTTCCACTCCCTAATCCGGGATCGCGCCCTCGGGGAGCACGTAGGTGAGCGGGTTCACCACTTTCCCGTGCACGTGGATCTCGTAATGCAGGTGCGGACCGGTGGCGAGACCGGTGCTCCCCACGTTCGCCACGACCTCGCCGCGCTGCACACGCTGCCCCTTCTTCACGACGATGCGCGAGCAGTGCGCGTACTTGGTGACGATGCCGTTGCCATGGTCGATCTCGAAGACGTTCCCGTAGCCGTTCTGCCTCGTCACCATCGTCACGATACCGGCGGCAGGCGCAACGATCGGCGCGCCCATCGGCGCGGCGACGTCGATTCCCTCGTGCGGACGGGCGTGGTGGAGGATGGGGTGGAAGCGCGAGCGGCTGAACGCGCTCGAGAGCCAGCCCGCAGTCGGCATGATGGACGGTATGCTGCGCAGCTTCTCGACGTTGTGCTGCAGCGTGTCGGTGACTTCGGCGAAGCTCGCGGCGAGCAGGTTCGCGCGGCGGATCATTCCGCTCACATCCGGCTTGGCGTCCACCTCGAGAGCTCCCATCGCCGTGCCGCCCGTACCCGTGAGCGTGCCGCGCAGGAAGTCTTCATCACTCGAGTCGTTCTCCATCGGAAGACCCGCCAGAAGTCGGATCTGCTCGTCGCGTCTGGCCAGCGCGCTGATGGTGTCGGCCAGCGAATCGAGGCGCGCCTGCAGTGCTGCCGGATTGCCGTTGGCGAGCGGCATGCCGTGCGCGGAACCCACGGAGAGTCTGCCCACCAGAACGCCGGAGCCGAGCAGCGCGGCGAAGCCTACGCCAGCGGCGGTGACGATTATGCGTCGCGCCGCGCGCTCCGTGAAGGAGAGCGTGCGAGCATTCCCGCACCCGTCGGGCACTAACATCAGGGTCCAGCGGCGTTGCGGTTGCTGCATGCGTGGGCTCCGGTGCTTGGGGTTCTGCGTTGCTGCAGTAGAGACTGATTTCGCGCGTCCGATGTAACGCCCTCCGTGCGCGGGCGTACGGCCGCCGAAATGCCAAGATTCTTTTCACCTGTGGCCTGGCTGCAACCGCTCGCCGGAAGCGCGGCGGGACGCCATATTCCCTGATCCCCAACCGGCCGGCACAATGCGATTCCCATCGCTCTCCACCCTCGCGGCGCGGGCCCGCGAGGTACTCGTGCGCTTCCCGTTTCCGATACTGGCCGGCGTGGTCGCTGCGGGATGCGCGATCGTGGCTACCGCCCACGGCGCCGACGAGGCGTGGGCGCGCGCCGCGCTGGTCGCGGCGCTCGGTCTGCCGCTCTTCTTCGCGCTCACGCTGTTCGCGGAAGTGCACCGCTGGTCGTTCGCGAAGGTGGTCCTCACGGTCGCGGTGGCGGCCGCGCTGCTCGTCGCGTTCTACCTCGCGTGGCCCGGGCCCGATCACAAGCACGACGCGATCCGCTACTTCCAGCTCAGCGCCGCTCTGCATCTGCTCGTGGCCTTTCTTCCATTGGTGGGAGTGCGCGACGAAGCGGCGTTCTGGCAGTACAATCGGCACCTTTTCCTGAGCTTCCTGCGTGCCGCCATATTCTCCGCTGTGCTGTTCGTGGGGCTCTCCGTAGCGCTGGGAGCGCTCGACAAGCTTTTCGGCCTCGACGTGCCGGACGATGCTTATCTGCGACTCTGGTTCGTCATCGCGCTGGTGGGCAACACGTGGATCTTCCTCGCCGGCGTGCCGGCCGACATCGCCTCGCTCGGCGCCGAGCGCGACTATCCTCGGGCGCTGAAGGTGTTCACGCAGTACATCCTCACGCCGCTCGTGGCGGTGTATCTGCTGATACTGCTCGCGTACCTCGTGAAGATCATCATCACGAGCGAGTGGCCGAGCGGGTGGATCGGGTATCTGGTGAGCAGTGTGTCGGTGGCGGGGATACTCGGATTCCTGCTGGTGCATCCGCTGCGCGACGAGGCCGGTGAGGGGTGGATCCGCACGTACAGGCGCTGGCTTTTCATGGCGCTCATTCCGGCGGCGGTGATGCTGCTCGTCGCGTTCTTCAAGCGCATCATGCCGTACGGGCTCACCGAGCTGCGCTATCTCGGACTCCTCCTCGGTCTGTGGCTGCTCGCGATCTCGATCCTGTTCACGATACGCCGCGACCACGGCATCCGGACGATCCCGCTCTCGCTCGCGGTGCTGCTACTGGTGACGCTGTACGGACCGCTCGGCGCGACGCACAGGGCCGTGGCGAGCCAGGCGTCCCGGCTGAAGCAGGAACTGGCGGCGGCACGCACGCCGCCGTCGCCGGGCGTGGTGACGTCGTCGGAGATCCAGGCGAGTGCGGCGCTCGCGTTTCTCATCGAGCATGGAGCGCGCACTCCGATTGCACGCGCGTTTGGCGGCGCGATACCGGGTGGAGTCGTACTTCCCGACCCGCTGCGCTACCGCTCGGACTCGCTGGGACGCGCGATCATGGCGGCGGTGTCGCTCGATTACTCGCCCTGGGGCGGGGGCGGCCCGCAGAGTCCGGGCTTCTTCAACTATCGCGCGAACGAGGGCGCCGCGATGAACGTGAGCGGCTTCGCGTGGATGGTACCGATCGACAGTCGCGACAGCGTGGCGGTGGTTGGAGCTGATACGCTGCGGGTCGCGTACGACACGACCAGGCTCGAGCTGACTGTCAGAGGAGGCTCGTGGGGAACGCTGGAGTTCCCGCTCGCGCCGACGTTGAACGCGCTCGATTCCAGCGGTACCGCGGAAGCGATGCGCGGGCTGCGCGAGGGGTTGCCGCCGGAGCAGATGCTCGTGCGGTCGAGCGGGGGGAATGGAGCCGCGGCGCTGCAGCTACTCTGGGTGCACGGTGAGGATGGGAATCCGGGTCGCCGCGTGGAGTCCTTCTCGGGTCGTCTACTGCTCGGCGAGCCGCGCGACTAGCGGCGGCGGGGAGGAGCCTCCGGCTGCGTGAAGTAGCGGTCGGAGAGGAGAGCACGATCGAAGGTCGCGACGGAGTCGCAACCGGCGGCGCGCGCCTCTTCCCGGATGATGTAGTCCGCGAAGTCGCCGCGTCCGGCGTCGTATGCCGCAAGCGCGCGAGAGAGATTGTCCGGCGAATCGAAGACGAGCTGCTTCGCGCGGAACAGCTCACGCAGAATCGCGACCACCTCCGGCTTCTTCACGCGGTAGGCGGTCGTGAGCACCCAGACTGTTTCGCACACGACGATGGCGGACACGAAGAGACCCTCTTCGCGCGAGAGGGCCTCTTCGATGAGGGCGGCAGCCGCCGCGCTCTGAGCCTCATTGTCCTCGACCAGGAATCGCACGAGGACGTTGGTGTCGAGCGCTATCACCGTGGGGCCGCCGAGCGCCGAATCGCCTCGTTCATCGCCTCGACAGTGACGCCCTTGCGCCCCGGCTTGACCTTGCCGCGGAGCTGAAGGATGTCCACGGTTTCGGCCTCCACGGTGACCGTACCGTCTTCATGGATGAGGAACGCGAGGCTGTCGCCGGGGTGCACGGCGAGCGTCTCCCGAACGGCCTTGGGGACGGTTATCTGACCCTTGCTCGTGAGCGTGCTCTTGGGCATTCCTTACCTCCACTCTGATTCCTGTAATCAAAGTAAGGAAGTATCAGGGCGGCCGCAAGGCTGCTGGCAGCGCTTCCTGTCCCGGGCGCGCGAGGGCAGCAGGAAAGCTCAGTCTCCCTTCGGCTTCTCCTCACGCGGGAAGAGCGACTCTCCGCGGCTCGTTCGCCACCCGGAGGGGGAGATCAGGCCGGCTCCGCCCTCGGGCGGCCAGACGAAATCGCCGAGTGCACCGGGCGCGCCGAGCATCTTCCAGAGCTGTGCAGCCTTCGCGGGCATGAACGGAAAGGTCATCACGGCGAACCACGCCAGCGACCAGGTCAGCGTCGCGAGCGTGAGCTCGAGCTCCGCGCGCCGCGCCGGATCCTTCGCGAGCTTCCACGGCGCCTGACGATCGACGTACTCGTTCGTGCGCGCCACCGCGCGCCACGCAGCGGCGAGTGCCTCGTGCAGAAGCTGCCTGTCCATCGCGCTCGCGTACTCGCGGCGTGCCGTCTCGATCCACGGTGCGGAGCGCGCGATATCGTCCACGCTTGCCGCCGGAACCACGCCGTCGGCGTACTTCTCGATCATCGCGATAGTACGGCTCGCGAGGTTGCCGAACGCGTTCGCCAGATCGGCGGTGTAGCGCTCCTCGAAGCGTTCCCACGAGAAGTTGCCGTCGGCGTCGAAGGGGACTTCGCGCAGCAGAAAATACCTGAAGGCATCGGCACCGTAGCGGTCGATCGCCTCCGAGAGGTCGAGCTTCACGCCGGCGCTCTTGCTGAAGCGCTCGCCCGCGTACTGCACGAAGCCGTGCGCGAACACCCGCCCGGGGAGCTCGAGCCCCGCCGAGCGGAGCATCGCTGGCCAGATCACGGTGTGGAAGCGCGTGATGTCCTTCCCGATCACGTGAAGCTGCGCCGGCCACTCGGCGCGCGAGCCGGGATAGCGCGTGGCAGTCCAGTAGTTGGGGAGCGCGTCGAACCACACGTACGTGGTCTGTCGTTCGCCGTCGCTCGTGGGACGGGGGAAGGGAACTCCCCAGGAGAAGCGCGAGCGGCTGGCGGAGATGTCCTCGAGCCCCTGGTGCAGCAGGCTCAGTATCTCGTTGCGTCTGCTGTCGGGCTGCAGGAAATCCGGCTGCTGCTCGAAGAGCTCGAGCAGAAAGTCGCGGTAGCGCGAGAGCCGGAAGAACCAGTTGCGCTCCTCCACCCACTGCAACTCGCGCGTGGGATGGAGCGAGCACTTTCCATCGGCGATCTCCGACTCCTGCTTGAACGACTCGCAACCCACGCAGTACCACCCCTCGTACGACTTCTCGTAGAAGTCATCGGGGGAGTGCTCGAAGATCCGGTCGAGGAGCTCACGCACGCCGGCGTGATGCTCCGGCGTGGATGTGCGGATGAACTGATCGTTGGAGATTCCCAGCCGCTTCCACATCGCCTGGAAGATCTCCGCGATACGCTGAACGAGCTCCGGCGGCGTGACGCCCTCGGAGGCCGCGGTCTGCGCGACCTTCTGGCCGTGCTCGTCCATTCCGATCAGAAACCAGACATCGTCGCCACGCAGGCGATGATAGCGGGCGACGGCATCGGCACCGATCTTCTCGAACGCGTGGCCCAGATGCGGCTCACCGTTGGAGTAGTCGATCGCCGTCGTTATGAAGAATCGGGACACTAATCCTCGTTCGAGCGGTCTCGGGTTCCGCGATCCTGGTTCCGGTCGCGGTTGATGGTGGGAGGCGTCGAGTCCTCCGAGTCGGGGCGGTGGCGCCGGCCGCCGCGGCGGCCGCGTGATCGACGCGGCCGGCGATCGCTGGATGCGCTGTCGTCGAGCGACGAAGCCTGGCGCTCCTCGCTCTCGTCATCGCTCGATGTGTCGGCCGATGAGGCATCGGCGGACGAGCCGGTCGTGCCGCCGTCCTGATCTGCGTCATTCGCGTCGGTCGCCTCGCCGCGCGCTCTCCGCTGCGCGAGATGCGATGCGACGCCGCGTCGCTCGATGGCCGCGCGCAGTTCCGCCAGCGGCACCACGCGAACGTCGCCCTCGCTGTTTCGCAGCGTGACGCGGTCGCCGAAGATGTCGTTGGACACGACCTGCTCCTCGCCGTTCGCCGTCACCAGGATCTTCCCTTCCTTCGGGAATCGCTTCCGGCTCTGCACGTAGAACTCGTGCTCGTAGCGCAGGCAGCACATGAGCCGGCCGCACGCGCCGGAGATCTGCGATGGGTTGAGCGAGAGGCGCTGGTCCTTCGCGACCTGCAGGTTCACCGGGCGCAGCTCCGGCAGCCACGACGCCGAGCAGTACTCGCGGCCGCAGCGGCCTACTCCGCCCAGCCGCTTCGCTTCATCGCGCACGCCGATCTGCTTCAGTTCGATGCGTGTGCGGAACGCGGAAGCGAGATCGCGCACGAGCGCGCGGAAGTCCACGCGCTTCTCGGCCGTGAAATAGAAGGTGAGCTTGCGCCGATCCCACTGCCACTCGGCGTCGGAGACCTTCATTACGAGGCCGTGCGCCTTGACGCGCTCCATCGCCTTGCGGCGCACGTCTTCGTCCTGGGCGCGCAGCTCGGCGGCGCGGCGTTCGTCGTCGGTGGTAGCGGGTCGCAGCATCCTGAGGCGCGGCTCTTCGCCGCCGCAACCGTGTGCGCATCCAGTGCAGCGGCGCTGTGCCAGCTCGCCAACGGAGTGCACGCGTCCCAGGTCCTCGCCGCGATCGGCTTCCACGATGACCGAGGAGTGTACCCGCGGGACTTCCTCGCCATCCCAGAGGTAGAACTCCTTCCTGTTGCCCTTGAACGCGACTTCCACGAGATGCGTCATCGCTACTCCGAGTACTGCCCCATCTTCAGATACTTCTCGCGCCGCCGCCGCACGAGCTTGTCCGGCTTGTAGCGGCGGAGTCCATCGAGATTGCGCATGAGCGCTTCCTGCAGCGATTGCGCGGCCGATTCGTGGTCCGCGTGCGCACCGCCGGGCGGCTCCGGTATTATCTCGTCTATCACGCCCAGCGCGAGGAGATCCTGCGCGGTGATGCGCATCGCCGAGGCGGCGCGTTCCTTCATTTCGGGACTCTTGCCATCCTTCCAGAGGATCGCCGCGCAACCTTCCACGGAGATCACGGAATACACCGAGTTCTCGAACATGAGCACGCGATCGGCGACTCCGAGCGCGAGTGCGCCGCCCGATCCGCCCTCGCCGATCACCGTAGCAATCACGGGCACCTCGAGCCGGCTCATCTCGAAGAGGTTTCTCGCGATCGCCTCGCTCTGGCCGCGCTCCTCCGCACCGAGTCCGGCCCAGGCGCCGGTGGTGTCGATGAGCGTGATCACCGGGACGTGGAACTTCTCGGCGAGCTTCATGAGGCGGAGTGCCTTGCGATAGCCTTCCGGGTGCGGCATGCCGAAGTTGCGCTTCAGATTTTCCTTCGTGTCGCGCCCGCGCTGCTGGCCGATCACCATCACCGTCTCGCCGTCGAGCCGCGCCCAGCCGCCTATGATCGCGGCATCTTCGCGGAAGAGGCGATCGCCGTGCAGCTCGATGAAGTCGGTGAAGGCGAGCTGGATGTAGTCGAGCGTGAAGGGGCGGCGCACGTGCCTCGCGACAAGCACCTTCTGGAAGGGCGTGAGGTTCCTGTACACCTCCGAGCGCAGCTCCGCCAGCCGGCGCTCGAGCGGAGCGATCTCCACGTCCACACTGAGCTGACGCTTGTCGGCCGTCTTCTTGAGCTCCTCGATCTGCTTTTCCAGCTCGACGATCGGCTTCTCGAACTCCATCGTGGGACTGGCCATCTCAGCTTCCTCTCACGAGCCGCACTCGATCTTCACCGAGGAGCGCCCGCAGGTCGTTAAGGGCAGTGTTGGTGACCGCTATCCGAAGGCTGCGGGAGCGCAGCCGTGCGGAGGTGCCATTGCCGTCGTTCCAGCGCAGCTCCAGCGGAGCCGAGCCGGCGTGAACCATGACCATCTCCTTCACGTCGTGCATCACCTCGGGCGAGATCGAGGCACCGGCTGTGAGCTCGATGGAAACTGCCACGTTCCCCATCGCACGCAGCTCCACGAACGGCGTCACCGACTCGACAATGAAAGTCGGGTTCTCGACGTCCTGATCGCGCTTGGAGTAGCCGCCCTTGAGCAGGATCGGCACGTCCGGTCTGATCCGGTCGCCCAGAAGCGTCCACGCCTCCGGGAAGACCAGCGCTTCGGAAGATCCCGTGAAATCTTCAACTGTCAAGCGCGCGAACTCCGCGCCGGTGCGCTTGCTGACCTGCCGCTTGATGTTCGTGACCACGACGCCGAGCGTGATCGGCTGATCGGTCCAGCTCCCGAGCTTCGCCACCGTATGGGAGGCGAAGAGCTCGACCTCCATGCGGAACGGCTCGAGCGGGTGGCCGGAGATGTAGAAGCCGAGTATCTCCTTCTCGCGCGCGAGGCGTTCGCTGTCGGTCCACGGCTGGACGTTGGGAAGCGTGTGGCCGATGTGAGCGTGCGGCGAATCTTCGGCGCCCATGTCACCGAAGAGCGAGCCCTGGCCGCTGGCGATCTCCTCCTGCTTGAGCGCCGCCTCGTGCAGCGCGGAGTCGAGCGCGGCGAGGAGCTGGGAGCGGTGGCTGCCAAGGCCATCGAGGGCTCCCGATGCGATGAGCGCCTCGAAGACGCGCTTGTTGCACGCGCGCAGGTCGAGCCGTTCGCAGAGGTCGAAGAGCGAGGTAAAGGGACCGTCGCGCCGCGCGGTGAGGATGACGTCGATCGCCGTGCGTCCCACGTTGCGGATGGCGCCGAGTCCGAAGCGCATGCGATCGTCGCCCACCACAGTGAACTTGTACCCCGACTCGTTCACGTCCGGCGCGAGCACCTCGAGGCCCATCTCGCGCGCCTCGTTGATGTACTTCACCACGTCATCGGAGTCGCCGATGCACGAGCTCAGGAGCGCGGCCATGAACTCGGCCGGGTAGTGCGCCTTGAGGTACGCGGTGCGGAAGGAGAGGACGGAGTAGGCTACCGAGTGGCTGTTGTGGACGACGATGTCGTTGGCGACGAAGTTGTGCGTCTCCGGGACCTCGAGGTCGTAGGTCCGCATCTCGCCGAGATACTCCACCGATTTCACGCGGTCCCAGAGTACGTCGCTTCCGGCGAGCTGGCGGAGCTCACCGTCGTCGAAGTAGCGGGCGAGGCGTCCGATGGTCGAGCGCGTGAAGCCGATCTTGTGCGGGTTCGTACCAGACGGCGTGAAGTCGCGCGATGAGACATCGGCTCCGGCCTCCACCTGCATCCACGTCACGGCGGCGCGCTGCTTGGCGGCGCGGACGATTCGCCGTGCGGCAACCGGTACGAGGTCCTTCGAAGGGCCGCTCTCGGGCGCTTCGAGGACGAGCTCTGTCATGGCGCGCCGTCGCTCCTCCCGCAGGAAGTTCGACGCGATTTGCTCGGTGAAGCGTCCCAGGTTCTCGTGGCCGGTGACGAATACCTGGTATCCGGGCCGCGATGCGCCACGGTAGGGGAAGCTCACCTTGCGCACACGACCGAGGATGCCGAGGCGAAGCAGCAGATGCTGCACCTGGGTCGCAAGGCGCTTCGACGACGTAGCGTAGAAAGCGCTGCGGCTTGCCGGATCGATGTGACCGTCGCCGGCCCACATCCGACTCAGGAGAAGTCCAATCTGGCGATTGCCGAGCGCGAATGCGGCTGCGGGGATTTCCTCCTGACCAGGGTTTCCCTCGGCGATCAGATGCCCGAGCGCGATGACCTCGTGGTCGGGCCACTCGGCGGAGCCCTCGACCGGCAGCGAGCGCGGAACGGCTATATGCTCGCCGATCGCGAGATCGCCGAGCTCGCGCCAACCGTCGAAGGTGAGCAGCGGGTGGTTGGCAGTGGCGTCGATCTCACGTCCCGATTCCGTCGTCAGCCGGTAAACGGGTTTCACCCCGTTGTCGACGACATCCGCCACGGGCATGTTCCGCAACAGCAGCGATGATGTGTCGCAACTCACCACTGCGCCGAGCGACTCGCTGCCGTTGAAGATGTCCTCGATCTTCACGAGGCGGCCCGTGGCTGCGTCCAGCACCTCGACGTGGCCGGGCAGACACTTGTTGAATCCATACCGTCCGAACGTCTCGATCTGCCCGGCGAGATCTTCCACGA
>JBIQLU010000099.1:6985-13583 GCA_044463985.1 Gemmatimonas aurantiaca | reverse complement strand
ATGGCTACGTGCGGCGCGGATGCTCCATCCATCTCGGTGAAATCGCGACCCGCCATCAATGAAACACCGTACGTGCGGAAGTAGTCGGTTCCGACTGTACCCTTCGCGATCATCGGACTCCGCTTCACCGCGCCTGTCGAGTCGGTGGTACTCGTTCTCATCATCACCGAGCCGCCCAGTGGCGCTATGTCGGAGATCGTGGCGGCCTCCACGCCGGGGATCGCTCGAACTCGAGCCACCGCATCGCGGAAGAACGACTCGATCAGCGTCGGATTCGAGTAGCGTGCGCCGGGAAGCACGATGTCGGCGCGGAGTATGTGATCGGCCCTGAAGCCCGAATCGATGCTCCGGAAGCGCACGAAGCTCTTCACCAGAAGCGCCGCGCCGATCAACAGCGTGACGGCAATCGCCAGCTCGGCCACCACCAGCAGACGGCGTGGCTTGGCTGCGCCTCCGCCCGCGAAGCGGCGCGAGCCACCGTCCTTGAGCACATCGCTGATGTTGCTGCGAGCAATGGTCAGCGCAGGCACGAGTCCGAAAATCAACCCCGTGAGCAGCGAGACGCCGAAGGTGAAGAACAGCACGTCCGCGTTCACTGAGACTCCGGGCACACGCATGAGCCGCGCTGGCGCCGCTGCCGCGAAGATACCCAGAACGTTCATGGCGACGAGCAGCCCGATGCCGCCACCGAGGAGCGAGAGCAGTACGCTTTCGACGAGAAGCTGGCGCACCAGTCGCGCGCGTCCGGCTCCGAGAGCCGCGCGCACAGCGAGGTCGCGACTCTGTCCTGCCGCGCGAGCGAGCAGGAGGTTCGCCACGTTGGCACACGCGATGAGCAGTACGAGTCCCACCGCTCCGAGAAGGATCGACAACGCCGGCCGGAGATCGCCGTACGTGCGCTCGTGGAGCGACACCATGTTGATTGGATTGGCCTCGTAGTCGCCTGGCATCTCCGCAGCGTGTGCCCGCTGCAGCGCGGCGAACTCCGAACGAGCCGCATCGAGTGAGACGCCCTGTCGAAGGCGCGCGAGCAGATTGGCGTAGTACTTCGAGTTGGGCTCGGGCCGCGGCAGCGAGAGGGGAAGCCAGTACTCCGCACCCCTCGGGTAGGCGAAGCCAGCCGGCATCACGCCGATCACCTCGTAGCTGCGACCGTCCAGCTTCACCGACTTGCCGAGGATGGCGGGATCGCTTCCGAAATCGCGCTTCCAGAGCGCATCCCCGATGATCACCAGACTCGCCAGACTGTCTGCCGACTCAGTCTTCGTGAATTCCCGGCCGATCGCGGGACGCACTCCCATCACCTGAAAGAACCGCTCGGAGACGTTCGAGCCGCCAACTCGCTCGGGCGCGCTGCCGCCCGTGAGGTTCGCGCCATCGAGCGAGTATGCAGCCAGCGCGTCGAAGGAGTGCGTGCGTGCATCGATCACGGCGCGAACGATCTGTGCGTCCATGGACTCGCCGCCACCGTTCGCGCTCGCAATCGACACGATCCGTTCGGAGTCCGGATATGGCAGCGGCCGGATGAGAACGGCGTTCACCAGTCCGAAGATCGCGGTGTTTGCTCCGATGCCGAGCGCGAGGATTGCCACCACGGTGGCGGTGAACCACGGATTGCGCCGCATCGAGCGCAGTGCGTGGCGAATGTCCTGCGACAGGTCGTGCATCGTATTCTCGTTCGGGGCTGATTATTCGCGAATCTGCATGCTACTTCGAGCTGAGGATCTCGGGACTCGAGCACTCCTCACTCGGACCTCAGCGCGATCAGCGGATCTACCCGCGTCGCTCTCCGCGCCGGTATCCAACTGGCCGCGAGCGCTACGGTGAGCAGAAAGAGAGTCACCGCGATGAATGTGATCGGATCTGTGGCGCTCACTCCGAAGAGGAGGCTCGAGATCAACCGTGTAGCGCCCCAGGCACCCGCGAGACCAAGGAGCACGCCGATGAACGCGGGCGCCATCGCCTGTCCCACCACGAGTCGCATCACGCTGCTGGATTCGGCGCCGAGCGCCATCCGGATGCCGAGCTCCCGGGTCCGCTGCGTGACGGTGTAGGAGAGCACGCCGTAGATGCCAACGGCGGCCAGCACCAGCGCCAGCAACGCAAAGGTTCCAACGAGTACCATGCTGAGTCGCGGCTGCGCGACCGAGAGCTGCAGCCGATCGTCGAGCGTGCGAATGTCGGAGACTGGAAGGTCGCGGTCACCCGCACTCACGGCCTGGCGAATCGGCGCGGCAAGCGCTGAGGGATTGCCGCTCGTCCGCGCCAGGAGGAGCATGGCGCGCTGCGGCGTCTGCGCGAGTGGGAGGAAGAGCTGCGGATAAGGCTCGTCGCTCAGAGCGTTCTGCCTGACGTCGCCCACCACTCCGACGATCGTGCGCCACGACGAGCTGTCCGACGGATCGCCGAGCGTCACGCGTGCGCCGATCGGATCGCCGTCGGGCCAATACCGTTTCGCCATGGCGGCGTTGATCACCGCGACTTTGGTGGCCCGGTCGTCATCGCGAGTGGTGAAGACGCGACCGGCGCGAAGCGGGACGCGCAGCGTTTCGAAGTACGCTGGATTGGTGACGAGGAGCTCCGCATCCTGCACGGTACCCGCATCGGCGGGCGGTCTGCCGGCGACTTCGAAGCTCAGGTAGTTGCCGCCGCCGCTCAGCGGTGCGTCGGATGCGAGCGCTACCGATCGCACACCCGGCATCGCCTGAACGCTCTGTACGAGCTGGTCATAGAAAGCGAGCTGTCTGGTTTCCTCGGCGTAGCGCACGCGCGGGAGCACGAGTTGCGCCGAGATGACCGAGTGCGAGTCGAAGCCCGGGTTCACGCGCGAGAGCTTGTCGAAGCTCCGGATGAGAAGACCGGCGGCCACGAGGAGCACGAGCGCCAGCGCGACCTCCGCGAGCACCAGCGCGCCGCGGAGCTGGTGCACACCGATTCCAGCGGAAGAGTCTCTTGCTCCTTCACGCAGCGAGTTGCGCAGCCTGCCGTGGACGAGTCGCAGGGCGGGAGCGAGACCGAAAAGAAGTCCTGTCACGAGCGAGAGCAGCAGCGTGAACGCCACCACCCGTCCATCGATGCCCGACTCATCGAGACGTGGGATGGGCGCACCGCGGACTGCGCCAAGCGCCGACGTTGCCCAGACCGCGAAGAGGAGCCCCAGCGCACCGCCCACGAATGAAACGAGAACACACTCGGTGAGTAGCTGCCGAACGATCCTGCCGCTTCCGGCGCCGAGCGCGCTGCGGATCGCCATCTCCCGCTCGCGCGAGGCCGCGCGCATGAGCATGAGATTCGCGACATTGGCACAGGCGATGAGAAGCACGAGTCCAACCGCACCCATGAAGACGAGCAGCGCAGGGCGGGCGCCGCCCACGACCTGCTCCTCCAGTGAGACCAGCCGGGGGCTCCACCCCGTGTTGGTCTCCGGGTACTGAGTTTCGAGCGCGCGACCGATGGTGGTCATCTGCGCCTGCGCCTGCTCCATGGAGACACCCGGCTCGAGCCGCGCTATCACCGAAAGAAAGTCGGCACGACGACCGCGAGTGGTGTCGGTGCGCAGCGGTGCCCAGAGGTCGCTCGCGTTTCCGAGACGGAAGCCCGCCGGGGCCACGCCGACCACCGTGTAGGGAAGGCCGCTCAAAGTGATAGTGCTGCCCACTACGCCCGGGCGCGAGCCGAAGCGGCGCTCCCAGAAGCCGTGACTCAGCACTACCACGCGGTCGCGGCCGCTGGTCTCTTCGTCGGCGTTGAACGCGCGACCCACCTCCGGCGCCACGCCGAGCACGTGGAAGAAGTTCGCGGTGGTGAGCGCGGCGTTCACTCTCTCGGGCTCACCGTCACCCGTCACGTCGAAGCGGGTGTACGCGACGGCGGCCATGCTCTCGAAGACGGTGTTCTGCTCTCGCCAGTCCTTGAAGTCGGGGAGCGAGGCAGTCTCGTTCCCGATGCTCTCCTTGTGGCCCCACACCACGACCAGTCGATCGGGGTTCGCGTACGCGAGCGGGCGAAGGAGCACACCGTTCACGACGCTGAAGATCGCGGCGTTGGCCCCTATTCCGAGCGCGAGCGTCAGCGCCGCGATGATGGTGAAGCCGGGGCTGCGGCGCAGCGAGCGCGCTGCATAGCGGAGATCCTGCAGGAGAGTATCCACGACGGACCCCTGTCGGGAGGAATCACGGGAGAAGAAAGCGCGAAGTAGAGCGCCACGAAGCAGAGAGCAGGAAGCAGAAGGCAGAAAGCAGCGAACCGCCCGGGAGGTTTGCCAACGCTGAAGAGCGGCTCACTGCTCTCTGCTTCCTGCCTTCTCTTTTTGTCTACTGCACTTCGAACCCGCTCTCCCTCAACTGCTGCTCGTCGGCCGCCTCTCGATTCCCGCGCTCCTCTTCCACGATGCGACCGTCGAAGAGATGGATCGAACGGTCGGCGTGGCGAGCGTAGCGCGGGTCGTGCGTCACCATGCAGATCGTGGCACCCTGGCCGTGCAGTTCCTTGAGCAGCTCCATCACCGCTTCGCCGTTCACGGAGTCGAGGTTACCGGTCGGCTCGTCCGCGAGGAGTATGAGCGGCTCGCCGGCAACTGCACGCGCCACTGCGACGCGCTGCTGCTGACCGCCGGAGAGCTGCGCAGGGTAGTGCTTCACGCGGTGGCTCATCCCCACGCGCTCGAGAGCCTCGGTGACGCGCTTGCGGCGCTCGGCGGAATCCATCCCGCGATACGTGAGCGGCAGCTCGACGTTCTCGTAGACCGTGAGATCGCCGATGAGGTTGAACGCCTGGAAGATGAAGCCGATCTGACGATTCCTGACGCGGGCGCGCTGGCTCGCGGTGAGTTTCGCTACCGGCTGCCCATCCAGCAGGTATTCGCCGTCGGTAGGCGTGTCGAGCAGGCCGAGTATGGAGAGGAGCGTGGTCTTTCCGCATCCGGAGGGGCCGGCGATCGCGAGGTATTCGCCGGGCTTCACCTCGAGATGAACGCCCGCGAGCGCGTGCGTCTCCACCTCATCCGTGAAGAACACCTTCTTGATTCCATCGAGACGGATGAGCGCCTGCCCATCGCCGTTCCCGTTCGACAACGAGGCACCGGGAGCTACGGAGGAGTCGGCGTGCGATGATTGCTGTGCGGGCATGGTCAGATCCGGGATCGGAGTGTGGAGAGAGGAGTACGCTGGGCGTTCACTTGAGACGGACGCGGTCCTGCGAGTCCCAGTTGGACATGTCGGAGATGATCACGCGGTCACCGACTGAGAGGCCCTGCTCGACGACGATGGTATTCACGGATGCACGGCCGAGCTTCACGTTCACGCGGGTGGCTTCCGACCCGTCGGGCGAGAGCTTGAACAGTCCCACTGTGCTCTCGGCCTGTCCGTAGGCAGGTCGTCCCACGAACATCACGTCCTTCAGCCGTTCGATCTCGACGGTGCCGTCGACGCTCAGATCGGGACGCGCGCCGGAAGGGAGTTTTCCCTCGAGGCCCACGTCCACCGTCACCGTGCCGTTCTGCACGGAAGGGTCTACTCGGATTACGTGACCCTGTACGATCCCGTTTCGCGTGTCTATCGACGCCACCTGACCGATCTGGATGTCCTTCGCCTGCGTTTCAGGGATGCGGAGCACCGCCTTCAGCCGACCGGGCTGCGCCACTTTGCAGAGCAGCGTTCCCGCCTGCACCCATTGCCCGGGTTGCAGGTCCATGTCCTGAAGCACACCTTCCGCGCCCGCGTGAACCTTCATCGACTCCACACGCGTGCGCTGATACTTGGCAATGGCGCGCAGTCGTTCGACCTGCTCCTTCTGCAGAGCGAGCTGGTCGTCCACCGACTTGGACAACTCTTCCAGCTTTTGGGTTTCCAGCCTGAAGTTGGTTTCCGATTGCGTGGCCTGGTCCTTGGCGTTGCCCACTTCCTGCGGCGACATCAGCCCCTTCTTGTCCAGCCCGATCGCGACTTCCTGCTGGCGCCTCGCGGTGTTGTAGTTGGCTTGCGCCGTCGCGACCACTGCCTCCTGCGCCAGCCGCTGCGTCTGGAGACTCAGTTTGAGCTGGACCAGCGCGGCCTCCGCCGCGTTGAGCTGTTGTTCGGCGGAGAGCGCCTCGAGTTGCACATCCGGATTGGTCATTTCGAGGATGAGCGTGTTCGCATCCACCTTGGTGCCTGGCCGCACGTGGATCTGCTCGACACGTCCGCCCGTGGTCGCCGAGATGAACTGGATCTGCTCGGGAACCAGCGTACCGGGGCCCCGGACCTGAACCACCATCTGCCCCTGGCGCACGGTGTCGATCCAGAGGGTGGATCGATCCACTGTCGGCGCTGCCGGCTTGAGTCTGCTCAGGGCTGCGGTGATGATCACGACGGCCACGATGGCGATCGCGCCCAGGACGTAGCGCTTCTTCTTGCTCGGTGGCTCGCGAGGAATGTCCAAGCTGACCCTTCTCCTGTTCGAACGATGGTGGAGGGCGTCACTGCCCGACCGGAATCATGAGGGAAGTCCCATGCCGCTTTTCCGCGGCCGGAACATGTTGCCGTATAACGTCTTAGACCGTGCGCTCGCGACTGCCCGTGCCCGCATCTGGGAATGCCCGTCCCGAAATCGAACAGGGGGA
>JBIQLU010000099.1:0-6885 GCA_044463985.1 Gemmatimonas aurantiaca | reverse complement strand
GCTGCTTCCTGCTCTCTGCTTTCTGCCGTCTGGCACTTCCCCCCTTTCGCTCCCGTGAAAAAAGCGCATCATTGAAGATCGCGCGCCGGCGCGCCTCGCTCCCCTTGCCGGAAATCTCGACGTAGAATCCTGGATCCAACGCGAATGTTCGAAGCGGGCGCGTCAGCGAAACGCGCCGCTCCGACGGGAGGCCTGATGATGCGTCTGGCGGTTACGGGTACGGACACAGGAGTGGGAAAGACGATCGTTGCCGCGGCGCTACTCACGATGTTGCGGCGTGACGGACTCACCGTCGCCGCGATGAAGCCGGCGGATGGCGAGCGTTCCTCGGACGACGGTGCTAGCGATCTGGATCTGCTCCGCGCTGCCGCCGGATGCGGCGATCAGCCGGAGGAGGGGGCCGCTCGCACACGCGCCACAGCGCGGAGTGCCGGGGCGCCGCTTCTCGAGGGGCGTGACGGCAATGTCCTGCCCGCGCTGGATGCCGCGTTCGCGCGGCTCGCCGCCGAACGCGATACGATCATCGTCGAGGACCCCGGCGGGCTGCTCGTGCCCGTCGCGCCGGGGATGTCGTTCGATCGGCTCGCGAGGCGATGGAACCTCGATCTTCTCGTCGTCGCCGCAGATCGTCCGGGTCTCATCAATCACCTTCTCCTCGTGGCTCGTGCCGCGCGCGAGGCGGGGCTTCGTGTGCGAGGTGTGGTGATCAACGAGCTGTATGCCGATCAGAGCGTTGCGGAAGAGGCGGACACGACCGACGCGCTGGCGGACGCTCTCCCGGGGGTGCCGATCTTCCGCTTTCCCTTTCTCGCGCGCCCTCTGGATCCGGCAGCGCTCGCTGCGGCCGCGGTCAATGCCGGCCTCGATGCGCTGCGCGCGCCGGTGATTTCCCTCCCCATGCAGTCGCAACCGGCGATCGCCGAAGGCGGGGAACAGCGCGCGTGAGCGGTGGCCGGGCACCGTCGTTACGCTCGGCAATCGCGACTCTTCTCCCGATCGCCGCGGTGGCCTTCGTTCCCTCCGGGACGCGACCGTCCGGCGGCGACTCACTGAACGGCGAGCCGTCCGCGCACCGCGTGCGCATCTGCGCCGGCGGTGATGTCACACTCGGCACCAATCTCGACACCACGTGGACGAAGCGGATGTCGGAGTGGCTCGGGCGTCCGGTCGAGGCGGTGCCGAAACCCGATCCGCTTCTGCGTCCGCTTCGGCCGATGGTTGCAGATGCCGACGTGGTTCTGCTGAACATCGAAGGGGCGATCGGAAGTGGGCCAGTCGAGAAGCCGAAGTGCGCGCCAGATGCCATCGGCTGCTTCGCCTTGCGCCAGCCGCCGGCCACCGCCGCGGCGCTCCGGCGTCTGGCTCCGCGCGCACAGGTCGTCGGCAACCTCGCGAACAACCACGCGCGCGACGCGGGCGCCGAAGGCTTCGAGCTCACGCTGTCGCTGCTGCGCCGCGCGGGCGTGCGCGTGACCGGCGTGGATACTCTGGCGACGCCGGTTGTGACGCGCGGCGGCGACACCGTCGCATTCCTCGGCTTCAGCACATCGACAGGTCCTGACCCGCGCGATCTCGATGCGGTGCGCCGCCACGTTGCGCGCGCCGCAGCGCGCTACCCGCTTCTGGTGGTCACGATGCACCTCGGCGCCGAAGGGAGGATGGCGCAGCGCACGCGAGACACGATGGAGGTCTACCTGGAAGAGCGACGCGGCAACCCGGTCGCGTTCGCGCACGCGGCGGCCGATGCCGGCGCCACGCTGGTCGTGGGACACGGTCCGCATGTCGTCCGGGCGCTGGAGTGGCGGAACCAGTCGCTCATCGCGTATTCGCTGGGCAACCTCGTCACGTACGGCCCCTTCTCGCTTCGCGCACCGCTCGATCGCGGCGCGCTCCTCTGCGCGGAGGTGGATGCAGAGAGCGGTGTGGAGTCGGCGGAGCTTCGCCCCACGCGACAGCGTGCCCCCGGTCGCGTATCGCACGACCAGCGCGGCCGCGCGGGGATCATCGCGGATTCGCTCTCGCGGCTCGACTTCCCGGATAGCGGAGCGGTGCTCGTGCGAGGAGGGCAGGGCTTCGAGGTGAAGCGAAGCGCGACGAACGCTGGTCCATGAAAAGAAAATGGCCCGATGGCACCGCCATCGGGTCCTCCGTACCGCGCGTCGGCTACGATGCCACTCCGTAGTTCAACGCTCCGCGGCGAAGAGTCTCCTCGCGCCGCGCCACGGCTTGATCCCGCGCGCCGGAGTGCGCAGCAATTTCGTCTCGATCACCTTGCCGGCCGCCGTGCTGGCGTGGATCATCCTGCCGTCGCCGACGTAGATCCCGATGTGGCTGATCGTCTTGCCATTGCCGAAGGTCACGAGGTCGCCGGGTAGCAGTCTGGCGGTGTCGGCTGGCACGGCGTCGCCCACGCGCGCCTGCTGCCGAGCGGTGCGGGGGAGGTCGATGTGGAGCACCGAAGCGACGAACTGCACGAGCCCGCTGCAGTCGAAGCCGCGCGAAGGTGACTCGCCGCCGTACACATAGCGCTTGCCGATCTGCGCGCGCGCCAGCGCGACGATGGAATCGCGCAGCGAGCGCGCGGATTCGTTCAGGTCATCGAAAGGGCGGGGCGGTTCCGAATCGGTGGTGATCGCGACATGGGCGCCACCACCTGGTGCGTCCTGCGCACGCGCTACCGCTGGCATGGCCGCGAATGCCACAGCAGCCGCGACGAACAGCGCTACTCGCACGACCCGCTCATGCATCCGCGTTCATGGATGTCGCGAACACGGACATCGGAGAGCGCGAGGCCGCCGGCGTGTAGCACGAATTCGTATGGAATGCCGGCGGGGTTGCGAGAGCCATCAGGGGAAAGTGCGGAGTAGACTACTATGCGGAATGGTGGCGTGAGTTGCTTCGGGTGAGACGATCGCTGACCCGGGCTGGCAACCAGGTCATGCGCGGCCAGAAGCAGGGTAATCGCGCATGCCGCACTTCGTCAACGCCCTACCCATCCATGGGAGGCGGCGGCGCGTCGTCATCGGGAGGTGCCGTCGGCGAGCGCATGGTGGTAGTCGTGGTATAGACCTCGGGCTGCGGAGCGACGGGTGCAAGATACGCCGCATCGATGATTACGCGTTTCGTGTCGCGATCGATCCACGCCGCACGGATCGGCGCGATGGTCTGGTCGCCGCTGTCGCCGCGATTGATGTCGAACATCACGACCTCTCCCATCGACGTGTCCACGAGCAAGTCGCCCACGCGCCCGACTTCCTGGCCGCTGGACGTGAACACGCTCCAGCCGCGGATGTCTGCCTCCCCCTTCGCGAGACGGTGGCGCTTCGCCTCCCTCAGCGGCAGCAGATGGCGCGAGAGTCGCGGATCGGGACCGGTGCCCGCCTGGTCGGTGCTGCGGGACTTGTCTCTGGCCATGTCGCACTCCTGGTGAGAAGGGCGGTCTCCCTACACCGCCGCCGGAAGGGTGCCGGAGCTGCCCGTCGGTCGGCTCTCGAGGGAGGAGGGCAACGTGTCGTTGGTGCGAGCGGGCGCCGCGTTCGATCGCCAGGCGCCACTCGCGAGGAACCACACAGTGATGGCGACGATGATGAGGGCGATCGCGAGCCAGAGCCAACCCATCCCGCCGCGCCGCTGCTCGATGCGAATCTGCGCCATACAACCTCCCGTAGCCGCCGGTTCCGGTCCGCGCTTCACCCGCTCCTGGAGGAGCCATGGCATGGAAGAGTCGTGCCGCGCTGGCGCGACTGCTGGAAACGCCGGATGGCTCATCCTCGTCATACCGCCAGAAGTTGACGCCGCCGCAGCGCTGCCGTTAAGATTCGGCAGAATTGAGATTCGGCGATGGAGTTCGCCGTTAACCGCCACCGTCGGGGTGGCTGATGACTCCTGCGTGATCCCCTCACGTGGGAGTTTTTCGTGTCCAGCTTTCCCGCGAACACATTGCGACGCGCCAGCCGCGTCCCGCCGCGTGATGGACTGACCACCAGCCACGCTCGCACGGACGCCGCGGCCCATCCTCGCACAATCCAATACCCCCAATGATCTGGTTCATCGCGCTTGGGAGTGCCGCGGGAGGCGTGATGCGCTTCCTGTTGAGCACCTTCCTGCAACAGAGGGCGGAGACGGTTTTCCCGATTGGCACACTCGTCGTGAACATCACCGGCTCCATTCTGCTCGGCTTTCTCCTTCGCTATGCGTTGTCGACCACGGCGATCACTCCCGAGGTCCGGGGACTTCTCACCACCGGCTTCTGCGGTGGCTACACCACCTTCTCCACTTTCACGTACGAGACGATGACGCTTCTGGAGGGTGGAGAGCTGCGAAAGGCCACGACATACGTGCTGCTGAGCGTGGTCGTCTCGCTGCTCGGCGTGTATCTGGGGATTACCGCAGCTCGCGAACTGATAGTGTTGCGCGAGAGATGAGCACCGCACGACACACGACGTGCGCGATCGGTCACCGTTCGAGATCGAGCGGCGGTCGCCGCGACTCCACAATCTGAACGGGAGAAGGTATGCACGGATTCGAGGGCGAACGCGTACTGATGCGGATCCACATCGGGGAGCGCGACAAGCATCGTGGCCGGCCGCTGTATCAGGCGATCGTGGAGCTCCTGCGCGATCGACACTACGCAGGCGCCACGGTTTTTCGCGGAGTGATGGGTTTCGGGGCCAGCTCGCGGCTCCACGCCGCCAATGTCGTGGCGCTGTCGCTCGATCTGCCGATAGTCGTGGAATGCATCGAGACGGAAGAGCGGATCGACGCCATACTCCCCGAGCTGGACGAGATGATCGGCGGGGGGCTCATCACGCTCGAGCGCGCGCGGGTCATCATGTACCGTCCGGGGACTTCCGAGCCTGCCGCGGACGAAGGCGCGTCCGATGATGGTGCGCCGGAAACGTAGAGGGCCGGAGCTCGGCGATTCGACATCCCGGTCCATGTGCGAGCCGAATGGCGCCGCCCTTCCCGCCGCGCGTCCGATGTTGTAGCGTGTCGGAGATCGCGGAGCTCCGGAGCTACTTTCCTGTCGTGAGCGGCCGGAAGCGCGGTCGGTGCTAACTGTGCATCAACGGGAGAGTGTGATAACGTGAGGGCGACTTTGGCTGCCGCGGCGGCGATGTTGCTGGCTGTGTCGACTTCGTGGGCGCAGTCCGGCAGCGATGGGAAGGAGAGAGCGCACCTCGGCATCGATCGGGTCGGCTCGTACCTGAGCTATACGTGGGTCGATCATGCGCACGGCGGCTGGGACCTGGGCGCCGAGCTGGACATCGGCTCCATCGTCGTTCCCGCGGTACATCTCGTGATCGGTGCGAACTATCTGCACGCCGAGGCCGACCGTCCCGGCGCGATCGGCTCGGAGCTCGAGAGCTCGTTCCACGATCTCTCCTTCACGGGCGATCTGCGTGTCACGCTCTTTCGCTGGCGCCGCCTCGAACCGTTCGCGGGCGCCGGAGCGAGCGTGCACTTTCTCGGCAACGACATAGTCGGTGACGCGGCACTCGCCGACCGCTACAGCGGCACGAAGCCTGGTGCCCAGATCTTCGGCGGCACGGCCCTCGATCTCACGTCCGATCGCACGTGGTCCGCGTATGTCGAGCTCCGTCGCATGGAAGTATCGAAGGTGGGACGTACGACGGTGCGGGCCGGGATCTTCGTACGGATCTGAGTGAGCGGGGTCAGGTACTTTATGTAGAGGCTCGTGAGCGACGCTCACGAGCCTCTACATAAAGTACCTGACCCCGCTGTTCATCACTCCCCCGACGGATACGTCTCCGGCGGCTCGCCGGTGACGTGGACGGGGACATGTAGTGGTTCGAGAGCCTCTGTGATGTCCAGGTAGATGAACGAGTCGTAGCGCTGCGGCAGTATCGTCGGCACGTAGTTCCCCCACCGTTCGTGCGCGGGTTCGTATACCACGCCGATGGCGCGATGTCCTCGCGCGGCGTCGAGGCCGCGGATGCCGCCATCCTGCGAACCGTCGAAGACGAGAAGGAAGTCGGGAATCCCGACCCCATGCATCAGAGCCTCGTAGCTCCCGGCGCGCGCCTCGGGGACACGCATGCGCTGCATGGGCAGTCCCCATTCGCCCGCCGCAATCACGCTCCCTCGATAGCTGCCCAGGCCAATGAGCTCCACGCCCTCGCCGCCGTGCCGCTGGCGCACCAGTTGGCCCACGTTCACCATTCCCGCACGTGCCATGTCGGTGAATCGGGCGTCCCCGACGTGGGTATTGTGCGCCCACACGATCGCGCGGCTCAGCGGACCGTGGAAATTCATCAGCCGTTCGAGCGTCTCCACCATGTGGTGGTCGCGCACGTTCCAGCTCGCCGGACCCCCGCTGACCATCGTGCGATAGTACAGCTCCGCTCCACGAGCGACGAGGGCGTTCTGCTCGGCGTCGAAGTATGCTTCGGGACCGTCAGCTGCATACTGCGGAGCCTTTCGACGGAGTGCGGTCAGCGTTGCTACCGCTTCATCCTCGCACGATGTCGGTACGAGTGAAGTGGAGCGCGCATACTCCTGAACGTCGTCGTAATATGGCTCGAAGCACGAGTATGCTCGCTTCGCCGCCATCGCGGCCTCGGGATCGACGCTCTCGAGGTAGCGGACGACCTCGGCCATCGACTCGTACAGCGAGTAGACATCGAGCCCGTAGAAGCCGGCGCGCGCTTCCATCGCGCGCATCGCGTTGTGCTCTCGCAGCCAGGTGGTGAAGTCGACGACGTCGCGGTTCGCCCACATCCACGTTGGCCAGCGCTCGAACGCGTGGAGAACTTCGTACGCGTCCTTCCCCGAATCGGCGTAGCCTCTCACGTAGCGGTTGACGCGGTAGCAGTCGGGCCAATCGCCCTCGACAGCGACGAAGGAGAATCCGTGTTCGGCGAT
>JBIQLU010000098.1:10526-13965 GCA_044463985.1 Gemmatimonas aurantiaca | reverse complement strand
TCTCATGTGCCTCCCCCCTACGACGTAGAGGGGCGGGCAGCGACGCTGCCGGCCCCTCTACGTTCGAGTACCTGACCCCGCCGTTCAGCTCGCGACCTGGCGGTTCTGCT
The DNA here is from genome assembly GCA_044463985.1 of Gemmatimonas aurantiaca. Taxonomy (GTDB): domain Bacteria; phylum Gemmatimonadota; class Gemmatimonadetes; order Gemmatimonadales; family Gemmatimonadaceae; genus JADGGM01. The sequence goes on along the minus strand of JBIQLU010000098.1, from coordinate 13,855 downwards.
GAGCGATCTCGCGGCGCCGATCCTCGACCTTGGCGCTCTGCCTCAGGCTCGCGAGGAACTGCTGCACGCGCTGCTGCCGCATCCCCTGCAGCACTCTCGAGCGCTGATCGGTCTTCTGCTTCTCCCAGGCGGCCCGGTCGGCCGAAACGCGATCGTCGACGCGTATCACGAAGACGCCGTTCTCCGAGCGTATCGGCTGGCTGACCTCTCCCTTCTTCAGGCCGAATGCCGCGCCGACCGCCTGCGTCGCCTGACCCAGTCCGGGCACGGTGGTAGTGCGTGCGAATTCCGGAGTCTGCTCCACCGTCAGCCCCGCGGACTTCGCGGCAGCTTCCAGTGTCTCTCCCTTCGTCACGGCCGACGAAATCTTCTCGGCGCGCGGGAGCAGCATCTCGAGCTTCTTCTGTCGCTTCAGCTCGCGCTCGATGTCGTCGTGCTCCGTCTGCAGCGTTGCGTCGCCGCCTTCGGTGAGCGAGTCGAGCAGCGCGACGTAGTACGCGTCCTGCCCGTCGATGAGATCGCTCGTCTCGCCCGGCCGCGCGTTGAACGCCCACGCGCTCACGCTCGGAACGTACTTCCCCTCGTGCGTCAGCGGCTCGTTCTCGGTCGCGCTGGCCTGGAAGGTCTCGAGTCCGAGTGCCTTGGTGATGCTGTCGAATACCGCGGGCTTGTCGGAGCTCGCGGCCTTGGCGAGCGAGTCGGCCCGGCTGTCGCTCCACGATGCCGACGAGTCGCTCTGCTGGATGCGAAGCAGGATGTGACGGACGCCGATGGAGTCACCCTTCTTCGCATCCACTTCGATGAGATGGTAGCCGAACGGAGTCAGAACCGGCTGCGATATCTGGCCCGGCTGGAGGGCGAAGGCCGCGCTGTCGAACTCTTCGACGAAGCTCCCCTTCGTGACCATTCCGAGATATCCGCCATCAGCGGCGGAAGCGGTGTCCGCGGACTCGCGCTTGGCGACGTCGGCGAAGCTCTCCTTGCCCGAGACGATGTCGGCGCGGAGCTGCTCGACGTGCTTCAGGACCTCGGCGCTGTCGACCGCCGTGACGGTCCGCGGAACCACCGCCACTGTCACCACGGCGCGGCCGGGCCGCTTCTGGAAGTCCGCCTGGTGCGCCTTGAAGTAGTCGGCGATTTCCTTGTCGCTCACGGTGACGGCGGAATCGGGGATCAGGTCGGGCGCGAAGCGCACGTACGATACGCGCGCCGAGTCGTGGCTGTCCTGCCAGATCCGCCAGAGCTGCGCGTCGGTCACGTAGACTGCGCTCGCCACCTGCTCGAAGAGTTCCTGTCGCGGAAGCTCCGTCCGGTAGTACTGCTCGAGCTGGAAGCTCACGCCGGACTGCTTCGCGATGGGACTGGAGAGGAAGCGCCTGTATTTGTCGATGTCGAACTGTCCCTCGGTCTGGAACTCCGGATTGGCGAGGAACTGTTGCGGCGGCTGCTCCAGGGCGGCCTGCCGTATCTGGGCGTCCGTGACGGTGATGCCCCGCCGTTCGTACTCCTGTCGCAGGAGTATCTCGTTCACGAGGTCGTCGAAGGTGGCGTCCTCGATACGGTTCTCCTGGTCGAGCGTGAGCGGCTGCGGACTCTGTGCCTGCGCCTGCTGGATTCGCTGCTCGCGTGCTCTGAGCCAGGTGTCATAGTTGATGTCCGTCCCATTGACGCTGGCCACGGTGGTTCCGCGGGTAAGCGCACCACGGCCGGTGAGGCCGGAGGTCTCGGCGAACACGAAGACGACGACGAATGTGAGAACTACGAACCACCAGATGTACTTGGCGGAGCTGCGCATGCTTTGCAGCACGTGGCGTCACTCCTGACGACTGGGTGTGAAAGGGATGGAGCGGGAGGGACCTAGAGGGCGAAATGTACCAGCGGCCGTCTCGTAAAAGCAAGCTGGAATGTCACTTCCGATTGACTTGAATCGTCTGCTACTTGTATCTTGGACACTCTTCCGCCGCCCTTCCAAAGGCGGCCTTCCCGAGGGCAAAGCATGGCCAATTCCGCCCTGATCGACGATCTCCTGAAGCAATTCGCCGAGAATCCGCGCCGCGTTTTCGCGCGGCTCGCCAACGAGTATCGCAAACGTGGTGAGCTGGATTCCGCCATCGAGATCTGTCGCAGCCACGTCCCGCTCCAGCCGGGTTACATCAGCGGGCACATCGTACTGGGGCAGGCGCTCTACGATCGTGGTTCCGTGGATGAAGCTAGGGCTTCGTTCGAAACCGCCCTCACGCTCGATCCCGAGAACCTGATCGCCCTCCGCCACATGGGTGACATCTCGCAGGCAAATGGCGACGTGGAAGGCGCTCGTGGATGGTACCGCCAGCTCCTCGAGATCGATCCGCAGAACGAGGAGGTTTCCGAGCAACTCGCCTCGCTCGGCGCATCGGCGGGCAGCGCACAAGCAGCTTCGCCATCGCCAATGGACGAAATCGCGGGCTGGGGCGCGGTAACGCTGGAGCCGATCGACATCTCCGTCGGCGAGGCGGAGGAAGCGGAGGTCGCCGCTGCCTCGGAGCCGATCGATTCCGACGACCGGATGGAGGAGCAGTCGGCGACTGTCGTCGAGACTTCCGAGGTCGAGCGCGACCGCGAGCTGTCGGGAGCGGTGGAAGAGCTTTCTGAAGCGTCCGATATGCAGGATGCCGCGCTCGAGGTGGACCGGATCTTCGACGACGTACTCGCCGTCGAGTCGTCCGGCGACGCGGTCTTCGAGGATGCCGACGAGGCGCCTGCCGCGATCTCCGTGGAAGGACTGGACGTGATGTCGTTCGGCGTCACGGAGGATCCGGCGGAAACGACGATCGATGCGCTGCCGGAAGAGCGCAACGACGCCGCCTCGCATGAAGACTCTTCCGACACCTTCGCCACCGAGACCATGGCGGAGCTGTATCTCCAGCAGGGCTACGCGGATCGTGCGCTGGGCATCTATCGCGATCTCGCTGCCCGCAATCCTGAAGATGAATCACTCCGTGAGCGCATCGCCGAGCTCACGGCTGGCGAGTCGGCGACTCCTGTGGTGGACGAAGTTGCGGAGACACCGGTGCGCACGGCGCGGGAGTTCTTCGGCGCACTCGCTTATCGGCGGGCGCCTCGCGGCGAATCGTCGGAGTCGGCCGCTCCTCCCGAGTCGGAGAGCGATTCCGAGGAGTCGGAGTGGAAGTCGAGCCAGGACGTGGGAGCCGTGGTCGAGTCCGAGTACTTCGCGAGCGCGGAGGCCGTCGCCGAACCAGAGTACCTCGCGAGCGCCGAGGCCGTCGCCGAACCAGAGTACCTCGCGAGCGCGGAGACCGTCGCCGAACCCGAGTACTTCGCGGGCGCGG
>JBIQLU010000098.1:0-10426 GCA_044463985.1 Gemmatimonas aurantiaca | reverse complement strand
GAGTACCTCGCGAGCGCGGAGACCGTCGCCGAACCCGAGTACTTCGCGGGCGCGGAGGCCGATCCGTTCGCCGAGCGCGACTCCGGGTCGGAAGCCGTGGAGGAGAGCGAGGTCGAAGGTGTCGAGGCGCTCGCGGAGGAATCGCCGATCCAGGCAGAATCGGTGGACACCACCGTCGTGGAAGAATCCATGGACGTGGAGCGCGAGGCGTCGAATGGTCGACCGGGGAGGGAAGCCGAATCCGCGCTCTCCCTGGACAACGTGTTTCGCGATGTTCCGGGAATCGAGGACTCGGAACCCAGGAACGGATTGTCGTTCGACGAGTTCTTTGCGCGCCGCGGGAACGGAGAGTCCTCGCAGTCGCAGGAGGGCGCCGTGCAATCGGCGAGCGCCAACGGGGCCGCCGCGAACGGCGACCTCGATGGCGAAGAGCCGCAGGATCTCGAACTGTTTCACGCCTGGCTGGACGGGCTCAAGGGCTAGTGCGAATAGCGATTCTGAACGGTCCCAACCTCAATCTCCTGGGAACGCGCGAACCGGAGATCTACGGCCGCGAGACGCTCGCGGACGTGGAGCGGCATCTCACCGCGGTGGCTGGCGAGCTCGGAGTCGCAGTGGAGTTCTCGCAGAGGAACGGCGAGGGTGAGCTGGTGGAGGTCATCCAGTCGCTGCGTGGCCGTGTGGACGGAGTGGTGATCAACGCAGGTGCATACAGCCACACGAGCATCGCCATCCAGGATGCGTTTCGCGCCGTCCAGATTCCCTATGTCGAGCTGCACGTGAGCAACATCTTCGCTCGCGAGCCGGAGCGACGGCACAGCACTCTGGCGAGCGGCGCGATTGCACTGCTCTGCGGATTCGGGACCTACGGCTACGAGCTTGCGCTGCGCGGCCTGGTAGCCAGGCTCGCGGCACGTGGCTGATCGCCGGCCCGACCGGCTGCAGGCGCTTCGCCGGGCACTCGATGCGGCGAAGCTGGACGGTATACTGCTCACGTCCCTCCCCAACATCCGGTACCTCACCGGGTTCAGCGGATCGAGCGCCCTGCTCGCCGTGACTCACTCCGAGTTGCTCTTCGTCACCGATTTTCGCTACGATGTACAGGTCGGCGAGGAAGTCGGCGATCTGGCGCGCATTTCCATCGAGCGGCAGAGTCTATGGGATGGGCTCTGGCGCATGCTGGGCGAAGCACATTCGGTGGAGCTGATGGGCTTCGAGTCGGCGCAGCTCGTTCACAGGGATTTCGAGCGTCTGCTGAACGCGGGTTCGCGATGGCAGTGGCGCGCGACGGTCAACGTGGTCGAGGTTCTGCGTGAGAGGAAGGATGCCGGGGAGCTGGCGCTGATCGAGGATGCGGCGCGACTTGCCGGTCGCGCGCTCGAGCACACGGTGAGCGGCGTGCGCGCGGGAATGACGGAGCTGGAGGTGGCGGGCGCGCTCGAGCGGGCGCTGCGCGACGGCGGGAGCGAGGGCTTTCCGTTCGAGACGATAGTCGCATCCGGGCCGCGCTCCGCGCTTCCGCACGCGCGTCCGGGATCGCGCCGGATCGAGCGGGGGGACTTCCTTCTCGTGGATTTCGGAGCGATAGTGGGCGGTTACTGTTCCGATGTCACACGAACTTTCGTGGTCGGGCGGGCGGACGAGGCACAACGCGAAGTCTACGAGGTGGTGCGCGAAGCCAACGCACTGGCCTCGCGCGGTGTTCATGCCGGGATGACGGGCCGGGATGCCGACGCGCTGGCGCGGAGCTACATTGAGGGTCGCGGGTACGGCGAGGAGTTCGGGCACAGCCTGGGTCACGGCATCGGTCTCGAGGTTCACGAGGCCCCTCGCCTGGCGCGAACGTCCGATGCCACGCTTCCCCCGCACGCAGTCGTCACCATCGAGCCGGGCGTATATCGCGCGGGCTGGGGTGGTGTCCGCATCGAAGACGACGTTGTACTCGATCCCGACGGCCCGCGCATTCTCACGGACGTATCGCGCGAGTTGCTCGAGATCGGTTGAATCGACGTGAACGAGATCACCATCACCTCGCATATGATCGACTTACGGTACGTCAAGAAGCTGGTCGAGCTGCTCGACGGCTCGAGTGTGGACTCGATCGAGATCGCATCCGACAAGGGGATGAAGATCCGCATCTCGAAGACTCCTCAGCGGGGTGCGGTGCAGGCGGCGGCGCCGATGCAGCTTCAGCCGATGGCTCCGGCGCCGACCGTGGTTCAGCAGCTCACGCCGGCCGACGGAATCGCGGCAGTCCCGGCTCCGGCGGCGGCGCCGAGCGCTCCGGAGCCCCCGCGGGAGAATCTTCTGGAGGTCAAGTCTCCCATGGTCGGGACCTTCTACCGCGCGCCGGAACCGGGAGCGCAGCCGTACGTCGGCGAGGGCTCGCGCATCGAGAAGGGACAGATCCTCTGTATCATCGAGGCGATGAAGATCATGAACGAGATCGAGTCCGAATACTCCGGCGTCATCAGAGAGGTACCGGCCTCCGACGCGCATCCGGTGGAGTACGGACAGGTCCTCTTCCGAATCGAACCGAATGGCTAACCCGACCACAGCGCGCTCGCCGTCGGAGCAGCCCCTCCCCCCATCGCCAGGCGCTCCGCAGGGTGCACCGGCCACGTTCAATTTCAAGGCGGTTCTGCAGCGCATGATCCAGCAGAGCGCGTCGGATCTTCATCTCAAGGTGGGCAGACCTCCCGTGCTGCGCACCAACGGCGATCTGACCACGCTCGATCTTCCGCCGCTGCGTCCCGAGGATCTCAAGACCCTCGCCGAGCAGATCATGACGCCCAAGCAGGTGAAGGAGTTCACCGAGCAGAAGGAGGCCGACTTCGCAATCGGCGTTCCGGGTATCGGGCGTTTTCGCGTCAACGTGTATCAGCAGCGTGGTACGATTGCGTACGCACTCCGATCGGTTCCGTACCAGGTGCGCAACTCCAGCGAGTTGAATCTTCCGCCGATCGTGGAGGAAATCGCGCTGCGTCCACGCGGCCTCGTACTGGTCACCGGGATCACGGGATCGGGAAAGTCGACCGCGCTGGCGGCCATGCTGCAGCACATCAACGAGAAGCGCCACGCGAACGTCATCACGATCGAGGACCCGATCGAGTTCCTCCACCGCGACATCAATTCCAGCATCAACCAGCGCGAGGTCGGCGCCGACACGGGCGGGTTCGCGCAGGCGCTCCGCCGCGTTCTGCGCCAGGATCCCGACGTGATACTCATCGGCGAGATCCGCGACGTCGAGACGCTGGAGGTGGCGCTCAAGGCCGCGGATACCGGCCACCTCGTATTCTCCACGCTTCACACCACCGACGCGACGCAGACCATCAACCGCGTGATCTCCTTCTACGCGCCGCACCAGCAGAACGAAGTCCGATTCATGCTGGCGAGCGCGCTCGCCGCGGTCATCTCCCTGCGGCTCGTGCCGCGCTCCGACCGCCCCGGCCGCGTACCGGCGTGCGAGGTTCTCATCAACACCGCTGCCGTGCGAGATCAGATCCGCGACATGAGCAAGTCGCTCAACATCCCGGATCTCATCAAGGAAGGCACGGTCCAGTACGGAATGCAGAGCTTCGATCAGTCGCTCATGCAGTGGTACACCCGAGGCGTGATCTCGTACGAGAGCGCGCTCTTCTACGCGACGAACCCGAGCGAGCTCGCGCTGCGCGCGCAGGGTGTGGAGGGGTCCAGCGACACGAGCTGGGACGGCTTCCAGCGTGACACCGATGGCTGAAGCGCCGGTGTCCAGCCGCGTGCCCCGTTCGATCGAATTCTGAACCGGCATGTTCAAAAAGATTCTAATCGCCAACCGCGGCGAGATCGCCCTGCGGGTGATCCGGGCGTGCAAGGAACTCGACATCCAGACGGTCGCCGTATACTCCGAGGCCGACCGCGAGTCGCTGCACGTTCGATTCGCCGATGACGACGTGTGCATCGGTCCGCCGCCCGCCCGTGATTCCTACCTCAAGATTCCGCGTCTGATAGCGGCGGCCGAGATCACCGGCGCCGACGCGATTCATCCCGGCTACGGTTTCCTCGCCGAGAACGCGGAGTTCGCGGAAACGTGCGCTGCATCGAACATCGCTTTCATCGGTCCCACGGCGGAACAGATCCGCGTGATGGGCGACAAGGCGGCGGCGCGGAAGGCCATGGCCGATGTCGGCGTGCCGGTGGTACCCGGCACTCCCGGTCCGGTGGAGGACCCCGACGAAGCGCTCGAGTTCGCGCGCGGCATCGGCTTCCCCGTGATCATCAAGGCGGCGGCGGGCGGCGGTGGTAAGGGGATGCGCGTGGCGAACGATCCCGACGAGTTCGCGCGCGCCTTCCAGCTCGCTCGCTCGGAGGCGCTCTCCGCGTTCGGCTCGGGCGACGTGTACGTCGAGAAATACCTCGCACGTCCGCGCCACGTCGAGTTCCAGATCATGGGCGACAAGCACGGCCACGTGATCCATCTGGGTGAACGCGACTGCTCCGTCCAGCGCCGGCACCAGAAGCTCGTCGAGGAAGCACCGAGCCCCGCCGTGACGCCGGAGCTGCGCGCCGCGATGGGCGATGCCGCGATCCGCGGCGCCGCCGCGATCAACTACGTCGGCGCGGGCACCATCGAGATGCTCCTCGACGAGGATGGCTCGTTCTACTTCATGGAGATGAACACGCGCATCCAGGTGGAGCACCCGGTCACCGAGATGCTCACGGGCATCGACCTCGTGAAGGAACAGATCCGCGTCGCGTCCGGCGAACCGCTCTCGATCACCACCCTCCCGCCGCTGCGGGGGCACGTCATCGAGGTGCGCGTGAACGCGGAGGATCCAGCGCGCAACTTCCAGCCATCGCCCGGGCGAATCGACGTCTTCCATCCGCCCGGCGGCCCGGGTGTGCGCGTGGACTCGCACGTCTACGCCGGCTACACGGTTCCGCCCTACTACGACTCGCTCCTCGGGAAGCTCATCTGCCAGGGACGCGACCGGGCGGAAGCCGTGAAGCGGATGCAGACCGCGCTGGAGAGTTTCGTCCTCGAGGGAGTCACGACCACGATCCCTTTCCTGGGAAGGCTGATGCAGAATCCGCGCTTCAAGGCAGGCGAGGTGGACACGAAATTCCTGGAGCGCGAAGGCGACCTGTTGCGGGAGCAGTAGATGCGACTCGACGTGTTGTTCGGGCTGGCGACCACCGCGCCGGCCGCCGTCACGGGCCGCGTCGTGGCGGTGATCGATGTCCTGAGGGCCTCGACCACCATCGCTGCCGCCCTGGCCAATGGTGCGAGGAACGTAGTGCCCCTCGAGAGCGCCGAAGAGGTGATGACTCGCGCGCGCAACTTCGAGCGATCCGAGGTACGTCTGGCAGGCGAGCGCAAGATGCTCCCCATTCCCGGCTTCGACCTCGGCAATTCGCCTCTCGAGCTGACGCGCGACTCGGTGGAGGGTAGGACGCTGCTCATGACCACCACGAATGGAACCGCGGCGCTGGCCGGCATCCAGGGCGCGCGCGACGTGGTGGTTGCATCGTACGTCAATTTCAGCGCGGTATCGGCGCTGCTGCGGACGGCGCTGCGCGGCGGCACCGCCGTCACCATCCTCTGCGCAGGGCGCGATCGCCTCTTCTCGCTCGAGGATGCGGCGTGCGCGGGGCGCTACGCCCGCGATCTCTCGGTGAACGTCCCCGAAGTCGAGTTGGGCGACGCCGCGAACGTCTGCATGATGCTCGAAGAGCGCTACGGCGATGACCTCGCGAGACTTTTCGCCGAATCGGAACATGGGCGTGCCCTCGCGGAGGCCGGCTTCGAGAAGGATCTGGAGCTGTGCGCCACGATCGACGCGTTTCCCGTGGTGCCACTCTACCAGGACCGCCAGATAACGGCGCTCGGTCCGCGCCTCGAGAGGTAGGACGGTGGGCGGCCCCCAATCGAGGCGGGAGCTGGTGGGCGTGGCACTCCTCCTCTTCGCGATCTTCCTCGCCGTCGCGATACTCGGAGGCCACGACTCGGCAGGCGTGAGCTGCACGCGAGCGACGTCGCCGATGGGACCGGCCGGCGCCTGCGTGCGTGCCGGAATCGTCGCGCTGCTGGGCACACCGGCTGCCATTCTCCTTCCGCTGATTCCCGCGGTTCACGCGCTGCGCCTCTTCGGGCGCATGCGTTCGGATACCGATCGGTCGTGGCTCTTCTTCCTCATCGGCGTGGTCGTGCTCCTGCCGATCGCCATCGCGCTCTCGGTGGATGCGGGCCGCGAGTCGACGCGACTCTCCGGGCTGTGGGGCGGGTTCGTCGCCTACTATCTCGAGGCGGCGTTGCACTGGGGGGCGTGGCTGGCGGTGATCCTCGCGTTCAGCGCGCTCACGATCCTGACGCTTGCCTGGAATCCGATACGCGTAGTGGTAGGCAGCGTGCCGCCGCGTGCAGCAGCCGGCGCGGACTCCGATGCGGACGCTGCGGAGGAGGTGACGAGCAGAGGGCGCCGGAAGCGGCGGAGGGAAAGTGCGTCGGACGACGCGGAGCCGACGGCGCTCGAGCCCGCACCGGAAGAGATGCCGGCGATCGACCCGTCGCTGATGCAGGAGGAGGCAGCGACTCCCGAGCCGCAGCATCGCGAGCTCTTCCCGCTGCCGCGCCGCGGCAGGAAGGGGAAGGGGCTGGACACCGCCGGGCACGATGAGCGGATAGCCGCCGCGATAGACGCGAGCGAAGAGGTCAGCGAGCGCCATCAGGAACTGCCGCCGATCGACCTCCTCACGCCGGGGCCGCCGCGGAACACCGATGCGGGGCGCCGCGAACTCGATGAGATGGGCGCCAAACTGAAGGAAGCATTGGGGACGTTCCGCGTGGAGGCGGAGATCACAGGCCGCACCACGGGGCCGGTGGTGACGCAGTTCGAGGTCGAGCCGGCGCCGGGCGTGAAGGTTCGTCAGATCGCGAGTCTCGCCGACGACCTCGCGCTCGCGATGCGCGCGGCGAGCATCCGGATCGTGGCGCCAATCCCGGGGCGCGGCGCGGTTGGCGTGGAAGTACCGAATCCGACGGCGGAGATCGTGGCGTTCCGCGAGCTGGTGGAGTCGCGCGAATACCAGAATGCGCGCGCTGCGCTCCCGATTGCGCTCGGCAGGGATCTCGAGGGGAAGCCGATAGTGGCGGACCTCGCCAAGATGCCGCACCTCCTGATCGCTGGCGCAACGGGCTCGGGAAAGTCGGTGTGCGTGAACACGATCATCACGAGTCTCGCTTACCGCCACACGCCGCGCACGCTGCGATTCCTGATGGTGGATCCGAAGATGGTGGAGCTCTCCGTCTACAACGTGCTCCCGCATCTGCGCCACAAGGTCATCACCGACAATCGCGACGCCGCCGCGGTTCTCAAGTGGGCGGTGATCGAGATGCAGGAGCGCTACGAGCTGCTCGCCGCCAACGGCTGTCGCAACATCCAGGATTTCAATCGTCGCGTACAGGCCGGCGAAAAGCTGAAGCGGCCGAAGCGTCCCGATGTGGCCTTCGAGGAGCTCGCCTACACCGGCGACGTCATCCCGTACATCGTCGTGGTGATCGATGAGCTCGCGGACCTGATGATGACCGTGCAGGGTGAAGTGGAGACACCGCTCGCCATGCTCGCGCAGAAAGCGCGTGCGATCGGACTGCACCTCATTCTCGCGACGCAGCGCCCCAGCGTGAACGTCATCACGGGCCTCATCAAGGCGAACTTCCCGAGCAGGATCGCCTTCCGTGTGGCGTCGCAGGTGGACAGCCGCACGATCATCGATGGAGTCGGCGCCGAGACTCTGCTGGGCAACGGCGACATGCTCTTCATCCCGCCCGGAAAGTCGGAGCCAGCGCGTCTGCAGGGTGCCTACATCAGCAGCGAAGACACCGAGCGGCTGATGCACTGGTACGAGGGTCGTGCCGAGGAGCGGAGGGCGAAGGCGGAGGCGGAGGGACTCATACCCGAAGAGCCGATGGAGGCGGAATCGGACATCCTCGAGGAGATCCGTGCGCGCGAGGCGCAGGAGGCCAACGGCGGTCAGGACGCCACCGAGCCCGGCGAACGTGACAAGCTTTTCCGCGAAGCGGCGGAGGTGGTGATCCAGCATCAACTCGGTTCCACCTCGCTCCTCCAGCGCCGCCTCAAGATCGGCTACGGTCGCGCCGCCCGCATCATCGACCAGCTCCACGACGCGGGCGTACTCGGCCCCCCCGACGGCTCCAAGGCCCGCGACGTCCTCGCCGGCCTCGAGGACCTCGACCGCATCTGCGGGTAGAGATCGGGGTAGGGAGGGGAAACTACAAAAGGGAGAAAGGCCGAGAGGAGCAAGGAGGTCTGGAGGACTCCGCATCAGTGAATGCTCCTTTTCTCCTTTCCATCACCTCGATAATGAGAGTGCAGTGTGATTGGGGGGAACTGCTCCCGCGCTTAGAGCTCTAAGCGCGGGAGCAGTTCCCCCCAATCACACTGAACCTTCAGTGCAGAGATGGTCGAAAGGAGACAAGGAGCCCTCAATGGAAGAGATGTTCTCCTTGCCTCTTTGCTTCTCTCGGCCTTTCTCCCTTTTGTAGTTTCCGTCCCTACCCCGACCCCCGCGCGATTTCGATTGTGCGACCGAACTTTTGGTGATGCACCTTCGCAGGGGGGCCCTATCTTCGCCCCATGTCAAACGATCGGCAGGGGCTCGGGAAGTTGGGCGAGCGGATAGCGGAGCGGTGGCTCGTGGAGCGGGGATGGCGGGTGCTCGCCAAGCGGTATCGGAGCGGGCACCGCGACCTGGACCTGATAGTGGAGCGGGGAGGGGCGGTGGCGTTCGTGGAGGTCAAGGCGCGCCGGGGAGCCGAGTTCGGGCATCCGATCGAGGCAGTGAACTGGCGGAAGCAGCGCGAGCTCGTCCGTTCGGCTCGAGTGTGGATAAGCCGCTTTGGTTCTCCGGAACATACGTATCGTTTCGACGTGGTCGGGGTACTCATCGAGGGCGAGCGGGCCCAGGTCCGGCACGTCGAGAACGCATTCTCCCTTCCCTGGAAAGCTTGACTTCGCCCCCTACCTTTCGTATTTTATTCGGGTCTGGGAATTGCCGGGAATCGAGGTAGATTCCCTCGCACGGCCAGATCAAGCGGAAGTTTCACGTTTCAGCGCAGAGCGGACTAGAATGGCTGTCTCCAGCATCCAGGACGACAAGAAAAAGGCACTGAATCTGGCCATCGCGCAGATCGAGAAGAGCTGCGGGAAGGGATCGATCATGAAGATGGGCTCCGATACCGCACGTGTGCGGGTCGATTCGATCCCCACTGGTGCCATCAACCTCGACTCGGCCATCGGCGTAGGCGGGATCCCTCGTGGAAGGATCACGGAGATCTACGGTCCGGAGTCGAGCGGCAAGACCACCCTCTGTCTCCACGTCGTGGCGAACGCGCAGCGCGCCGGCGGTGTCGCTGCCTACATCGACGCGGAGCACGCTCTCGACACGGAGTACGCCGCGAAGCTCGGCGTCGACGTCGAGAACCTCCTCATTTCTCAGCCGGATACCGGCGAGCAGGCGCTCGAAATCTGCGAGATCCTCGTTCGCTCCGGCGCGGTGGATGTCGTGGTGATCGACTCCGTCGCCGCGCTCGTCCCCAAGGCGGAGATCGAGGGCGACATGGGCGACTCGCACGTCGGTCTGCAGGCGCGTCTCATGAGTCAGGCGCTCCGCAAGCTCACCGGCGCCATCGCTCGCTCGCGTACCTCGGTGGTCTTCATCAACCAGCTCCGCGAGAAGATCGGCGTCATGTTCGGCAATCCGGAAACCACCACCGGTGGCAAGGCGCTCAAGTTCTATGCTTCCGTTCGCCTGGACATCCGGAGGATCGGTGCGGTGAAGGAGAAGGACGACGTGACCGGATCGCACGTGCGCGTCAAGGTGGTCAAGAACAAGGTGGCGCCTCCTTTCAAGCAGGCCGAGTTCGACATCATGTATGCCGAGGGGATCAGCCACACTTCGCTCCTCGTCGACATCGGCTCCGAGTCGAACATCATCGACAAGTCCGGCGCCTGGTACAGCTACAACGGGCAGCGGATCGGTCAGGGCAGAGAGAACGCCAAGATGTTCCTGAAGGACAATCCGGCCATGATGGCGGAGATCGAGGAGAAGGTCAAAGCGGTACTCGGTATCACCAAGGCCCCGGAATCGGAAGTCCCACTCGAGCCCGTCGAGGAATAGAATAGCGCGCTAGCTCTTTAGGTCCGGCGTCCAACAGGGACGCGCCATGCACTAGCTCGGTGTTTGATTGATGCCGAGGGGTGGAACGCTGAAATCTGGGGCACCCGGAAACTGCCCCGTTCTCGCGGCTCCTTCTCTCGGCGTCAATCTTTTCCGGGCACTTTGTACGGATTGCGGTGGGGGATGGAAACGGCAAAAGGGAGAAGGGCCGAGAACTGCAAGGAGACAAGGAGAACTGCCTTCCATGAAA
>JBIQLU010000097.1:2873-14284 GCA_044463985.1 Gemmatimonas aurantiaca | reverse complement strand
CGACGCAGGAGCATCTCCCCGACCCCCGGGCGGAACGTGGGCGCGAGGCGGCCGAGCACATCGAGCCCCAGGATCGCGCCCACGCTGGAGCGGAGCACCTCGAAGCGCACCGGCACGTTGGTCAGGACGATCTCGCCCACGCGCAGCTCACGCGCCACGGCCGCGACTTTCCGCGGGTCGCGCTCCCCGCGCGATGCGAAGCGCACGAGGTCTTCGTGCCGGATCCACGATGTGTCGAGCACCACGCCGGTCACCCGCCCCTCGATCACCGCGCGCACGCTGTCGGTGCCCACGCCGAGCGTCACCTCGCCCAGTAGATGCGTGTCGTTCACCGCGTACGCGGCGAGCGCCGAATCGGGGCCAGTCACCGCCGGCGGGTGGTCGCGCAGCCATTCCGCGCGGCGGCGCTGGGCGTAGTCGAGCGGCGACTTCGGCAGCGCCGCGAGCGCGGCGTAGTCGCCGAGCTGCTCGTAGACGGGGACGAGAGCGTCGGCGACCGTGGCCGGATCACCTCCGAAGTAGCGCGCTTCCTCCATGAGAACCGCGCCGACCTTGAGCGCGCCGCGCGCCGCGAGGTATTTGCCGAGCGCGAGTCGAGCGGCGGGGTTGCGAGGATCCCGCCGCACCATGTAGTAGAAGATCGATTCGGCGGCGAACACGCGGCCGGCGTTCATCAGCGAGTCGGCGCGCGCGAGCAGCGCCTGCGCGCTCCCGACACGAGGGGCGGCCGCGGACAGCACGAACGCAAGCACGGCCACGCGCCGCACCGAACGTATCCATGGTCTCATACGGAATAGACGCCCAGCACCGCGCTCTCGCCACGCGGCATGCGCGCCTCCCTGCTCTCGAGCGCTTCGGCCTCCGCACGTTCCACCTCCGCCGTGACCTCCGACTCGGCCGTTTCGAGATCGGCGCGGGGGATCCCGTACTCCACGAGATACTCCTCGTACAGCGCGATCGGATCGCGCCGCCCCCACTCGGCGAACAGTTCGGCGGAGAAGGTCCGGCGCGCCTCGGCTTCGTCGTGCGTGGCGTGGCCGCCCATGCGGAATGTCTCCGCCACCAGGAGCGCGGGCCCCTCGCCGGCACGGCAGCGAGCCACCGCGAGGGTGGTGAGCGCCCACGCATCGAGCACGTTGTTGCCGTCGAAGACGCCGCCCCACATGCCGTAGGCGCGCGGCCAGTCGTCGAAGTTTCCGCGTCCGGCGGCGAGGTGGTGCTGGTCGAGTCGAGTACCGAGTGCGACCTGGTTGTTCTGGATGATGAAGACCGCCGGTACCCGTTGCACCGCCGCGAAGTTCATTGCCTCGTGCGCGACGCCTGCCTTCGTGCTTCCATCGCCGATCCAGGTCATCGCCACGGAGTCGCTGCCGCGCGCTCGGAGCGAGAGCGCGATCCCCACGGTCACCGGGACCACGTCGCCAATCGGGCTCACGGGCGGGAGGATGCCGCGCGACATGTCACCGTAATGGCCATCGCGGCCGTGCGACGGACCGTCGGACGTGCCCATGTAGGAGCGGATGATGTCGGCGACCGGCATCCCGAATTCATGACAGCCGCCGCCGTTGCGGATCATCGGCGCTATCACATCGTGATCGGCGCCGCTGCGCCGCAGTGCGTGCACCGGTCCGATGGTGGACGCCTCCTCGCCGGTACCGAGCCAGGCCTTCGATATCACGCCCTGGCGCACGAGCCGTTTCAGGGTGATGTCGGTGAGCCGGTTGCGCACCAGGCCGCGATACATGTCGAGGAGGCGCGGTCTGTCGAGCGTTCGCAGGACGCGCGCGCGCTCGGGGTCGCGCTCGAGCGTCGCGTCGTGCTCGCGCATCACGGCCTCGTCGCGCTCCCACGCCAGGTATTCCGGCGGCTCGAACGCGGCGAAGCGCTTCATTTCAGGCGGCGCAGACCCGGTTGCGTCCCTCGGCCTTCGCGCGGTAGAGCGCCGCGTCGGCCAGCGCGATCAGCTCCTCCGGCGAATTCGCGTGCGAGGAAGGAACGGTGGCGACACCGATGCTGACCGTGACGCGGAGCCAGCCGTATTCGCCGCCGGGCACAGGAGGAGTGTTCGCGATCCGCTCGCGTATACGCTCGGCGAGCGCTACCGCTCCCTCGGCTGTCGTCTCTGGAAGGATGACGATGAATTCCTCGCCGCCGTAGCGCGCGACGACGTCCACGGCGCGCGCCTCGCGCTGCAGCATGCGGGCGACTCCGCGCAGAACTTCATCGCCAACGAGGTGGCCGTACGAGTCGTTCACCGTCTTGAAGTGATCGAGATCGACGATCAGGAGCGCCAGGGCGAGGGAGTAGCGGCGCGCGCGCTCCAGCTCCTCGGTGAGCCGCTCGATCAGCGCGCGTCTGTTGTGAGTGTGCGTGAGCGGGTCCGTGAGCGCAAGCACCTCGAGCCGGGCCCTGTCGGCGCGCGCCGCCTCGATGAGCTGCGCGCGCCGGATCGCGGCGACCGCAGCGCGGATCACCATCTCGGCGAACTCCACGTCGCTCTGCCGGAGCGGCTGCTCGTCGAGGAGAGTACGAAGAAAGATCACGCCCGACTGTTCGCCGTCGAGCCTGAATGGAAGAGCCGCCACCGAGCGATACGGAATGAGCGTGCCCTGTGCGGCCCAGTCGAGACGCACGTCGTTGTAGAGCGGACTCTGATCCACGTCCTCGATCACGACCGGCGTGCCGGTGGAGAGCGCGGTTCGTATCTCGGGATAGCGATCGAGGTGGATCTCCACCTGCGCGAGCCCCTGCGCCTCGTACGCGGCGGCGACGATTCCCACCTCGTCGTCGGAGCGTGCGAGGATGAGCGAGCAGTGCGAGATGTCGAGCGCCCGGGCGACGCGACGCACGAGGACGTTGTACAGTTCGTCCGACGAAAAGTCGCCCGTGACCTCGTGCAGGATGTCCACGATCTCGCGGCCGCTTTCCACCTGCGCGCGCGCGCTGGCCAGCTCGGCGCGCGTGCTGCGCAGATCCGAGCGCGCACTCAGGAGCTGGCGGCGCGATCGGAGCTGCGCGCTCACGCGCGCCAGCAGCTCGCGCACGTTGAACGGCTTGCCGACGAAATCCGATGCGCCGCTGTCGAGGAGACGCGGGATCGCCTGATCGGCGGGCTGCGTGGAGACCACCAGTACCGGCATGTCGCGCCACCGCTTGTCGGCGCTGATCTCGCGGAGGAGCTGCAGCCGGTCGTCACCGTCGCCACTCACCACGTCGAACATGAGCAGGTCGGGATCGTACGAGTCGAGCTGCTCCTTGAGGCAGGTGCCCCGAGGAGCGAGCGCGACGTCGTACCCCTGCTCCTTCAGCAGCCAGGAGAGAGAACGCGCGAGGAGCTCGTCCTCGTCGGCGATCAGGATCCTGGCTTTATCCATTCCCGAGGAGCTTCTCGAGATCCGGGTACTCGATATTGCCGCCGCTGAGGACGGCCACGGTGGTACCGGTAGCTGGTAGCTGCACCAGCCCCTGACGCAGCGCGGCTACGGTGATCGCGCCGCTCGGTTCGGCCAGAATCTTCACGCGATCGAGCAGGTAGCGCACGGCATCGCGCAGCGCGGAATCATCTACGGTCACCACCTCGTCGATGTACGCCTGGTGGTGCGCGAAGGGGAGCGCTCCGATCTCCACCGCCATCAGCCCATCGGCGAGGCTGTGGGTGCGTTCCAGCCGCACTGGCGCACCAGCCTCGCGCGCGCGCGTGAGCTTCGGCGCGCCGGCGGGCTCGACACCCACCACTCGGGCGGACGGCGCCAACAGCTTGACGGCGGTGGCGACTCCCGCGCTCAGTCCGCCGCCACCCACGGGTACGAGCACCAGCGCCACATCGGGAGCATCGGCCACTATCTCGAGGCCCGCGGTTCCCTGCCCGGCGATTATGGTGGGGTCGTCGTACGGCGGAACCAGAGTGAGCCCCTCGTCGCGCGCGATCTCGACCGCACGGTCCATACGGTGCGCGGTGGTGGTTCCCGCGAGCTCGACGCGGGCGCCGAGCCGCTCGGCGCCGCCGCGCTTGGCCGCGGTGACGGTGGTGGGCATCACCACCACGGCGGGAATGCCCATCAGACGCGCCGCGAGCGCAACCGCCTGCGCGTGGTTCCCGGACGAAGGAGCGATCACCCCGCGCGACCGCTCCTCCGGCGTGAGACGGGAGAGGTATGTGTATGCCCCCCTGAACTTGAAGGCCCCGCCGCGCTGGAGCATCTCGGGTTTGACCCGGATGTCCGGCGCGCCGGGAACCATGTCGGGGGTGGGGAGAAGGGGGGTGCGGACCGCGAGGCCATCGATGATGGCCGCGGCCGCACGGATCTCGGCCAGGCCCACGAGCGCCGGCCGTACTGGGTCAGTTGAAGGCGCGTCGAGGCGCGCCGTCGAGTCGATGGAAGTCATCCTTCACTCTGTCACGGCGGCGCGCTCGGCGCCAGTGGGTGAGCGCCTACTCTTCGTCTTCTTCCGGAGCCACTCCAACCGGGTCGATCGCCGTCTCGTCGCTGCCCTGCTCATCGTCCTCGATTACCACGCGCGCGACGTCGCACACGCGATCGCCATCATCGAGGTTGACGAGCTTCACACCCTGCGTATTGCGCCCCGCGACCCGGATACCCTTCACCGGCATCCTGATCACGACGCCGTGCTTGGTGATCAGCATCAGTTCGTCGTCAGGAAGGACTTCCTTGAGCGAGACGACGTCACCTGTCTTGTCGGTGCGGTTGAGGGTGATGATCCCCTTCCCGCCCCGCTTCTGCACGCGGTACGCGTCGATGGGCGAGCACTTCCCCATCCCCTTGTCGGTCACGACGAGGAGCGTGGCGTCGCGCTTGACCACGACCATCCCCTTCACCACGTCATCGGAGCGGAGCTCGATCCCCTTCACGCCGGTGGTGTCGCGCCCCATCTGGCGCACGTCCGCCTCGTGGAATCGGATCGACAGCCCGTGCTTGGTGGCCAGCACGATGTCGTTCGCTCCGGTGGTTATCTGGACATCGATCAGCTCATCATCCTTGTCGATCTTGATGGCCTTGATGCCGCTGGAGCGCGGGTTGGAGTACTGCGAGAGCGCAGTCTTCTTCACCGTGCCGAGCTTGGTGGCGAAGAGGAGATACTGCGTGTCGCTGAACTCGCGCACCGGCACCATGGCCGAGATGGGCGTGTTGGCAGCGACGTTGATCAGATTCACCACCGGCTTGCCGCGCGCCGCGCGTCCCGCCTGCGGGATCTCGTGCACCTTGAGCCAGAAGCAGCGACCGTCATCCGTGAAGAAGAGGATGTAATCGTGCGTCGACGCTATGAAGAGGTGTTCGACGAAGTCCTCATCCTTGAGCCCCTGGCCATTGAGGCCGCGCCCTCCGCGACGCTGCTTCTTGTACGTGGATACCGAGGTCCGCTTGATGTAGCCGGTGTGCGACACGGTGACGACCATGTCTTCCTCGGCGATGAGGTCTTCTATGGTGAACTCGCCCTCGTCGCTCGTGATCTCGGTGCGGCGCGCATCGCCGAACTTGCCGGCGAGCTCCTGCAGTTCGTCCTTGAGGATCGTCATGCGCCGGTCGCGCGAAGCGAGGATGGCGCGCATCTCCTTGATGAAGGCGCGAACTTCCTTCAGCTCTTCCTCCAGCTTCTCGATCTCGAGGCCGGTGAGCTTGGCGAGGCGCATGTTGAGGATCGCCTCGGCCTGCCGCTCGCTGAGCGAGAAGCGCTTCTGCAGTCGCGCGCTGGCGGTGGGCGTGTCCTCGGCCTTGCGGATGATCTTGATGACCTCGTCGATGTTGTCGACGGCGATCTTCAGACCCTCGAGGATGTGCTCCCGCTCCAGCGCCTTGTCGAGATCGAACTGCGTACGCCGGACGATCACCTCGTGGCGGTGCGCGATGTAGTGCTCGAGCATATCGCGCATCGGCATCACCTTCGGCACGAGCTGCCCCGTGTTCTCGTCGGGCACGAGCGCTAGGTTGATCACGCCGAAGGTGGCCTGCATCTGCGTGTGCTTGTAGAGCTGATTCAGCACCACGCGCGGGATCGCATCGCGCTTCAACTCGATCACGACCCGCATCCCCTCGCGGTTCGACGACTCGTCGCGCAGCGCGCTGATCCCCTCGATCTTCTTTTCGTTGGAGAGCTCGGCGATCTGCTCCACCATGCGCGCCTTGTTCACCTGATACGGCAGCTCGGTGACCACGATCTGCGACTTGTTGCTCGACTCCTTCTCCTCGATCACCGCGCGCGCGCGCATCACGATCCGGCCGCGCCCCGTCTCCTGATAGTCCTTGATTCCCTGTCGGCCGTAGATGTAGCCGGCGGTCGGGAAGTCGGGACCCTTGATGTGCTTGCGCACTTCGCCCGGCGTGGCGTCGGGATGGTCTATGATGTGAACGATCGCCGAGACCACCTCGCGCAGATTGTGCGGCGGGATGTTGGTGGCCATTCCGACGGCGATGCCCGACGAACCGTTGACGAGCAGGTTCGGGATTCCGGAGGGAAGAACCTTCGGCTCCTCGAGCCGGTCGTCGAAGTTCGGCGCGAAATCGACGGTCTGCTTGTCGATGTCGGCGAGCATCTGCATCGCGATCGGCGTGAGTCGCGCTTCCGTGTAACGGTAGGCGGCCGCGGGATCGCCATCGACTGTGCCGAAGTTCCCCTGTCCGTCCACCAGCGGATAGCGGAGGGAGAAGTCCTGCACCATGCGCACGAGCGCGTCGTACACGCTCGCATCGCCGTGCGGGTGGTACTTGCCGAGCACATCGCCCACCACCGTCGCCGACTTCTTGAAGGGGCGCCCCGGAACGAGGCCGAGCTGGTCCATCGCGTAGAGCACGCGACGGTGCACGGGCTTCAGTCCATCGCGCACATCGGGGAGCGCGCGAGAGACGATCACGCTCATCGAATAATTGATGAACGATTCCTTGATCTCGTCGTCGATGAGACGCGAGACGATACGTTCCCGGTTGTTCGGAGCGGTCATTTTCTACGGTTTTCGGGGAGGGAGGAGCGCAGTTGCTCCAACCGGATAAATATAACCCGGCGGGCCCTTCAAAACAACCGCCGGGTGCTCCCGTAAACCGCTAAACTACAACGCGTTAGCTGCCGGACCCGGCCGCGCCATCGACTGTCTCCGAAGGGCGCGCCCCGCCCCTCGCCTCGGCCTCCTCCTCCGCCTCTCGGAGCGCCGCCTTCCGGGCCAGCATCACGCGCTCGGCCTTCATCGCCTCGTACCACTCGCGCGTCACTTCACCCGCCAGCTCGCGATTCCCCAGACCGAAGGCGAGCGCGAGCGCCAACGCCACGGCGCCGAACACGATAGCGAACGCGGTGGTGACTATGTCGCTCGCGATCCCGAGCTGCTGGAGCGCCATGAAGATCGCGAGCACGACCACCACTCCGCGCCCCACGCGCGCCAGCGTCGAGCCGCCTCTGAGCCCGCCGGCCGACGCCATGATGAGACCATCGACGAACTCGCCGAGCACGATCCCGAGCACGAGGATCACCACGGCGGCGATCACGCTCGGTATGTAGCTCACCAGCTCGGTAAACACATCGGCGAGCGAGCTCAGGCCGAGCGCCCTCGCCGCCAGCAGGATCACCGAGAACATGATGAACCAGAACACGATCGACGCGAAGAGGCGCGAAGGCGTTCTGCGCCACCCCGTCCGCTCCACCGCCTGCAGCACGCCGCCGCGCTCGAGCCAGTGATTCAGCCCCAGTCGATCGAGCAGCCGATCGGTGCCGCGCTCGATGAGTTTGGCCAGCAGATAGCCGGCAAAGAGCACGACGAGCGCGCCGGCGAGCGCCGGCACGTAATCGGCGAGCTGAAGGAAGCTCGCCTGGATGCGCTGGAAGAAATCCGGGTCGGGGGACATTGGGGGAGAATCTACCGCTCAGTTGCGCGTCCCGCGCCTCACGTCGAAGATCGCGCTCCGATGGCACTTCGGACAGATGAGCCACTCGCGCCGGCGGGCGTAGCCCAGCCCGAAGGAACCGCCACCGATGGGACGCGCCGTCATCACCGCCTCGCAGCGCGGGCAGTGCGGCTGCTCACCGCCGGTGAGCGCCGCGCGAATCTCGCCCTGCTCCTCCTGCGTGTACTGCGCGCGCTCAGCCATCGTCCACCGGAAACTCGGGAGGCTCGCGATCGGGGGCCTGCGGACCGGCTTCGCCTGGATCGCCGGGCAGCGGCACCGCCTGATCGGGCGCCTCGATCTCCGCGCCCGCGCCCGGCTCACGCTCCGCGAGGTCGCGGAAGCGCGCGAGCTCCAGCTTGAAGTGCGCGATCACCGCGAGCCGCCCCACGGTATTCCACGCCAGCTCCTTCACTATCGAGCCGCCGTACACCTCGTGCACGCGCCGCACGATGGTCTCCGCGCCGTCGGCGATGAAGCTCCAGCGCTCGCTCCCGCGCCACGGACCCTTGAAGGCGAACACCACCTCGCGCTCGCTCGCCGCCTCCACTGTATAGTCGAACTGCAGCGGGCCGAGTACGTGGATGCGGAAGCGATCTCCGGGCCCGAGCCGCGTCGCCACGGTGAGGGGCGTGACGGAGATGTCGGGCGCTGCCCAGCGCCGGAGGTTACCGGTCGTGAGCAGTACGTCGAGCGCGTGCGCCGCGCTAGTTCTCACGGTAATGAGTTCCTCGACGCGATCCATATGCGCTGGAAGTTAACGGGAGAGGTACGAACGAGGGTTGCGTTCGGCTCCTCTTCGATTTATTCATGCAATGTATGATATCCATTCATACAATGTATGGATATCATACACATGTCGTAACCCATTATGTCATAACGATATAACCATTGTCTGCCGCCATGGCCGAACCCGCCGATCCCGCTCTCCCACCGGCCCGGGAAGTGCTCCCGCGAGCCGCCGAGCGCTATTTCGATACCGCCGCCGATGTGTCCCCCGTGCTGGTGGTGATGGGCGCGCGGCAGACGGGAAAGAGCACGCTCGTTCGCACCCTCGCGCCCGACCGCGACAGACCGTACTTCTCGCTCGACGACTTCGAAGTCAGGAGCCAGGCACAGAGCGATCCCGACTCGCTCGCGCGCCGCGCGCCCCGCATCACGCTGGACGAAGTGCAGCGCGCGCCCGACCTCCTCCTCGCGATCAAGCGCGCGGTGGACGAAGCCCCGATCCGCACTCCCGGCCAATTCGTGCTCACGGGCTCCGCCAACCTCCTCACCATGCGCAAGGTTTCCGAGTCGCTCGCGGGACGCGCCACCTATGTATCGCTCTGGCCGCTCACCCATCGCGAGCAGCTCGGCCTCGGCGCCACCGGGATCTGGGACGCTCTGCTCGCGGCTCCGTCCGCGGAATGGTTCGACATCGTACGAGATGACCCCACGCCCGCGACGAACTGGCGCGAGCTCGCGCGCCGTGGAGGCTTCCCGACTCCGGCGCACTGGCTCGATTCCACCGAGCAGCGCACGGTGTGGTGGCGCGGCTACGTGCAGACCTACCTCGAGCGCGACCTCCGCGATCTCACGGCCGTCGGGAATCTCACCGACTTCAGGCGACTGATGCGCGCCATATGCCTGCGGCTCGGTTCCCTGGTGAATCAGACAGAGCTGGGACGCGACGTCGGCATGGCGCAGCCGCAGGTGCACCGCTATCTCGACCTTCTCGAGACTTCGTTTCAGCTCGTGCGACTCCCCGCGTACGCCGTGAACCGCACCAAGCGGCTACTCAAGACTCCGAAGGCCTACTGGAGCGATACGGGGCTCGCGCTCTTCCTCGCCGGGGAGTCGAGGCCCGGCGGCGCTCACCTCGAGAACATCATCCTCGGCGACCTCATGGCCTGGCGGGATGCGAGCGCCGCACAGGCCGAAGTGATGTACTGGCGCACGACAGCGGGCCACGAGGTGGACTTCGTGGTGGAGAGCGAGGGGCGTCTCCTTCCCATCGAGGTGAAGGCAACGAAGCGACCGTCCCACAAGCTCGCCGCGAACATCACGACCTTCATGGAAGAGTATCCCGACAAGTGCGACGGCGGGCTTCTACTTCATTGCGGCACCGAAACGCAGTGGATCGCCCGCAACGTGCTCGCCGCACCGTGGTGGAAGGTGGTGTGAGCCCAGCCGCTCAGTCGCCCACGCGGATGACGATCTTCCCGAAGTGCTCCCCCGATGCCAGACGCTCGAACGCCGCGCGTCCGGAGTCCATCTCGAACACGGAATCGAGCGGCGGCGTCAGCATTCCCGCCGAGAATGCGCGCATCACGGCGTCCAGCTCGCGATCGTTTCCCATCGTCGAGCCCATGATGGTCCACTGATTCCAGAAGAGCCTGCGCACGTCCGTCTCCACCATGGGGCCGGTGGTCGCGCCGCAGGTCACGAGCCGGCCCTGCTTGCCGAGCGCCACGAGCGACTGCTTCCAGGTGGCCTGTCCCACGTTGTCTATCACCACGTCCACGCCCTTCTTTCCGGTGAGCGCGCGCACTTCCCGCCCCACTTCCACTTCGTTGTGATTGAAGGTCGCGTCGGCGCCCAGCGCGCTCGCGCGCTCGAGCTTCGCGGTGCTCCCTGACGTCACCCACACGCGCGCGCCCTGCAGCTTCGCGATCTGGAGCGCCGCCACGGCGACTCCACCGCCGATCCCCCAGATCAGAACCGTGTCCGCCTCGCTCACGACGGCGCGCGTCACCACCATGCGCCACGCCGTGAGCGTGGCGAGCGGCAGCGCGGCCGCGAGATCCCAGGGCACTTCGGGCGCGATGCTGCGCAGGTTCACCGCGGGCACCACCACGTACTCGGCGATCGTGCCCGGAAGATGCTCGCCCAGCAGCTTGTAGTTGATGCAGAGCGACTGCTCCCCCCGCTCGCAGTACTCGCAGGTGCGGTCGCTGATCCCCGGATTGATGACGACGTGGTCGCCCGGCGCGAAGCCCCGCACGGCGCTGCCCACCGACTCCACCACGCCAGCGCCATCGCCGCCGAGTATCCAGGGCGCCACGATGTTCACGCCGGGAAGCCCTTCCACTACGAACAGATCGAGACGATTCAGCGCCGCGGCACGGATGCGCACGCGAACATCCGTGGGCGAACGGAGCTCTGGGACGGGGAGATCATCGCGGTACTCCACTCGATCGAGACCGCCATGCGCTGATATCGTGAGTGCTCGCACGGTAGTGGGGGTCGGTTATATTTGGTCGCTGGACGTACGCAGAATGCCTATCGCTGCCTGCTTCGAGCCGCGCAGCGTCGTCGCAGCATCTTACAAGTATACAGGACTCGAGGGACGATGATCTCGATAAAGGTGCCGCCGCTCGGAGAATCGATAGTCGAAGCCACTGTCTCGCGCTGGCTGAAGAAGGAGGGCGACGCAGTGGCGCAGGGCGACACGCTCGTGGAGCTCGAGACCGACAAGATCACGGTCGAGGTGCCCGCCTTCAAGGCGGGCGTGCTGGCCAAACAGCTCCGGCAGGAAGG
>JBIQLU010000097.1:0-2773 GCA_044463985.1 Gemmatimonas aurantiaca | reverse complement strand
CCCCCTCCCCCGCCGGCTCCCCGGCTTCCCCCACGCCTGCACCGCAGGCGGCGACTGCCGGTGAACAGAAGTCCGCGCCAGCCGCGCGCCGGCTCGCCGCCGAGCAGAACGTGGACATCTCGAGCGTCCAGGGAAGCGGCCGTGGCGGAGTGGTGACGAAGGAAGACGTGATGCGCGCCGGATCCACGACATCGGCGGGCACCGCGCAGCCCCAGGCCGCTGCAGCACCCGCGCAGCCTGCCGCGCCCGCGGCTCCGCGCGCGCCCGCCGCTCCACGCCCTGCGTGGGGAGGCGCGAATGGCGGCGAGCGCGAGACGCGCGAGAAGATGACCACTCGCCGCCGCCGCATCGCCGAGCATCTCCTGGAGTCGCAGCAGTCCACCGCGCACCTCACCACCTTCAACGAGGTGGACATGTCGGCGGTGATGGCGCTGCGCGAGCGGATGAAGGCAAAGGTGGAGAAGGAGCACGGCGTCAAGCTCACGTACATGCCCTTCTTCGCGCGCGCCGCGATAATGGCGCTGCAGGCACACCCCACGGTGAACGCGCAGATCGAGGGCGACTCGATCCTCTACAAGCACTACGTGAACCTCGGCATCGCCGTGGCCTCGGATCAGGGGCTCGTGGTGCCCGTGATCAAGGACGCCGAGCGGAAGGGGATGCTCGAGTTCAGCCGCGATCTCACCGAGATCGCGCAGCGTTCGCGCGCCGGCAAGCTCACCATGGACGACCTCACCGGCGGCACGTTCACGATCACCAACGGCGGCGTCTTCGGCTCGCTCGTCTCCACCCCGATCCTCAACTATCCGCAGGTCGGCATCCTCGGCCTCCACAAGATCCAGGACCGTCCCGTGGCGGTCGACGGCAAAGTGGAGATCCGTCCGATGATGTACATCGCGCTCTCCTACGACCACCGGCTCGTGGAAGGCCAGACAGCGGTGCTCTTCCTGGTTCGCATCAAGGAGCTCATGGAAGACCCCGCAGCCATGCTCATAGACTGACATGCCAGAGTCCAACTCGAATCCAGTCGCCGCCGACGTAGTCATCATCGGCGGCGGACCGGGCGGCTACGTGGCCGCCATCCGCGCTGCGCAGCTCGGACTCTCCACCGTCTGTGTGGAGATGGACAAAACGCTCGGCGGCACCTGCGTGAATGTGGGGTGCATCCCTTCGAAGGCGCTCCTGCAGTCTTCCGAGCATTACGAGTTCACGAAGCTTCACCTCGCCGAGCATGGCGTGAAGGTGGGCGAAGTCGCGCTCGACCTGGACACGATGCAGAAGCGCAAGGTGGATGTCGTCGGCTCGAATACGCGCGGCATCGAATATCTCTTCAAGAAGAACAAGATCACCTGGGCGAAGGGCGAGGGAACGCTGCGCGCGGGCAACGTGGTAGAGGTGAAGGGTGCCGACGGTACGACCACCACCTACCAGGCGAAGAACGTGATAATCGCCACCGGCTCGGTGCCTGTGGAGCTTCCGTTCCTCCGCTTCGACGAGGAGCGCATCCTCTCGAACGTCGGTGCACTCGCTCTGCCGCAGGTGCCCGAACATCTCGTGGTGATCGGCGGCGGAGTGATCGGCCTCGAGCTGGGCTCCGTGTGGCGGCGGCTCGGCGCGAAGGTCACGGTGGTGGAACTCCTCCCGAACATACTCGCCGGCAACGACGCGGATGTCGTGAAGGAAGCCGAAAAGGTCTTCCGCAAGCAGGGACTCGACATCCGCACCGGAACGAAGGTCACCGGCGCGCGGCGCGAGGGTGAGCGCGTGCTGGTGGACATCGAGAAGGACGGCCAGAAGGAGACGCTCGACGCCACGCACGTGCTGGTGTCCGTGGGACGCAAGCCGGCGCTGAAGGGAATCGACGCTGCAGCACTCGGTCTCGAGCTTGGCCAGCGCGGCGAGATCAAGGTGGACGCACAGATGCGCACCAACCTTCCCAACGTCTTCGCCATCGGCGACGCGGTGGGCGGGCAGCTTCTCGCGCACAAGGCGGAGGAAGAGGGGACGGTGGCGGCGGAAGTCATAGCCGGGAAGCCCGCGCACATGGACTACCGTGCAGTGCCCGCCATCGTCTACACGTGGCCGGAGATCGCCACCGTCGGACTCACGGAGCAGCAGGTGAAGGAGAGCGGGCGCGAGTACAAGGTGGGCCGCTTCCCCTTCTCCGCCAACGGCCGCGCGCGCACCGCGGGCGAGACCACGGGTTTCGTGAAGTTCATCGCCGATGCGAAGACCGACACGCTGCTCGGCGCGCACATGATCGGCCCCACGGTGTCGGAGCTCGTTGCCGAAGTGGTGCTCGCCTTCGAATACGGCGGTTCGAGCGAGGACATCGGAATCACGATCCACGGCCACCCCACACTGAGCGAGGTCACGAAGGAAGCCGCGCTCGGCGTGCTGGGGCGCGCGATTCACATCTGACGAGCGCGGGCGATGCGCGAGAGACTCTCGCGCATCGTTCTTCATGGAATGCGGTCCACGCGGATCAGGGCACTCGCCGAGAAGGATCTCGACGCCGCGCGCGAGTTGCTGCGTGGCGCCGTGCCGACCGAGTCGCTCCTCGAAGCTCTCTCATCTGCGCTGGAGTCGGCCGCACGCTCGCCGGGCGACGAACAGCGGGGGGTGGGCATCGAGGTGGACGACAGCCTCGCGGGGATCCTCGTGTACGGCGAGTACGCCGGTGCGGTTGGCGCGGGGAGATTGCATGTCGTGGCGGTCGATCGGTCGCGGCGCCGCCAGGGACTCGGGTCGCTTCTACTCGACCACGCGATCT
>JBIQLU010000096.1:3289-14327 GCA_044463985.1 Gemmatimonas aurantiaca | reverse complement strand
CAACAACCACGGCGCCCTGAAGCTCCTCCCCGTTCTCAACGTCCACCTCCCGTGAGTCAGCTTGCATCGGGACAGGGTGATAAACGGCAAGAGGGAGAACGGCCGAGGGGACAACGAGAGAAGGAGAACTGCCTTCAATGCGAGCTCCCTGCCTCGTTTGACGGATACTTACGAGGAAAGTGAAGTGTGATTGGGGGAACTGCTCCAGCCGGTAGAGCTCTACCGGCTGGAGCAGTTCCCCCAATCACACTTCACTTTCGCCGGATCAGATCATTGAAACGAGACTGGGAGCCCTCATGGAGAGTTGTCCTCCTTCTCTCGTTGTCCCCTCGGCCGTTCTCCCTCTTGCTGTTCATCACCCCTACTTCGATGCCCCCCGCAGAGCGCTGGCGGCGGAGTCGATGAGCGCGGCTTCGGCGGAGAGGGTGGCACCGACGCCGACGATGGCGCTGTCGGCGGAGGTGAAGTCGTGCTGCTCGATCGCTTCGCGGACGGCAGGGACGGTCTTCACGCCGTAGCCGGTGTACAGACCTGGTGCGTAGAGCTGGTGCCTGTACCACGGGCGCTTCGGGAGGCCGGCGGAGTTCGTGAGACGGCGCTCGCTCTGGATCAGGAGAGCATTCACGGCACGCAACGATCCGCTGGCGAGCACGGTATCACCACGCTGGCGCGCTGCGGCCAGCGCCTCGGTGTAGCGGCGGGCGCTCGCGGTGAGCGAGTCGGCACCGTTCTGCAGCGGCGCGAACGCCAGATGCGGCGGTACCACCTTCTTCGCGGGAGTCACCATCGGCTCGCGGGGATCATCGATGGCCGCGTAGGTGCCCTCGTCGATCTGGCGGTTCAACTCCAGCACTTCATCACGCTCGCGATCGAGCAGCTTCTGCAGCTCGTCGACGTAGCCCTGCACGGTGCTCGCGAGATTCGAGTACGAGTACGGGAGCACATCTGCACTCGCCAGACGCATCGCCATCACGCCCGCCGTCTGCGCCAGCGCACGGCCGTATACGAACGACGTGTCGCTGAAGTGCGTGTACCAGTAGAAGTCGTCGTACGCGGAGTGGTAGACACCGCCGCCGCCCTCGCCGCCGAAGCCGAGGTTGATGGACGGGATGCCGATGTGCTGAAGGAACGGCGTGTAGTCCGACCCGGAGCCGAGCGCGCCGATGTGCATGTCCGCACCGCTGCGCAGCTCTCTCCGTTCGGCGGGAGATGCGCGGTAGATCCTCGCCAGACGGCTCCGCTTCCCAACGGTGAGTCCCGTCTCCGGATCCTCGACGCTCTCGGCCACCTCGTTGGCCAGCTTCTCCAGAATGTGCGAGCCCGACATTCCGAGGTACCCGCGCCCATTGGTGTCGCTGTTGAGATACGCGACGGCCTTCGCGCGCAACTCGTCCGCGTGCGCCTCCACCCACTCCGTCGAACCGAGAAGTCCCGGCTCCTCTCCATCCCATGCCGCGAAGATGATGGTCCGCTTCGGCCGCCACCCATCCTTCATCAGCACACCGTACGCGCGTGCCTCCTCGAGCAGCGCCGCGAGTCCCGCGAGCGGATCGTCGGCGCCATTCACCCACGCGTCGTGGTGGTTGCCGCGAATCACCCACTCGTCAGGCGACTCGCTCCCGGGGATGGTCGCGATCACATCGTAGAGCGTCTTCGTGGCCCAATCGGAACGCACCCGCAGATGGACGCGCGCGGGGCCGGGTCCCATGTGATAGGTGATCGGGAGATTGCCCCGCCACTCGGCAGGTGCAACGGGGCCGCCCATCGCGGCGAGCAGCGGCTGCGCGTCGCCGTACGATATCGGGAGCACCGGAATCTTCGTGAGCGTCGTCGCCTCGTCGAGCGCGAGACGCTTCGCGCCGGCGGTAGCGCCCACTCCCGGCGTGAGCGGATCGCCCGGATACGTCGGCATGTCGGCCACGCTGCCGCGCTGCACACCATCGCGCGGACGGTATGGTCCCTCGGGGAACACGTCGCCCCGTGTGTAGCCGTCGTCGCGTGGATCGGAGTAGATGAGACACCCCACCGCGCCATGCTCGGCGGCGACCTTGGGCTTGATCCCGCGCCAGGATCCACCGTAACGCGCGATGACGATCGCGCCCTTCACGGAGATCCCCCTGCGCTCCAGCTCCTCGTAGTCGGCGGGAATGCCGTAATTCACATACACGAGGGGAGCGGTGACATCCCCATCCGCCGAGTACGCGTTGTAGGGCGGGAGCCGCATATCGAGCTGCCCGGACGTGGGATCACCGGGCACCTTCGGCTCGCGCAGCTTCGCCTTGAAACGGGTCGGCGCTACGAGCTCGACCACGCGCTCCTTGGGCGTCGGGAAAAGCACATCGAACTGTTCGATGCGGGCATCTAGCCCCCACTTTTCGAACCGCGCGCGAATCCACTCGGCGTTGTCCTTGTCGTGCGGCGAGCCCACGTGGTGCGGGTAGGCCGACAGATGGCGGATCGTCTCGCGGATGGTGTCGGGCGACGGGATCGCCTTGAACTTCGCCTCCCACTGCAATTCCGCGCGTGCACCGCTCGGCGAGAAGCCGAGCGGATCACCGGCACGAAGTGGGAGAGAGGGGGTGACGAGTGCGGCGGCGAGCGATGAGCTCAGCCAGAAAGTGAGTGGTCGCATGCCAAATAGTGTACAGCCGGGTCATGCGACGCGCGAGTGGCGGGCGGGCCCGCCGGGACAACGTCTACGATCCGTTTGCCTTCGCTGCCGGGTACAGCGACACGGACACGTAGTTCTTCTCGTCGAGATACTTCCGCGCCGCGTCGCGAACATCGGATGCCTTCAGAGCTCTGATCCGCGCCTCGTACCCGAGGATGTCGGCGAGATCCCAGCCGTTGTGGACGTACTGCGTGATCAGCGAAAGCCACGACCCGTTCTGCCGCAGCCCGCTCTGCAACTCGCGCAGCTCGATCTCCCTGACCTTCTCGACGTCCGTGTCCGTCGGCCCGTACTGCTTCAGCGAATCGATCTCGGCGAACGTCGCCTTGACCAGTTCATCCACCCTGTCCGGCGCGGAACCGAAGCCTATCGAGACAGCGTAGCGCTGGCGCGGATACGCTGTAGGACTGGCGCTGACCCCGACGCTGTAGGTGCCGCCGAGCTCCTCGCGAAGGCGGTCGCGCAGACGGATCTGCAGTACGTCGACGAGTGCCGAGAGCTCGTGGACATCGTGACGATCGTACTCGAAAGGACCGCTGAAGACGATCGCCGTCTGGCTCTTGTCATCGCTTCCCTTGTGCACGTCACGCTGGATCACGCCCGTGGGATAGTCCATCCCCATGTCGCGCCAGCTCTCGTTGCGATGAGTGGCGGGGAGCGAAGCGATGTAGCGTTCAACCAGCGGCCGGATCTCGGTCGTGTCGATGTTCCCGACGAACACGAAGGTGAAATCGCTGGCGTCCGCGAAGCGGTCGCGGTAGAACTCCAGCGACTCGCCGAGGTTCATCCCGTCGAAGCTCGCGCTGGTGAGCGGCTCCGCGCGGGGATGATGTCGTGCGAGCGTCACCTCGAGTGTATCGGAGAACGCGGCCGCGGGGCTCGCCGCGCGATTGGCGAACGCGGACTTCACCCTGCCCTGGTAGGAGAGGAACGCTGTGCTGTCGGCGCGCGGGGCGGTAAAGTAGAGGTAGATGAGCTGGAAGATCGTGCTCGCGTCCTTCGGCGAGCCACCGCCCGCCATCCCTTCCTGATACGCTCCGATCGATGGTGTGACGCTCACCGACTTCCCCGCCAGCGCCTTCTCCAGTTCGGTCGCGCTGAAGTTCCCCACCCCGCCCGCCATCACCACGGAACTGGCCGTGCGCGCCGCGAGAAATAGCGAGTCGGGCGCCAGCGATGTCCCTCCCGGGCTGAACGCGCGGAAGATGAGTTGATCGTCCTTGAAGTCGGTCGGCTTGAGATAGACGCGAACGCCGTTCGAGAGCGTCCACTCGGTGACACCCACGCTCGCGAACGTCTCTCTCCCCACGATCCGGCCGGGCTGCGGTGGATTCTCCACCAGGTCACCGGTCGCGGATGAATCGACGTACGCCGCGACCTGCAGCCTCGCCGCACTGTCGGCGATGGCGAGCAGCCCCGGGGCCGTCGGCACGTTCGCGCTGTCGCGCGCGGGCGCGCTCGCGGTGATCACGCGGTTGCGGCCTCGCAGCCATTGCCGTCCGAGCTCGTTCACCTCCTCGAGACGGATGCCGGGAACCAGTTCCTTCGTCAACTCCCATTGCTGGCCGATGCTCATCATCGGCTCGTCGCTCAGGAAGTTGTCCACGTAGTCGCCCACCAGCACCGCCGAGTTCAACTTGTCGCGCTCATCGTACGCGCGCTCCACCGCTCGCAGGAGCTCACGCTTCTGCCGCTCCAGCTCCGTGGGAGTGAAGCCGTGCTGCGCGACACGTTCGCTCTCCTGAACGAGCGCCTCCAGTCCGCGCTTCATTCCGCTGTCGGACACCAGCGCGCTCAGTATGTAAGCTTCGCTCGAGCGCACCACCCGCCCCTGCGCCGAACCGGCGCCCAGGAACGGCGGGTCGGCGCGCTGCGCCATCTCGCGGAAGCGGGCGTTGAGCATCGAGTTGTACAGGTCACCCACCAGGTCGCGGCGATAGTCGCCCACCGTGCTCTCGCCGAGCACGGGCTGCAGATAGTAGATCGCGACTCCCGAGCTGGTAGCTTCCGGATCGGTCGCGACACCCACCAGGGTGCTGTCGTGAGGCGGGACCGGGTACACGGTGCGCGCCGGTGCGCCGCTGCCGGGCGCGATCTCCGAAAAGCGCTTCACGATGAGATCCCGCACGCTGTCGCGATCGAAGTCGCCCACGGCCACCACCGCCATGAGCTCCGGGCGGTACCACTCGCGATAGAACTTTTCGAGAACGGAGCGCGGCGCCGTGCGTATGATCTCCGGATCGCCGATCGGAAGACGCTTCGCGTAACGCGAGCCGGCGAAGAGTATGGGGAACAGCTCATCGCTGATGCGCTGCGACGCTCCCCTCCCCCGCCGCCACTCCTCGATGACCACGCCGCGCTCACGCTCCACCTCGGCCGAATCGAACGTCAGGCCATGCGCCCAATCCTCCAGCACCTGGATCCCCCGGGCCAGGAGACCCGCGCTGTCCGTGGGAACGGTGAGCTGGTAGACGGTCTCGTCGAACGAGGTGGACGCGTTGAGATCCGCGCCGAAGCGCACGCCGGTGGACTCGAGGTAGTCGACGAGCTCCTGCTTCGCGAAGTGCGTGCTGCCGTTGAAGGCCATGTGCTCCACGAAGTGCGCCACTCCGCGCTCGGTGCTGTCTTCCAGAATCGAACCCGCGTTCACCACGAGCCTGAGCTCCGCTCGATTGCGCGGTTCGCGGTTCGTCCGGATGTAATAGCGAAGGCCGTTGGGGAGCTTCCCCACCGTCACCGAAGAGTCGACGGGAAGCGGTGCGTCGAGCACAGCTCGCGGTAGCACCGTCGCTCGCGTACGCGCCGTCGAATCGCCAGCGGCATTCTGGGCGTGAAGCGCGCTGCCCGGGAGAAGCGACGCTGCGAGCACGAGGACTGCGGGGATACTCCGGATCGACGGCGACGAGCGGCCGGGCGGCATACTGGCTCCTGAAGCCTGTTGAGAACGAGGCGTCCGTCCACGAGGCTCCCTGCCCCGCGGCGACGCGATCTCAATGGATAGCTTCGGCGCCGTCCCCTGGGAACCTCGCTCCGCCGCTCGGCCCCTCGAGCATCGCGTCTATCTCCGACGCTCTGGCGGGCTTGCCGAAGTAGAAGCCCTGTCCCATCTCGCAGCCGAGTTCCTGCAGCCCGCGCGACTGCTGCTGGAGTTCCACTCCTTCGGCGATGGTCTCGAGCTGCAGCGAGCCGCCCAGCGCGATTATCGCGCGCACGAGCGCCGGCTCGATTCCGTCGTGGCCCACCTCGTCGATGAACGCCTTGTCGATCTTGAGGATGTCGATCGGAAAGCGCTGCAGGTAGCCGAGCGACGAGTAGCCTGTCCCGAAGTCGTCGATCGCCAGCCGCACGCCCAGCTCCTTGAGCGCGGCGAGCCGTTCGACCATGACGTCATCTTCCTGCATCAACACACTCTCGGTTATCTCCAGCACCAGGTCGCGCGGATCCATCCCGCTCTCCCGCAGCGCTTCGCGCACATCGTCCACCATGCGGTCGTGCTGCAACTGGCGTCCGGACACGTTCACCGTGAGCGAGATGGGACGTCCGTGGAGTGCACCCTCGCGCCACCGCCGGGCCTCTCGACACGCTTCGCGCAGCACCCAGCTCCCGATGGACATGATGACGCCGGTTTCCTCGGCCATCGGGATGAAGTCGGCCGGTGACAACATGCCGCGGCGCGGATGCTCCCAGCGCAGCAGCGCCTCCACGCCTATGAGCGCGCCGGTGCGCAGCAGAACGATCGGCTGATACAGAATACGGAATTCCCGATGATGCTCGGCCGCGCGACGCAGATCGCCCTGAAGCTCCAGCCGCTCCAGCGCACGCGCCTGCATCCCGGGCTCGAAGCGCTCGTAGCGAGCCTTCCCCCGCCCCTTTGCCACGTACATCGCCATGTCCGCGTCGCGCAGCAGATCCGTTGCTGAGCACTCGGGATCGGCCGTTGCGATTCCGATGCTCGCCGTGATCACGACCTCTTTCCCCTCGAGCTCCGCCGGCAGCCGCACGGCCTCCGCGACACGTTCGGCCACCGCCGCTGCCGAGTTCTCGTCCGTGGCATCCTCGATGAGAAACGCGAATTCGTCGCCGCCGAGTCGCGCGACCGTGTCGGCGCTGCGCACGCAGGTGAGGAGGCGCTTCGCGATCATGGCGAGCAGCGCGTCGCCGGCGGCGTGGCCGAGACTGTCGTTGATGTTCTTGAAGCCATCCAGATCGACGAACAGCACCGCCAGCGTCTGGCGATGGCGTGACATCAGACTCAGAGCGTGCGCCACCCGATCGAGAAAGAGTGCGCGGTTCGCGAGCCCGGTGAGCGGATCATGGAAAGCCTGGTGGGTGAGCTGTTCCTCCAACACCTTCCGCTCGCCGATATCGCGGGTGTTGAGAACGATCCCTCGAACCGTGGGTTCCGCGAGGAGGTTGTTGCACACCGTCTCGACGTGCAGCCAGCGCCCCTCCCGGTGACGGAAGCGCCACTCCACCGGGGCCGTCGCACCGGGGCCGCTCTCCGCCGTGGCGGCGAGCATTGCCAGCGCGCTCGCGGCGTGTTCGGGGTGGAGCAGTTCCACGAGCGCTGCACCGACGAGCTCCTGCGGCTGATACCCGAATATCCGTGTGATCGAAGGGCTGACGTACTGGATCGCTCCATCCACGTCGACGATCGCTATCACGTCCGAGGAGTGCCGCACGAGCGACTTGAAGCGCTCTTCCCCCTCCCGGATCGACCGTTCCTTCAGCAGCCTGCCATTCTCGCGCACGGCCGCGATCTGACGCATCACCACGAAGACGGTGACGGCCATCACACCCGCCGACAGTACGGCGAGCGGCTCCGGCCAGTGCTGCAGATCCACCACGAGCAGGAGGCCATACACGAGCGCCAGCGCCGCGTACGGCAGGGGGCTGAACGGCTGACTGGAGTGCAGCTCCCGACCATCGGCCCTGCGAGCTTCCTCCGGCCAGTGGAAGGCGGCGAGACCGGCGATGAGAAAGCAGTACGCCGCGAGGTACGCCACGTCGGTCCATTTGAGGCCGAACCAGCCCACCTCGAGGAAGAGGAGGTCGTTGGCGAGATCGCAGAGCGCGTAGGTGGCCATGCCGCCTACCAGCAACGTCCGGGATCCGCCGCGCGCCTCGGGCCTGCGGCGAAGGATGTACGTCGTGAGCCCCACCATGATGAGCAGCGCGCCGAGCGGATACGCCAGCGCGATGGCGCTCCCCATCGGAGTGAGATGCGCGGCGAGCATCGTCGGGCGCATTACGAGGTACCAGATCGTGAAGCCGCCGCCGGTGAGAACCGCGGCGGCGTCGAGAAGGAGCTTCCGATATTCGTGCTCGCCCCGCCGGGCGAACGGGAACGAGAGAAGGCCCAGCAGGATCAGAGGATAGAACGGGAAATAGAAGATGTTGATCCAGCTGTTGCCCGGATCGTCTCCGCCAATGGCTCCCGTGTAGAAGGAGATCACGTTCCCCGCGAACACGCAGAAGAAGGCGGCGGAAATGAACCGGAGCGCGCGCGCCACACGAGGTTCGCGATCCTCCCGCATCGCCGCGCGCCAGGCGAGAATCGCCGTCGCCGCGTTGAGCGGAAGGAACGCGAGGCGCGCGATCAGGCCACCGTAGAAGGACCCGACGTCGCCCGATGAGCGCCAGACGAGGTACGCGACGGAATAGGCGATGGTCAGCCCGGTTGCTGCCATCGCCGGATAGGACCACTGGCGAGCGGATTTCCCCGGTCGCCCAGCGGACGCTTCGAACCGATTCATACATTCTAGACGCCGCTGGGGGTCGCCCCGTTACGCGCCACGAATGTCGGCCGGGGAGTACGCCCCTCCCTGGCGGGATCGGGTCACGCCCGTCTGCGGCCCACCGCCACGAGTATCAACCCCGCAACGACCGCGGCCGCTCCCACCGCGGGTGAAACGAAGCCCTTCTGTTCCGCGCTCACGCTCACCGGTCCCACGCTCACCGTGTCTCGGTCCTTGGTGTAGCTCACTCCCTTCAGCGCCAGCACCACGGCGCCGGCGACTATCAGCAGCACCCCGAGTATTCCCAGCGGTTTCATACCAGTCTCCCTGACAGGTGATGGCCGGCACGGGTGCAAGGGAGATGCCAACCGCCGGACGCGCTGCTGCGTCGCTGCCCGCGGCTGCCGGCTTGACCGCTTCCCGCTGAGTCACGATGTTCAACGCTGGAACGGCGCCCGCCCGCGCCAGTGGCGCCGCCGCCTCCACGCATTTCGTTCGATTGCTGCCGAGGGCCGCGCCGCGACCACCTCCCCGCAACACGCGCATCCGAGGGGCTCTTCATGAAACAGCTCTGGCTCACACTGATACTGGGTGCCGCAATCACGACCACCGCGCATTCCCAGGGCTCCGCGAAGCCCGACTCGTCCAGCGCCGACCCCTACCTCTGGCTCGAGGATGTCCACTCCGACCGCGCCATGCAGTGGGTGGAGAAGCAGAACGCGATCACCGCGAAACGCTTCGTGCAGACGCCGACCTTCGATGCGCTGCGCGACAGCATTCTCGAAGTACTCGACTCCGACGCTCGCATCCCGTATCCGAGTCGCATGGGCGAGTACCTCTACAACTTCTGGCGTGACAAGGAGCACCCGCGCGGAGTCTGGCGCCGCACCTCGCTCGAGGAGTATTCGAAGCCGAGCCCGAAGTGGGACGTCATCCTCGACATCGACGCCCTCGGCAAGGCGGAGGGGAAGCAGTGGGTGTATCGGGGTGCGCAGTGCCTGCAGCCGAAGTACGAGCGCTGCCTCGTCTCGCTCTCGCCCGACGGCGGCGATGCCGTTGCGGTGCGCGAGTTCGACATCCCGAGCAGGAGCTTCGTGAAAGGCGGCTTCCAGCTCGAAGTGGCCAAGAGCAACGTGAGCTGGATCGACGAGAACACGCTCTACGTCGGCACCGATTTCGGCCCTGGCTCCATGACCGAATCGAGCTACCCCCGTATCGCGAAGCGGTGGGTGCGCGGCACACCGCTCTCCGCGGCGAAGACGATCTACGAGGGGAAGCCGACCGACATGACGGTTTCTGCGTACCACACTCGCACGCCCGGCTTCGAGCGCGATTTTCTCTCGGTGGTGAAGGACTTCTACCACTCGGAGACGTATCTCCTCACGAGCGACCAGCGGAAGCGGATCGAGATCCCGGATGATGCGGAGATGAGCGTGCATCGGGAGTGGCTGTTGATCCAGCCGCGATCGCCGTGGACGGTGGGCGGGAAGAGCTATCCGGCCGGCGTACTCCTCGCGTCGAGCTTCGACGGCTTCATGGGAGGCGCGCGTGACTTCACAGTGCTCTTCCAGCCCGACGATCACACATCGCTCGCGTCGTATAGCTGGACCAGGCACCACCTGATCCTCGACGTGCTCGACGATGTGAAGAGCCGTCTCGAAGTGCTCACTCCGTCGCGCGGAGAGTGGAAGCGTGAGCCGATGGCCGGCGCGCCGGGGCTCAGCACGATCCGCGTGGTGGAAACCGATCCGGATTCCAGCGACGAGTACTGGCTCGACGTCACAGGCTATCTCACGCCGAGCACGCTCGAGCGCGGAGTGATCGGTGAAGGAAAAGCGGAATCGGTGAAGGAGGCGCCGGCGTTCTTCGATGCGTCGCACTTCGAGGTGAGCCAGCACTTCGCCACGTCGGACGACGGAACGCGCGTGCCGTACTTCCAGGTATCGCCGAAGGGGATGGCCGCCGACGGGAACAACCCCACCCTCCTCTACGGTTACGGCGGCTTCGAGATCTCGCTTCTCCCCGGCTACAGCGGCACCGTGGGGAGATCGTGGCTCGCGCGCGGCGGCGTGTACGTGGTCGCGAACATCCGCGGCGGTGGCGAGTACGGTCCGCGCTGGCACGAGGCGGCGCTCAAGGCGAACAGGCCGCGCGCATACCAGGATTTTGCGGCCGTGGCCAGGGACCTCGTCAAGCGAGGCGTGACCTCGCCTGCGCACCTCGGCGCAGAGGGTGGAAGCAACGGCGGGCTGCTGATGGGGAACATGCTCACCATGTATCCCCAGCTCTTCGGCGCGATAGTGTGCGAGGTGCCGCTCCTCGACATGAAGCGCTACACGCACCTGTCGGCGGGCGCGTCGTGGATGGCGGAGTACGGCGATCCCGACAAGCCGGAGGAGTGGGCGTTCATAAAGACATTCTCGCCGTATCAGAACGTGAAGCAGGGTGAGAGCTACCCGCCGATCCTCTTCTACACCGCCACGAGCGATGACCGCGTCGGGCCGGTGCAGGCGCGCAAGATGGCCGCGCGCATGGAGGCCATGGGTTACGACAAGGTGTGGTTCTACGAGAACACCGAAGGCGGCCACGGTGCGGCGGCCGACAACAAGCAGTCGGCGTTCATGCGCAC
>JBIQLU010000096.1:0-3189 GCA_044463985.1 Gemmatimonas aurantiaca | reverse complement strand
ATGACCAGTAAGATGCTTACATATCACCACGTGACCTGACGGCCATGGCGCGACCACCACTCGGCCTCATCCAGGGAACCGTAGATGTGCTGATCCTCCGGACCCTCGCCTGGCAACCGATGCACGGTTACGGGATCTCCCGTTTCGTCCGCGATCGCTCGAAGGGAGCGCTCGACATCGACAGCGCCGCGCTGTACCAGGCGCTGCACCGGCTCGAGCGGAAGAAGCTCGTGCGCTCGTCGTGGGGCGTCTCCGAAACGAACCGGCGCGCGCGCTTCTACGAGCTCACCGCTGCAGGCCGCAGGCAGCTTGCCGCCGAGCGCGAGGAGCTGCGGTCGTACATGCGCGCGCTGGAGCTCGTCCTCGACCCAGGCTGACCGACTACCCCGTCCGAGCGCCTCATCATGTCTTCCCAGCCGCGCCGCCGCTTCTTCCGATTCCCCTGGCGCTCCGACGCTCGCATACGTGCGGAAGTCGACGAGGAGCTGGCCTTCGAGCTCGACATGCGCGCCGAGGAGCTCGCGCGCACCGGCCTGTCGGAGGCCGAAGCGAGGCGGCGGGCGATGGCGGAATTCGGAGACATCGAGGCGACGCGCCGCTACTGCGCCGACGCGGACATCGCCGCGCAGCGTTCCGAGCGGCGCGTGGAGTGGCTGTCGGAATTGCGCCAGGATGCCCGGCTCGCATGGCGCGGGATGCGGCGCACACCCGTGTTCGCGATCGCTGTCTTCGTGACTCTCGCGCTGGGAATCGGCGCGAACACCGCCGTCTTCTCCGTGGTTCGGAAGGCCGTGCTCGACGAGCTGCCGTACGAGCACCCGCGCTCGCTCGTGCGGATCTACGGAGCGACGCTCGGTAACCCGAATGCCGGGAACCTGCTAACGTCGGAGCAGGTCGCGGACCTCCGCGAGCTGCCGACGCTCACTGCGGTCGCACCGTTCGGCTTCTACTCCGGCCACATCTACACGGGCGAGCAGGTCACCGAGATGTGGCAGGGAGTCACTGTCGGTCCCGAGTTCTTCCCGGCACTCGGCGTTCGCGCTCTGCTGGGACGCACCATCGATGCGCGCGACGTGGCGGACGTACCGGCACCGGTGGCGGTGCTCGGCTACGACCTGTGGCAGCGCTCGTTCGGCGGTGACTCGGGCATCGTGGGACGCACGGTGGTGCTGGATGGCAATTCTGTGACCGTGATCGGCGTGCTCCCATCCGCCTTCGTATTTCCGGAGTCGCACCGCGCGCCCGAAGTCATGACACCGCTCGACGTGCGCAGCACCTTCGCCGGCGCTGCTGATGCACGAGCGCGCCGCTCCTTCCGCGTGCTGGCACGAATGCGCGACGGGCTGACTGCCACGGAGATCGGGTCCTCGCTCGCGGTAATCGCCGAGCGTGAGCGAGCGCGCAGCCCGGAGCTCGGCGCCGAGGCAACGCTCACGGCCGTCTCGATGCGCGATGCCCTGCTGGGCGAAGCGCGCCCGATTTTCCTGCTGGTGATGGGAGCCGCAGCGATGGTGCTGCTAATCGCCTGCGTCAACGTGGCGGGCCTCTTCCTCTCGCGCGCCATCACCCGGCAGAACGAGCTGGTGCTGCGGGCGGCGCTCGGCGCCGGGCGCGGACGGCTGCTGCGACAACTCCTCACCGAAAGTTCGATCCTGGGCCTCGCCGGCGGGATCGCCGGCGTGCTGCTCGCCGCGGGCGGAAAGGGATTGCTCGCGCGCGGCGCGGCCATCTTCCTCCCCACGATGGGCGACGTCACTATCGATTCCAGGGTTCTGCTCTTCGCGCTCCTGCTCTCGCTGCTGTGCGCGATGGGCTTCGGCATCGGTCCCGCGATCGCGGGCACGCGGCTCGGGCTCCAGGGTTCGCTGGGTGACTCCACGCGTTCCACCGGCGGACGTCGTGGCTCGCGCTCAGGACGAGTGCTCGTGGTTGCCCAGGTGGCACTCGCCGTGGTGATGCTGATAGCGGCCGGACTCCTGGGGCGCGCGCTGGTCGCGCTCGAGCGCACAGGGCTCGGCTTCGACACCACGAAGCACGTTCTCACCTTCGGCGTCGCGCTGTCGTCCGCGCAGTACGCCGACCCACAGCGGCAGGTGGCGTTCTACGACGAGCTGCGCGCGCGAATCGAAGCGCTCCCCGGCGTGCGCTCCACGGCCACCGTCACTGTCGCGCCCTGGAACGGCTACACCGCCGGTGGACCGGACTCGATCTTCGCGAATGGTATCGCAGCCGGACTCGGCGACGCCGACCTCGCGAGCACCGTGGCCGTCACGGACAGCTATTTCGGCACGATGAACATCCCCGTGCGGGCGGGACGCGAGTTCACCACCGGCGACCGACACGACTCCCCGCTGGTGGCGGTGGTGAGCGAGAACGTGGCGCGCCGCTTCTGGCCCGGGAGAAGTCCGATCGGCCAGCAGATTCGGGTGGGTGGACGCACGGCATCGCTGATGGAGATCGTGGGTGTCGTGGGCGAAGTGCGAGCGGATCCCCGCGAGAGACTCGAACCCACCGTCTACGTTCCCATGCGCCAGCATCCGCGAGGAGGAACCTCCTTCGTGGTACGCACGAGCGGCGATGCCATGCAAGCGGCGGCGCCGATTCGTCGCGCGCTGCACGAACTCGACCCGGGGATCCCGCTGGTCGGAGCCGAGACGCTGAGAGGGAGGTTCGCCGACATGCTCGGCGCGCAGACGCTGACACTCGCGCTGGTGGGCAGCTTCGCCGCACTCGCGCTCCTGCTCGCCGCGCTCGGCGTTTACAGCGTGATGGCGTACAGCGTGGGCGCGCGTCAGCGCGAATTCGGCATCCGTGCCGCGCTCGGCGCGCAGCGCAGCACCACGCTGGCACTGGTTCTTCGCCAGGGGATGACGATGGCCCTCGTCGGCACGCTGCTCGGCCTCCTGCTGGCGCTCTGGGCCACGCGCCTGCTGACCGGTCTCCTCGCGGGCATCGCGCCGCGCGACCCCGTCACCTTCGCGGCGATCGCGCTCGTCCTGCTCGCCGTCAGCGCCCTCGCCTCCTACATCCCCGCCCGCCGCGCAACCCGCGCCGACCCGATCGAGGCGCTGCGGGCGGAGTGAAAAGAAAGAGCAGAAAGCAGACGGCAGACGGCAGAAAGCAGTAACCAATTTCGGGGTCAGGTACTTCATGTAGAGGTTCCGGCAGCTTT
Source organism: Gemmatimonas aurantiaca (assembly GCA_044463985.1). Classification (GTDB taxonomy): domain Bacteria; phylum Gemmatimonadota; class Gemmatimonadetes; order Gemmatimonadales; family Gemmatimonadaceae; genus JADGGM01. The sequence continues at coordinate 17 of JBIQLU010000096.1, read as the reverse complement.
GCTGCCGGAACCTCTAC
>JBIQLU010000095.1:3833-14559 GCA_044463985.1 Gemmatimonas aurantiaca | reverse complement strand
CTTACATTACAGCGTGCGCATCGTACATCTGGCGGATTTACACCTCGGGTACAGGCAGTATCATCGGCTGACGCCGGCTGGGACGAACCAGCGAGAGGCGGATGTTGCGCATGCGTTCAGGAGCGCGATCGAGCAGGTCATCGAGCTGGCGCCGGACGTGATCGTCATCGCGGGCGACATCTTCCACACCGTGCGGCCGATGAACCCCGCCATCATCGACGCCTTTCTGCAGTTCCATCGCCTCCACTCCGAGCTGCCGAATGCCGTCAAGGTGATGGTGGCGGGGAACCACGACCGGCCGCGCGCCAGCGAGACCGGTTGCATTCTCGATCTCTTTTCGCGCCTCGGTTTTCAGGTCGTCATCGATGAGCCGAAGCGGCTCACTTTCCCCGATCGCGATCTCTCGATTCTCGCGGTCCCGGATCTTCCGGGAGCTCTCCCCGAGCTGGCGCCCGACCCGGACGTCGCGCACAACATCCTCGTGCTGCACGGCGAGGTGGAGGGGATGCTGCCGCCGTACATCTCCGCGTCCGATCGCGCCACCGTGGAAATTCCGCGCGAGGCGCTGCAGGCGCCGAGGTGGGGCTACATCGCGCTCGGACACTTCCACGTTCACCGCGAGATCGCGCCGAACGCTTTCTACTCGGGCTCCATCGAATACACGTCGGCGAACCCCTGGGGCGAGATGGTCGAGGAGCGCGACGCGCTTCTCCCCGGAAAGGGCTTCATCGAGTACGACCTGGATACCGCCGCGCATCGCTTTCACCACGTGAAGCCGCAGCGCTTGCTCGTCGACCTGGAACCGATCTCCGCGCGCGGTCTCTCCGCCGCGGAGCTCGATGCGGCCATCCGCGAACGGGTGGATGGGTGCACGCCGGGTATCGACGACAACGTCGTGCGTCTCGTCGTGCGCGATGTGCCGCGCCACATAGCGCGCGAGCTGGATCACAAGGCGCTGCGCGATTACAAGCGTCGCGCGCTGCACTTCCACCTCGACACCCGGCGGCCGGAGCTTCTGCGCCTCTCCGCCGGCGGCGCGCCGGGACGGCGTCCCACGCTGCTGGAGACGGTGGAATCGTATCTCTCACGTCGTCCGATGGACGCCGACATCGACCGCGGCGCTGTGGTGCAGCTCGGCCTGCACTACCTGCGCGAGGCCGACTCCGAGGCGGAGCGCGCGGCGCCGGAAATGCCGGCGGTGGAGTAGTGAGGCTAGACTCCCTCACCCTCACGAACTTCCGCCAGCACGCGGACACCCGGATCGAGTTCGACACGGGGCTCACCGGCATCATCGGTCCCAACGGCTCCGGCAAGACCACGATCCTCGAAGCGATCGCCTGGGCCATCTACGGCAACCCCGCCGCGCGCGGAACCCGGGACTCGATCCGTTTCAATCGCGCCGGGCCGCGCTCGAGCGTGCGCGTGGAGCTCGAGTTCGAGCTCGGTGGCCACAGCTACCGCGTGGTGCGCGGGCTCACCAACGCCGAGCTGTATCTCGACGGGTCCGGCACGGCCATCGCCAACTCCATAAGCGGCGTGTCGGAGCTGCTCACGCGCCGTCTCGGGATGACGCGCGAGGAGTTCTTCAACACCTACTTCACGGGACAGAAGGAGCTGAGCGTGATGGCCGCGATGGGGCCGTCGGAACGCGCGCAGTTCCTTTCACACGTTCTGGGCTACGAGCGGCTTCGTGCCGCTCAGAAGATCCTTCGCGAACGGCGCTCCGAGGTTTCCGCGCGCATCGCCGGCCTGCGGCAGGGGATGCCGGATGCGGATGTGGTGCAGTCGCAGCTCAGAGATGCGGAGAATCGGAGCGCACACGCTCTCGATGCAGCGGCCGCGGCGCGCAGCCGCCGCCAGCGCTCGGACGAGCGCATCGCGGAGGTCGGCCCGCGCTGGGAGCGCATGCAGAGCGAGCGCGAGCTGGTGAAGTCGCTGCTCGGCGAATTGCGCGTCGCCGAAGCCGAAGTGCTTTCCCTCCGCCGCGATACCGAGCGCCTCGAGCGCGAACTGGGCGAGATCTCGGTTGCGCGCGCGGAGCGCGAACTCCTCATGAAGGAGCTGGCACCGTACGGCGAGCTGCACGCCGAATTCCAGCGGCTCGAGGCGCTGGCGCGCGAAGAGGGAAGGCGGCAGACGCTGATCGCGGCGCGGAGCGCTCTCGAGCAGGAGCTCGCCCGGCTGCGCGAAAGGCGCGAGCGCATCGAGAGCGCGCCGCGCCTGGAAGAAGAAGTGAACGAGGCGCTCGAGGCGAAGCGCGCCGAGGTCGAGCTGATCGACGGACAGCTCGAGGCGCGGAGAACCGAGTGGGTGCGCGACCGACAGGAAGCGGAGACGAAGCGCCAGGCGCTGCGCGATCAGTACGCCGAGCTGCGGCAGCAGCGCGACCGTCTCGCGGCCGCCGGCGAGGAAGGTGCCTGTCCCACCTGCGCGCGTCCCCTCGCCGGCACTTTCCGCTCGGTGCTCGAGCTTCTCGAGAGCCAGATCGAGACCGTGCGCGTGGACGGCAACTACTTCAAGGGGCGAGTGGAGCAGCTCCACGAGATGCCGGCCGACCTGCGCGAGATGGACGAGAAACGCCGCGTCCTCGCTCAGGAGGCGACCACTCTCGAGCGACGCAACATGAAGGTGCAGCTCGCCGTGCAGGAGCTCGCGCAGGTGGTCGGCGACATCGCCGCCAAGGAAGAGCGGCTCGCCACGCTCGCGAACGAGCTCGACGCCATTCCGGCCGGCTACGACGCGGAGCGCCACGAGACCGTGCGCCGCGAGCTCGATCGGCTCATGCCGCTGGATGCCCGCGCCACGCGATACTCGGCGCAGATCGAGCGGGAGCCCGCACTCCAGCGCGAGAGCGTGAGCGTACGTCAGCAGAGCGAAGCGCTCGCTGGCCGTCTATCGGGCATCAGAACGGAGCTCGACACGAAGTCCGTGTCGGAAGAGGCATACGCCGCTCTCCAGGCCGAGCACGACGCGGCGAGCCAGGAATCACACGCCGCTTCGGTGGCGCTGGCCGCGGCCGAAAGCGAAGAGTCGAGCGCCGCATCCGCTCTCGAGATCGCGCGCAAGGCGATGCGCGAGCTCGAAGATCGCCAGCGTCAGCTCGGCGAACTGAACATGCGCAAGCGGCTGCACGATGAGCTCGACCGCGCCTACACCGATCTGCGCACCGATCTCAACTTCCAGCTCCGACCCGAGCTCTCCGAGCTCGCCAGCGCTTTCCTGGCCGACCTCACGGACAGTCGCTACTCGGAGCTCGAGCTGGACGATCAGTACAACGTGGTCGTCCTCGAGGATGGACTTCCGAAGCCGGTGATCTCCGGTGGAGAAGAGGACCTCGCGAACCTGGTGCTGCGTCTCGCCATTTCGCAGATGATCGCCGAGCGCGCGGGCCAGCCATTCAGCCTCCTGATCCTGGACGAGATCTTCGCGTCGCTCGACGAGCTGCGGCGGGCGAGCGTGCTGGAGCTCCTCCGACACCTGCAGGACCGTTTCGAGCAGGTGATCCTCATCACTCACGTGCAGTCGGTCCGCGACATGCTGGATCACGTGATGTCCGTGCGATACGACGAGGAGAGTGGCTCGTCCGTGGTAAGTGCGGAGGATGGAGGCGTGAACATGGCTGCGGCCCTGCGTGGGGGAGGGCCGGAGCCGCTGACAGAGATAAGGGTGGCAGGTTGATGGCGATCGCGCGAAGCTGGCGCACTGGAATCAGGCCCGAAGGACCATTCGAGGCGCGTCTCTCCGACGTGCCCGCGTTGAATCGCGTTTTCAGCGACAGCTTCACCGAACGCTACCGCCGCGATGGACTGGTGGGCGTGAGGGTGCCGTCGCTCAACCCGGCCATCTGGCGCTACGCGATCGAGGACTCGGATGGTGGCGCGATGCTCTGGCGCGACGATCGCGACCAGATCGTGGCGTTCAACGTCGTGCACTGCTCCGGTGTGGAGGGGTGGATGGGGCCGCTCGCGGTGCGCCCCGACGCGCAGGGCACGGGCGTGGGATCGCGCATCGTGCGCGCGGGGGTGAGCTGGCTCGAGGCCAGGCACGCGTCGCCGATCGGCCTCGAGACGATGCCGCGCACGATGGACAACATCGGCTTCTACTCGCGCCTCGGTTTCATCCCCGGCCGCCTCACTGTCACCATGACGGTCGACGCGCTGCACGGCAATCACCCGCCGACGCTCCTTGGCAGGATGGGCGAGCGCGACCGCGACGACGCGCTGGCCGAGTGCCGTGCGCTGGTGAATGCCATCCACGCCGGCTACGACTACACGCGCGAGCTCCGTCTCACGAACGAGCTGGGGCTGGGCGACACGCTCCTCTTCCGTGAGCGAGGTACTCTCGTGGGCTTCGCGCTCTGCCACACCACGCCGCTGGTGGAGGGCCGCATCCGCGACGAGACTCGCGTGCTCAAACTGGTGCTCGCGCGCGGTTCGCTGCTGCGTGACGCGGTGACCGGGCTCGGGGATTTCGCGCGCCGCCACGGCACGCGCCGCGCCGCCTTCCGCGTGCAGACGGAGTACGTCGAAGCGTACCAGTCGCTGGTGTCGTTCGGCGCGCAGGTGCGCTGGACCGACCTGCGGATGGCGCTCGACGGTCATCCCGAGCCGCGTCCCGGAATCGTGGGCGATCGCGCGGGCGACGTTCCCGATGAGGTCGAGCGCGGCCTCGTGTGGAGCAACTGGGAGATCTAGTCGCGCCGGACGCGACCGCGCCGGATGGTTGACCGGCGCAGGTCGATCGCCGTCGCCACCCCACGATGCTACCGGTTCCCGCGCTGGAAGAGACTACGAATCGCGTCGCCCGCGGTGATGCCGCGCAGGTACGAGAGATTCTGCGGCGAGAACGCGGCCGGCACGATCCCCAGCTCCGGCCACGGTGTGCCATCGCCGACCGTGTTGTCGAGCGCGAGCAGGTCGAGGAGACTCGTGGTGACCGGCGGCCTGGGGAGCACGCGCTGCGCCAACGCCACCACTGGACGGATCAGCGGAACCGGTACCGGAACGAGGAGTCGTCTGGCGCGCATCGCGATGAGAATGCGTCGCACCATCTCGCGCAGCGTGAGAGGCTCGGGTCCGCCCAGCGCGTAGCACTCGCGTTCAGTGTGCGAACCGTCGAGCGCGGCCCCTATGGCGCGTGCCACATCGTCCACGGCCACGGGCTGGAAGCGCGCCTTCCCGCCGCCCGGGAGTGCGTAGAGCAGCGGCGAGATCCGCACGAGTCGCGCGAGCACGTTCACGAACTCGTCTTCCGGTCCGAAGATTACGGAGGGGCGGAAGATCGTCCATCGCAGCTCGCTCGCGCGCACGTATTCCTCCGCTTCGCCCTTGCTTCGGAGGAAGCGAAACGGGGAGTGGGCGGACGCTCCGTTCTGCGACATGTGGATCAGCCGATCGACTCCGGCGGCGCGCATCGACTCGATGATCGCCGCGGTGGCGTCACGGTTCACCGACTCGTAGCTCTCGCGTCCCCGCTCCATTGCGATCGCGGCGAGGTGGACTACCGCGCTCACATCATCGAGCGCGTCATGCAGCGCGGCATGATCGCGGATGTCGCCGCCGACGATCTCGATGCCGGCGCCCGTGAGGCGGCGGTGCGCCTTCTTCCTGTCGCGCACGAGCGCCCGCACCTGCCACCCGCGCCTGGCGAGCTCGCGACACGTGTGCGTGCCCACCAGCCCGGACGCACCGGTCACGAGAACGGTGCGGCTGCCGCGCCATGCTTCGTATTCCGGCCGCTCTTCCTCCGCGGTGGCCGTACCCGCGTGTGCGACGAACTCCCGCTCGCGCTCTCTCACGGTGCCCTCCGGCAGTGAACGGGACGCGCCTCGTCATCTTCGCCGTAACCTACCTGCTCATCGCCATCCAGCAGGTACCGGGGATGAAGATCAATCGGCCGGCTGCCTCGCTCATGGGCGCTGTCGCGATGGTAGCGATAGGCGGCTTCCCGGCGGACGAGGCGTGGAAGGCGATCGACCCCGACGTCATGATCTTCCTGCTGGGCGTTCTGCTGCTGACGGCGTATCTCGAGCTCTCCGGCTTCTTCGAGTGGACGGCGGAGTTTGCGATCCGGCACGTTCGGAGCGCTCGCTCGCTCCTCGCCGCGGTAGTGGCCGCGGCCGGACTTCTCTCCGCGCTCTTCATCAACGATACCATCTGCCTCGTCTTCACGCCGATTCTCGTGATGACGCTGCGCTCCCTGAATCTGCGCGTCACGCCGTTTCTCCTGGCGCTCGCGTGCGCCTCCAACGTCGGAAGCGCGCTGACCGTGACCGGGAATCCGCAGAACATGCTGATCGGCGTATCGAGCGGGATCGGCTACGCTTCCTTCGTGACGGCGATGGCGCTGCCGGCGCTGGGCGGGCTCGTGATCGTCTACTTCGTGATCGCGTTCCTGTTCCGCGACGCGCTCTCCGTGGAGCTGCGCGCGGCGGAGCGTCAGAAGGTCGAGCTCGACCGGACGCTCGCGATCCAGGCGCTCGCACTCTTCGTGGCGGCGCTCGCGGGGTGGCTCGCCGGGCTCCCGCTTCCGGGCGTGGCCATCGCCGCCGGCACCGTGATGGTGGCGATCGCGCGGCGCGATGCCGCCGATGCGTTCGCGAAGGTGGAGTGGTCGCTCCTGCTCTTCTTCGCGGCGCTGTTCGTGGTGATTGGAGGCGTGCGCGATCTGCCGTTTTTTCAGCAGCTCACCGTGAGCGCGGCGTCGGGACTGCGCGGCGCGCCGCTCCACGATGCCGTTGCCGTGAGCGGCGTGATGGCCGTTCTCTCCAATCTCGTATCCAACGTGCCGGCAGTGCTCCTCTGGATACCGGTCGCGCAGCACGCGCCGAACGAACACTTCGTGTGGCTCGTGATCGCGATGAGTTCGACCTTCGCCGGCAATCTCACCGTGCTCGGTTCGATGGCGAATCTGATAGTTGCCGAGGGTGCGGGCGCTCGCGGCGAGAGGCTCCGTTTCACCGACTTCCTGCGGGTGGGCGTGCCTGTCACGCTCCTGACGCTCGCGTGGGGGATCGCGGCGCTCCTTCTGGTTGCATGAGCACGGTGCCATCCGCGCCGGTCGTTCGTCTACTTTCGACGGCGCGTTCCGCCGCCGCGTGCAACTACGCCCCAGATCAGCAGGAAGACGCCCAGGGAGAGAAAGATGTGAACCCACCCCGGGCCGTCGAACGCGAAGGTCATGATCGCCCAGAAGATCAGCATGACGATTGCGGCGGGAATCATGGCCGGATGGTACGACTTTTCACTCGCGTGCGCGTTCGCCTGCGCGTTCGCTTTCGATTGACTCGCTCTAGCGGTCATACTACATTTTGCCGGAGAAAGGGACGAGGAGACTTAATTTTTGAGCCAACAAGTCTCTCGGGTGGGTTCGACATTCCTGGTCGACGCCATGCCCCAGTGCGGGGAAGGCGAAAGGCCTTGTGAGGACCTCATACATTCGACGGGGCTTCAAAAATCCTCTTCGTTCCAACAACATAACGAGTCTCGCGTCCGCGCGGGACTCGTTATGCTTTTCGGGGCTCCGCGCCGCCGGTCCGGCCGCGCGCGATGATCGCCTCCGCCTCTTCCCTCCGCCCCCGCAGCAGTTTCCAGAAGACCGCCGGCGCGGAGGGTAGCCGCCAGAGCCACGAGAGCAGGAGAACGGCTGCCCAGAGGGCGTACAGGAGCGCCACCTCGTCGCGCCAGCCGGCCTCGAGAAACTGCGCGAGCCAGAGGCCGAAGAGGAGCAGCGCGTCCCACCAGTCGAATCGCATCCGCGCCAGCAGCAGCATCGCCACGAAGCTCTGCGCCACCGTCAGCAGGATCTCGTCGCGCTGCGAGCCATCGAACGGAAGCGCCGCCGGCCTTCCCGATGAGAACGAGTACACTAGCGGTATCATCGCTGCCAGCACCGTCCACTGGTTGATGTTGCTCGATAGCATGTTCATCAGCGCCATCGGCGCGGTGTCAACGCGCCGGGCCCAGTGGAACGCGGATACCTTCTCCGGGAACTCGCTGATGAACGGCGCCACCCACTGCACGAACACGAACTCGCTCACGCCGAACGCGGTGGCCACGGCGAGCATGGAGTCGAGAAACGGTTCCGCCGTGATGTAGATCAGGAATCCGCCTCCCAGGAAGAGAAGCGCGATCGCCGCGGGCCGGCGCCAGCCGCGCTGCGTGTACGCCCAGCGCGAGACGCGCGGCGCATCCGCCAGCGATTCCTCGCCGTGCGGCGGGAAGCGCCAGAGTATCGCGAGGTACGCCACGTACATCGCTACGAGTACCACGGCATCCACGATCCCGAGCGACCCCTTGTACCAGATCCACACGAAGTACACGAGCGGGGGGAGGGTGGCGAGCACCTCCACGGAGTGTTCGGCTTCGAGGTGGATGGCACTGAACCGGGCGCCGTTCCGCCGGCGCGAGAACGCGGCCACGAAGTAGATCATCGGCCAGCCGAGCCCCACGAGGAGGCGGATGGCGCCGGTGAAATTCGCGATCGCGAGATGCGAATGACACCCCGGCGGCGGCGACGATACGAAACACGCCGACGTGTCGGCGCCCGCCTTCCAGGCGATCACCGCTTCCACGGCGAACTCGGGGAGCGTCTGTATCCACGCGAGGATCGCGAGCGCGAGCCCCTGCGAGATCAGAAACTGCGCCGCCTCCGCACCCCAGGCCACGAGAAAGGCGCTGAGGAGCATGCTCGGGAAGGTCCAGAGCGTGGACCATGCCGAGGACGCGAGACTCGCCGCGGCCCGGACTATCAATCTGAGGTTCAATGCCGCGCGCTACTGGTGAGAGGAGATCGCGAAGCGGCCGCGTCACCAGCGCGCCATGCGGCGCGCCTCCGCGGCGTGTACGTTACACTGGCGACGCGTAGGAAGTGCGCGGGCGCGTGAACGGTGCGGAAGCTAGACGTGCGATCGGAAGCACTCAAGAAGCAGCAGACCCAGGGAGGCGAGTCAGAGAGATGGCCGACAAGAAGCGTTCCACCAGCGTTGCAAGCATGGATCACGAAAACGACTCCGAGCCGGTGAATGCCGAGTTCGAAGGCGTGGTCCACCGCATGCTCGAGATCCTCGGCGAGAAGCCCTCTCGCCCCGGACTCCTCAAGACGCCGGAGCGCGTGGCGAAGTCGCTCACCTGGCTGACACGCGGTTACGGAATGGATGTGCACGATGTGGTGGGCGACGCGGTGTTCGCGGATCCGTACACCAGCATGGTCATGGTGCGCGACATCGAATTGTATTCGCTGTGCGAACATCACATGCTGCCGTTCTTCGGGAAGGCACACATCGCCTACATACCCGACGGTCGCATCGTGGGGCTCTCCAAGCTTCCGCGAATCGTCGAGGTGTTCGCGCGGCGCCTCCAGGTTCAGGAGCGGCTCACCGAAGAGATAGCGCAGGCCATCCAGGAAGTGCTCGAGCCGAAGGGCGTCGGGGTCGTGATCGAGGCGTACCACCTCTGCATGATGATGCGCGGCGTCCAGAAGCAGAATTCGCAGACCGTCACTTCCGCGGTGCGCGGCATCTTCCGCAACGACGCTCGCACGCGCGAGGAGTTCCTCGCACTCGCCCACGACGGCGGTTCATCCAGGCGGTGACCGAACGGCTCGATGGGCGCGTCGCGCTGGTTACCGGTGCGACCCGCGGAATAGGACTCGCCACCGCGCGCGCCCTGGCCGCGGAAGGGGCACGGGTCGCGATGCTGGCGCGGAGTGCGGATCTCCTCCGGGCGCGCGCCGCCGAGCTCGGGTCGCAGGCGTACGCGTATCCGTGCGACGTCACCGACGCCCGGGCGGTGCGGCGAACGCTCGACGCACTTCGAGCGGAAGCCGGCGAACCGGACATCCTCGTGAACAACGCCGGCATCTTCGACCCGCGCCCCATCGAGTCGGTCACGCCGCAGGATTTCGCGACTGCGGTGAACGTGAACCTCGTGGCCGCCTTCGCGCTCGTGCACGAGGTGCTCCCGGCCATGCGCGCGGCCGCCAGCGGACATCTCGTGACGATCGGGTCGGTGGCGGATCGCATCGCGTTCCCCGGCAACAGCGCGTACGCGGCGAGCAAGTTCGGTCTGCGCGCCTTGCATGAAGTCGTGCGCATGGAGCTGAAGGGGAGCGGAGTGCGCGCTTCGCTCGTGTCGCCTGGCCCCACCGATACTCCCATCTGGGATGCGGTGGAGGGGAACGATTCCGCTCCGCGACGCTTCCCGTCGCGCTCCGAGATGCTCTCGCCCGATGCAGTGGCGGCCGCGGTGGTCTGGGTGCTCACGCAGCCGGCCGGCGTGAACATCGACGAGTTGCGCCTCTCGCATTCGTAGGACGGCGCAAGGGCCCGTGTTCATCGAGCTGGTGGGATCACTCCGCTGCGTGCACGAGCACGCGCTGTCGTGGCTCGTGGCGTCGGCGTACCGCATGGAGGACCGTGACATCGTGAGCGGTGAGCTGGGATGTCACATCTGCGGTGCGCGCTACTCAGTGGAGGACGGCGTGGCCGACTTTCGCGAACTGGGAGCGGAAGCGACGCCGGCGTCGCCACCGTCGCGCGCAGCGGCGGGGATGCGAGCGCCCTACGACGCCGCTCCCGAGGAGCTGGCGCTGCGAGTGGCGGCGCTCATGGAGCTCGCTTCTCCGGGAGGCGTAGTGGTGCTGGCAGGCTCGTGGAGTTCCGCCGCCGCTTCGCTGGCGAGCGGCGATGTGGGCGAGCGAGTGCACGTGCTCACGCTCGATCCGGCGG
>JBIQLU010000095.1:2522-3733 GCA_044463985.1 Gemmatimonas aurantiaca | reverse complement strand
GGAACGACGGGGTCAGGTACTTTAAGTAGAGGTCCCGGCAGCAAAGCTGCCGGGACCTCTACTTAAAGTACCTGACCCCGTCGTTTACGCGCCGTACAGACCGTCGATCACATCGCGGTAGCCGCGATCGATCGCCCGGCGCTTGACCTTGAGCGTGGGCGTAAGCTCGCCACGTTCGATGGAGAACTCGTTCGGAAGGAGAGCGACTTTCTTGGGAGTCTCGAAGCTGGCGAGATCGTGAAGTTCGCCGATCACCTCGCGCTCCATCTTGGATTTGACGAGCGGCAGCGATACCAGATTCGCGCGATCGGTGAAGGCGATGTTCTTGTAGCGCGCCCACTTCTCGAGATTCTCGAAGTTGGGAACCACGAGCACGATCGGATACTTCCGCTTGTCGCCGATCATGACGGCCTCGCTCACGTACTTGTTCGTCTTGATGGCGTTCTCGATCGGCTGCGGCGCGATGTTCTTTCCGCCAGCGGTGACGATGATGTCCTTTTTCCGGTCGGTTATGCTGAGGAATCCATCGGAGTCGAGCACGCCGATGTCGCCCGTGTGCAGCCAGCCGTCGGCCTCGAGCACTTCGCGCGTGTCTTCCGGCCTGTTGTAGTATCCCTTCATCACGTTCGGGCCGCGCACCATTATCTCGCCGTCGTCGGCGATCCGAACCTCCACCCCTGCGATCGGTTTGCCGACCGTGCCGAGCCTGAAATTCCCCGGGGTATTCACCGAGATCACCGGCGATGTCTCGGTGAGCCCATACCCCTCGAGTATCACGAGCCCCGCGGCGTAGAAGAACTTGTTGATCTCCGTCGCGAGCGGCGCGCCGCCTGAAACGAAATACCGGAGACGGCCTCCCACGCGCTGCACGAGCTTCGAGAACACCAGCTTCTTCGCCAACGCGTAGCGCGCGGCGAGCCATGGGCCCGGGCTACGGCCGGCCAGCGTCTCGTCGGCCCACTTCTCGCCCACCGCGCGCGCCCAGAAGAAGATCTGCTTCTTCGCGCCCCCCGCCGAGACCGCGTTGTCGAGTACGCGGGCGTAGATCTTCTCGTAGATGCGCGGAACGGACACCACGATCGTGGGGCGGATCTCGCCCATGTTGTCCACGATCGTGTCCATCGACTCGACGTACGCGATCGACACGCCCACGGCGAACATCAGGTAGTCGAACATCCGCTCCAGGATGTGCGACAGCGGAAGGAAGCTCA
>JBIQLU010000095.1:0-2422 GCA_044463985.1 Gemmatimonas aurantiaca | reverse complement strand
CCGTCGTCCTCGCCGACGTCGAAGCCGATCACCCACTCGAGCGCTTCGAGACGTGGGCGGATCGATGCGATCGTGCTCGCGTGCTCCGCGTTCGAAACGAACAGCGCCACCGCGCCGGAGTCCTCGAGAATGTGCAGGAGCTGCTCCGCGGGGAGCGTACCGTACAACGGAACATCGACGAAGCCGGCGGTGAGGCAGGCATAGTCGGCGATAGCCCACTCGGGCCGGTTCTCGGAGAGAATCGCGACGCGCGCACCGGCTGGCACGCCGAGGGCACGGAGCCCGAGTCCGATGTGGCGCACGCGTTCGGCGAGCGTGCGGTGCGAAACCGGCTGGTAGCTGCCGCCGACCTTCACCTGCAATGCGCGAGGGCTGTCGTGGCGGTCGACGGCCTCGTAGAAGAGCCGGTTGAGAGTGACCGGCGCGATGAGATCCTCATCACGCTCCTCAGTGGGGGATACCGCGCTAGCGGACATCGTTTCCTCCAACGAGATGGGGAGCTGCTACTCGGGGACCCGGATCGTGTAGTGCACAGTGAAACGGATCGGCGTCGCCGGTCCGCCGGGCTGTGCCGCGTGCGCCGTCACGATCACCGAATCGGTCGCAGGAGTGGCGAGTGGCGTGATGCGTAGTGCGCTGCTCGTGGAACCATCCGAAGCCGTGGTCGCGTAGAGCGCAGCTTTGCGCGAAGCGCCGTTCACCAGTTGCACCCTGGTCGAGTCGCCGTTGTCGTACCCCGAAGGATACTCGAAATCGTAGCGTACCAGGTAGCTCGGCACGCCCACGGTGTCCGCGCCGTCCACATGCACCATCCGCACGCGAAGATTCCGGAGGGTATCGCGGCCGGTGGTGAAGTCGATGAGATAGTCCAGCGTGTCGACGAGCGGATCGAGCGCGACGATCGCGGTGGGCTGCTGTACGACAGTCACGGTAATGGGCTGCGACTGCAGGCTGCCCACGTGCGCCACGACACGAACCGTTCCCGTGTCGCGGCCCACGACGATTCCGGTGGTGGTGTCCAGCGTGATGCGGTGCAGCGAGTCGAGCGCGAGAAAGTGGATGGGCGCATCCGCGATCGAGTCGCCATCGGAGTTGTAGACGGTGGCGCGGAGCGGCGCGACGTTGCCCACCGTATCGCGCATGGTATCGCCAACCACAACCGACGGCAGCGGCGGCGCGAACGTCTCGATCGACACGGCGACCGAAGGTTCGGTACCGACCTTCGTGCACGCTGCCGCGGCGGCGGCGCCTCCGAGGAGAGCGATTGCCGCGAGACGCATCGCGCTCGCGCGCTTCCACCGCTCCATCACTCGAAGCGCTCCGCCAGGGCGGTCGCCAGGTTGACGTACGCCTGCGCAGCGGCGTCAGCGGGCGAGCGCAGCACCACCGGCTGCCCCGCGGCGAACGCCTCGGATGCCGCGCTCGTGCGCGGCACGACGGTGTCGAACACCATGTTGCGCGGGAGGTGCTGCCGCACGTACTCCGCCACGCGGCAGCACGCCTCGCTTCTCGAGTCGAACATGGTCAGCACTATGCCGTCGAGAGTGAGATCCTCGTTCACTGCCACGATCTCCTGGATTCCACGAAGGATCTGCGGCGTAGTCTGCAGCGCCAGCGGCTCGCACTGCAGCGGTACCACCACGTGCTGACTGGCTTCGAGCACGCGGTGTACCACGGGTCCCAGTCCGGGCGGAGTGTCGACCACGGTGATGTGCGTACGCTGCCGCGCGAGCGCCAGAAGATTGGGGAGGAGCTCGGTGTTCTCGATCCGGTGCTGGTACTCGGCGTGGCTCGTCTCCGTGCTCACCGTGCCGGCCAGAATCACCCGGAGCCAGGGGAGCGCAGTCGGAAGAATCACCTCGCGCAGCGAGCGCTCGCCGGCGATGTAGTCGGAGATGCCGTGCAGCGGGTGTCCGCGCCGCAGACCGACTCCGTAACGCACGGCTCCCTGCGGGTCGACATCCACCAGGAGAGTCTTGAGTCCGCGTCGCGCGAATGCTGCGGCGAGGTTGACCGCGGTAGTGGTCTTTCCGACGCCTCCCTTCTGGCTGACGACAGCGAGAACCTGGCCCACTCGCTACTCTGAGTCTGGCGCCGAAGTCCCGGAGTCGGCACCAGAGTTCTCCGAGGCACCCTCGCCGCTCTCTTCGGATCTTATGCGTGAGAGCGTTTCACGCGCATGGCGCACCCATCGCTCGGCCTCCGAGTTTGTGGGCGGCTTGGCGAGGAAGGTCGTCAGGTGCCGCTCGGCTCCCACCGTGTCGCCTCGTTTCAGGAGAAGAAAGGCGAGGCCGTAGTGCGCGCCGCTGAGTTGCGGATCGAGCTCGAGCGCCCGCCGGTAGCAGCGAATGGCATCGTCCAGGCGCGCCGTCTTGGAGTAGGCGATCGCCATGTTCTGCAGGATCCGCTGGTCGTTCGGCTG
>JBIQLU010000094.1:1232-14864 GCA_044463985.1 Gemmatimonas aurantiaca | reverse complement strand
CCAGGCGTGCGAGACCCTGCTGCAGGACGCGCTCGACGCCGGCGGGAGCGACAACATCACGATCGTAGTAGGGCGCCCCGTACAGCGCGATCGCGCCGCCGGTTGACAGGGCCGCGCGCTCCCGTTATATGTAGGACTCCTGCCTATATATAGGTAGAACATCTACATATAACGGCTCCGGCCGCGTGGAGGTCGCGAGTGGCGACGCCCGGGAATTCCGAGAAGAGCGAGCTGCTGAAGGGCACGCTCGACATGCTGATACTGCGAACGCTTGCCGTGCAACCGATGCACGGCTACGCGATCGCGCAGCAGATCCACGAGCTGTCGGACGGCGTCCTCACCGTGGAGCAGGGCTCGCTCTATCCCGCGCTGCAGCGGTTGCAGAAGAAGGGGTGGGCCACGTCGCGCTGGAGCGAGTCGCCCACGGGGCGACGGGCCCGTTACTACACCATCACCGCGTCGGGGCGCCGGCGGCTCGGAGAGGAGATCTCGAGCTTCGACCGTGTGCTCATGGCGATCCAGCGAGTGATGGAAGGCGCGTAGAGGCGACCTCCGCGATGTCTCTACTGGATGCGCTCCGGTATCGCGCCAGCGCGCTCGTCCGCCCGCGGCGGCACGCTCGCGAGCTGAGAGAGGAGCTGGATTTTCATCTCTCGCTGGCCGCCATGCAGCGCGAGCGCGGCGCGCCCGGAGCGGTGGCGCGCGAGGAGGCGTACGCCGAGGCGCGGCGGCGGCTCGGCAATCGGACCCACTGGGAAGAGGAGGCACGCGAGATGGCTGGTCTCGGATTCATGGACGTGGTGATGCAGGACGTTCGCTTCGCGCTCCGCGGTTTCCATCGCTCGCCGGCGTTCACGGCCATTGCGGTGCTCACGCTGGCGATCGGGATCGGCGCCAACACCGCGATCTTCAGCGCGGTGAACGCACTTCTTCTCAGGCCGCTGCCCTTCGCGGAGCCTGATCGGCTGATGCAGCCGAGTCTCACCGTCCCCGCGTCCGGCGACACTCCCGCCCGCGACGTGATGGTGTGGTCCATTCCCAAGGCCACCGTCTTTCGCCAGGGTCAGAAGGCGTTCTCGAGCGTGGCGCTGTACACGGACAACCAGTTCATCGTTCGCGACAATGGAGTGGCGCGCGAGTACGGCGAATACGCCGATTCGCGGTATCTTCCCACCCTCGGAATCCGCCCCGTGATCGGTCGCAGCTTCACCGCGGACGAAGACGCGCAGCTCGGCGCGGCACGCGTGGTCATGCTCGGCGACGCGTTCTGGAAGAGGCGCTACAACGCGGATCCATCCGTGCTCGGCCGCGCGCTGAACATCGACGGCGAGCCCTACACGATCATCGGCGTGCTTCCCCCGGGCTTCAGAGGACTCACGGGGAATGCGGAGATCTGGGTGCCTCTGGCGTCGCTCCCGGCGGAGGTGGCGGGCGAGGCGTGGTCGCACTCCTTCTCGATGGTGGCGCGACTCGCTCCCGGAGTCTCGCGCGAGCGCGCGGCGCGCGATGCCGCCGCGGCGGGCAGAGTCGTGGACGAGAGCTACCCCTCGCAGATGCAGGGCGGGCACTGGGGCGCAACCGCGCGAGCTCTCGATGCCACCCGTGTCGATCCACTCGTGCGGCGGTCGCTTCTCGTACTTTTCGGTGCCGTCGGGCTCGTGCTGCTCATCGCGTGCGCCAACGTCGCCAATCTGCTCCTGGTGCGCGCGGCGGGCCGCAGCCGTGAGATCGCCGTGCGACTCGCAGTGGGCGCGGGGAGGAGGCGGCTCGTACGCCAGCTACTGACCGAGAGCGTACTGCTCTCGGTGGTGGGCGGAGTGGTGGGCCTGCTCGTGGCGTGGTGGGGAGTGAAGCTCCTGTCCGCCCTCGATCCTTCGAGGACGCTGCGAGTGCAGAGTCTCGGCGGGCTCGGCGCCGTCGGCTTCGACTCGATACGACTCGATGTCGTCGCGTTCGCGTTCGCGGCCATAGTCGCGCTCGCGACCGGACTCGTTTTCGGGCTGGTCCCGGCGCTCCAGGCCACGCGTCCGAGGCTCACGGATGAGCTCAGGGCCGACAGCACGCAGTCGCGCCGGCCGGGCGGACGGGGAATCTCCAGCCGAAACGTGCTGGCGGCGGCGGAGATCGCGCTCGCGCTAGTGCTCCTCGCCGGGTCGGGGCTGATGCTGCGGAGCCTCGGAAAGCTCCTGGGTGTGAATCCCGGCTTCGAATCGGCGGGGGTGTTGACGCTGCGACTGAACACCGGAAATGGCTACGGTCGCGATTCGCTCCCCGGCTTCTACGACCTCGCGCTCGAACGGCTCGGTGCGCTGCCGGGAGTGACGGGCGTGGCCCTCGGCGATTGTCCACCACTGAACGGCGGGTGCAACGGCACGGTGCTGATGCGGCGCGATCGGCCCGCGGTCGACATGGGGAGCGCGCCGGAAGTCGGAGTGCACTGGGTGACGCCGGCGTGGTTCTCGACGTTGCGAGTCCCGCTGCTGCGTGGCAGGTTGTTCGGCGACGGCGACCGCCTGAGCGCTCGCAAGGTGGTGCTCGTGAGCGAAGCAGCCGCTCGCCGGTACTATCCCGGCGAGGATCCGATCGGTCTCCCGGTGGGAGTGGGGCAGGGCGGCTTCTGGGACGACACCGCGTACGTGGTGGGCGTGGTGGGTGACGTGCGCTACGGAACGGTGGATTCGCTTCCCAAGCCGGACGTGTACCTCTCGTACTATCAGTCGCCACGCGCCCGCATGATGATCTACATTCGGACGGCCGGCGATCCACTCGCGATCGTGCCGGCAGCGCGTCGCATACTCGGCGAACTGGCGCCGGATGCGCCGGTATACGACGTTCGCACGCTCGCTTCGCGCGTCGCCGACGCGAGTGCGTACGCGAGATTCAGCGCGATGCTGCTAGCGATGTTCGCCGGGATGGCGCTGGTGCTGGCGGCGATCGGCGTGTACGGAGTCATCTCTTTCCAGGCCCGTCAGCGCACGAAGGAACTAGGCCTGCGCGTGGCGCTCGGCGCGAGCCCGGGGAACGTGCAGCGACTGATGCTGCGGCACGGATTGACGATAGCGCTCGCGGGGCTCGCGGCGGGGCTCGTGGGAGCGCTCGCGCTCACGCGACTGCTCGGGTCGATGCTCTACGACGTGGCGCCAACGGACCCGCTCACGTTCGCGGGTATCGTGGTCGTGCTCCTCGCGGTCGTACTGCTGGCGAGCTGGATACCGGCGAAGCGGGCGGCGGGAGTGGAGCCGATGGAGGCGTTGCGAAGGGGGTGACGCAGGGCAGCAGACGGCCGAAAGCAGTGAACTGCCTGTGAAGCCGTCCTTCCGCGAAAGCGGGAATCCACGTTGGCAGGGGGCCGATTACAGGCGGGGTTGAGCGCCGCCCCTGCGCTTGGTAGATTGCTCGGACTCCGCCCGAGGGCGGTGAAAAACTAGAGCAATGCCCCTTGGTGTAACTGGCAACACGCCTGACTCTGGATCAGGAGAGTCCTGGTTCGAGCCCAGGAGGGGCAACTGGATGGCCCCGTGCGAACGATATCGCACGGGGCTTTCTTTATTTTGGGCTCGGTCGTCGATACTGACATATTCTGTGTCGGAAAATCTGCCATTTGCCATGTCAGCAAGAGTGACATATACTTGGTGTATCACCGATCGGAGGGTGTATGGGTGCCAGTGCCCGTTCCGCAATGGAACTGAAGGTGGCGACACGCGCAGTGGAGTGGGCGCGCGAAACGCTCGGTCTCACCAACGCCGAGGTTGGGGTCGTGCTCGGTGCATCCGAGCGGACCGTGATTCGCTGGGCGCAACAGGCGCACCCTCCGCGACGCGAGCATCGCGATCGCATCGAGAAGTTGAATGAACTGAGGCATCTCCTTTCGAGTGTGTTCGGCGATTACGAGGATGCGCTTCGGGAGTGGTTGCACGAGCCGGTTCCGGCGTTGCGTGGTCGTGCGCCACTCTCTCTCGTCGCGAAGGGAGAGCTGGATGATGTGATCGGTTTGCTGGCTGGTCTCGAATCCGGCGCGTTTATCTGACACCTTCGTGCAGATCTTCTCTGGCGTCGTCTGGCGTCATGTGCCGCGTGGCGCCAATCCTCTCCATCTGGGCTGGATTCTGCGCGCTGCCGGCCGATGGAACAGGCAAGGGGCCTACGGATGCCTCTACACCTCGTTGACGGCGGATGGAGCGCTCGCTGAGTAAGGTTGCATTTGGCAAATAGAATCTATAGGTTGTAAATGCCTCACTGAACATATAGGTTCTATCTCGTCCCCCCCTCGCCCCGGCACCAATGTATCACCTCCAGAACTCCAGGCAGCTCAGCTCGTACCTGAGAGCCCTGCGGCGGAGTCGCCATCTCACTCAGGCGGAGCTCGGTGCCATGCTCGGAGTATCGGCGGCCCGGGTGGGCAGGATCGAGAGGCATCCGGGCGTGGTGACTCTCGACAATCTCCTGGCGATACTCCGCCTGCTTGGCGCTCGGCTGGAGCTCGTCGATGCTGCATCGGCATCGAGCGACGAGCGGAGACGGCAACGGACTCCGACAGAGCGGCGCGCTGCGACCGCGCCGCGCAAGTCCGGTAAGGGAGCGGTTCGTCCGACCGGCGAGTGGTGAAGGGCACCGCTCGTGCTCCGGCCGGGAGGCCGGGCGCGAGGCGACGCGCGCTCGATGTCTGGATGAATGGCGAGCATGTGGGCACCTGGTTCGCGAACAGAAGCGGCGTGGACGTCTTTCAGTACGAGGATGCCTGGCTCGGCTCGGAGTACAGGCGACCTCTCTCACTCTCGCTCCCGATCCTGCCCGGAAACGAGTCACACACCGGGGCTGTGGTGGGCGACTGGTTCGAGAATCTCCTCCCCGAGAGCAGGGCGATTCGCGATCGGCTCCGCACGCGCTTCGGCGCCGCTTCCGGCGGCGCCTTCGATCTGCTGGCTGCGATCGGTCGCGACTGCGTCGGGGCCGTTCAGATCGTTCCGGCCGGTGCGGATCCGGGTGATGTACGCCGCGTCGAGGCCAGCGCCATGGACGAAGAAGCGGTTGCTCGTCTTCTTCGCTCGGTAACGGGCTCGGGGCCGCTCGGAATTCACGACGACGAGGACGACGATTTCCGATTCTCGCTCGCCGGTGCCCAGGAGAAGGCAGCTCTGCTGCGCATGAACGGCAAGTGGTACAGGCCTCGGGGCGCCACGCCGACCACGCACATTCTCAAGCTTCCACTCGGTGTCGTCGGAAATATGCGCGCCGACATGCACGACTCCGTGGAGAACGAGTGGTTGTGCATGCAGTTCCTGGCCGAGCTCGGGCTCCCGGTCGCCGAGACGGAGCTCGCGATCTTTCGTGATGAAGTGAGTGCCGAGCGCGCCCTCGTGGTCACCCGATTCGACCGCGTGTGGACGAACGTGTCTTCGAGCACGAAGAAGAAGTGGATCGCGCGATTGCCGCAGGAGGACTTCTGCCAGGCCAGCGCGGTTTCTGCCGCGCGGAAGTACGAGACCGATGGCGGTCCGGGAATCAGGAAGTCGCTGGAGCTCATACGCGGTGGGACCGATTACGAAGCCGATGCTCGTATCTTCGTCATGGCGCAACTCGCCTTCTGGCTCCTTGCGGCGACCGACGGCCATGCCAAGAACTTCGCTGTCTTCCTTCGGCGCGATGGCTATTCGATGACGCCGCTCTATGACGTCCTCTCCGCATGGCCGATAATCGGACACGGTCCGAAGCTGCTGCCACTTCAGAAGACGACGATGGCGATGGCGCTGCGTGGAACTCGCGCCACGCGCCGCCATCTGGACGAGATCGATGTGCGCCACTGGCGGAGTCTTGCACTCCAGAGCGGAGTACCGGGCCTGTTCGAGGAGATGATCACACTGGTCGAGCGGTCCGAGAGCGCTCTGGACTCAGTGCTCCAGCGACTTCCCGAGGGCTTCCCGCGACGCGTCCGGGATACGATCGCGAAAGGCGTGCGCTACCAGCGCCGTCGCTTTCTCGGTATTCGAGGGAGCACACCCCAGTTTGCAGGTTGAGTATTGCGACAGCACTATGCGATCACGCCCGTGCCACCCTGCTGTTCAGCTCGCCGAGGAACCGATGATCCTCCTCTCGCGTTGAGAGCGCGGTCTCAACTCCGAGGAGTGTTGTTTTGCGCGCCGCTATCGTCAGTATCGGTTCCGCCGTCCCGCCCCGAGCCGTGTCCAGCGCCGACCTGGCGCATCACCTCGATGTGACCGACGAGTGGATCCGTTCCCGCACGGGCATCCGCGAGCGGCACGTCGCGCCTTCAGGCGGCGTCTCGGAACTCATCGTTCCCGCCGCCATCCAGTGCATCGAGCGGAGGGGGGTCGACGCCGACGAGATCGACTGCATCATCGTCGCAACCACCACGCCGGATTATCTCTTTCCTCCCACCGCCGCCATCGTGCAGGGAAAGATCGGCGCGCACGGCGCCTGGGGCTTCGACCTCTCGGCCGCGTGCTCCGGCTTCGCGTACGCTCTGCTCGTGGGCGAAGGGCTCATTGCCACGGGCCGCGCGCGGCGCGTGCTCCTCTGTGCCGGCGAGCGGATGTCGGCCATCACCAATCCGGACGATCGCGGCACCTCGATTCTCTTCGGCGATGCCGCTACCGCCGTACTCCTGGAGCCGGCCGCCGAGGACGACGAAGGCGGCATCATCGACAGCGTCTGCCGCACGGATCCGGTGGATCCCTCGCTGCTATACATGCCTGCCGGCGGGAGCGCGCGCCCCGCTTCGCTCGAGAGCGTGTTGCAGCGGGAGCACTTCGTTGTGCAGGATGGGCCCGCGGTCTTCCGGGCGGCCGTCGAAGGGCTGAGCGCCGTCACCGCCAGCATCCTCGAGCGCAACCGGCTCGCTGTGGACGACATCGATTGGCTGATTCCGCACCAGGCCAACCGGCGGATCATCGACGCCGTGGCGCGGCGCGTCGGCGTGCCGCAGGAGAAGGTGGCGAGCAACATCGACCACTACGGGAACACGGCGGCGACGAGCATCCCGCTGTGCATCGCCGAGTGGTACGAGAGGGGAAAGCTGCAGGTCGGCGACCACGTGGTGCTGGCGAGCTTCGGATCGGGCTTCACGATGAGCGCCGTCTATCTGCGCTGGAGCGTGGCGCCGCTCGCGGCGAGCGGCGATCGGGAGATCGACTTCGATGCTTCACGCGGAACGGCCGCGACGGCGATCGGCGCGTAGGCATCCACGTGCGAACAGCAAGTCAACCGCGAACCGAATACCTCTCGAACGCAGTGAGCCGCTCCACCACGCAGCTTTCCGAGCTACCGGCGTACACATTCTCGTCGAGCCACTCGCGCTCGCGTTCGAGATCGGATTCCGTGACGTCGGTGTACCATGCCCTGGGCCTGCCGTCGTTACCGTCGTTCCAGCGATAGCCGGTCGCCTTGAGGCGATCCTTGCATCCGAACGGGCTCGCCACAGCCCAGACGCGCAGCGTCGGACGCCGCGCCGATTCGAGCAACTGCGCGAAGGGGAGTGAGCCTGTCGGGCCGCGGCTCGCGAGTACGTGGATCCCGACGCGACAGTCGTCTATCGCGCGATGCGCGTCGAAGAACTCGCCGGCCATCGTCAGCAGGATGTACTCGAGCTTCGTGCCGGAGCAGCCGTGCTCGCGCCACGGCACTTCCTTGCACGAGCACGCCCACGGCTTCGCCGCGAAACCCGGAAGACGCCGCTCGATGAATGGACGGTCGAACGAAGCGTTGTGCGCGATTACTAGCGAAGCATCCGCGAGCAGCGCGGCCACCCTGGCCTCGTCGATTCGCTTGCCGCGCACCATCTCGTCGGTGATTCCCGTGAGCTCGCTTATGCTGTCCGGGATCGGGCGCTCCGGATCTTCGAGGAAGGATATCCCTTCGCCCACATCGTAGATCCGGCCATCGTCCACGCCATACTGGAACGGCACGGCGGCGAACTCCAGGATGGCGTCCGATGCGCGGTCGAGTCCCGTGGTCTCGACGTCCACGTAGAGCGCCATGCGCTTTCGCACGGCAGGATCATCTTCGGCGTATCGCAGCCGCGGCTCGAATCTCCGGACCACCCGATACCAGCCGGACGCGGTGAGGGTACGCGCCAGCCCCTCCAGCGCCTCGAATTCGGTGTCCGTGGGTGCGATTCGTGTCACGCGGTGCCGGGGGAGTGAGTTGCGGGTGGCGAAGGCCTGGGGCGATCGTGCCGAAGCTCTACAAAGGTGCACCATTGCGAATGAGATCGCCAGCGCGTGGCGCCTCGCGGGCGTCGCACGCACACCCGAGCGGGCGGGTCAGCATTGCCGTGTTCGGCACTCTGAGCATATTTGTCCCCATGTCCCCTCTATCCATTTCTGCGGTGGCGATTCACCGCCGGCGATCGGGCCTGCGCGGCACCATCTCGCGCGCCGTCGCCGCGCTCGCTTTCATTGCGCTCGGTGCCGTGCTCGGCGCATGCGGTGACGACTCGACGGCCGTCGAATCCACGGCCGGCCTCCCATCGGCCGGTAGCTGGTACGCGGTAACGTTCGACTCCGAGAGAGTTCCGTTCGAGTATGGCGGCAACATGCGACTGGATTCGGCGTGGCACGTCATCGACGCCTCCGGCCGTACCCGTCTCTTCGTAGCGAGCAGCGATGACCGGTTCGTCGTCACGGTCGACACGATAAATGGCCGGTTCGTGCGCGGTGACGACGCAGGGAACATTGAACTTCTCTATGACTCCGAGCCTGGATCGGGCGACCCATATCCGCCGAGCCCGGTAACCGTCACACGTGACTCCATTACGATCGAAGATGGCGTGACCCATCTCATCGACGTGTACGTATCGAGACCATGATTATCTTTGCCTCATGAAGAGCTGTCGGCAGCGGATGGCGGCCTTCGGGCGGTAGAACGACCTGGCGAGATCCTGGCAGGAGGTGCTCGGTATGTGGACTGCGTGTCTCTTCTGCCATGGCCACCTCGGGCGGAACACTCGGCTGGATTCCTTCCCGGCCGGCCGGCGCCTCGCGTTCGACCCGGAGAGGGGCCGTCTCTGGGTCCTCTGCCCTCGCTGCGGGCGCTGGAATCTCTCGCCGCTCGAGGAACGCTGGGAGGCGATAGAGGAAGCCGAGCGTCTCTTCCGCGGCTCGCCGCTACGCATCTCCACTGACAACATCGGCCTCGCGGAAATCGACGACGAGCTCTCGCTCGTGCGCGTCGGCCCCGCGCCGCGACCTGAGCTGGCCACCTGGCGCTACGGCCGTCTCCTTCGCCGGCACTTCGCGCGCTCCTCCTCCGCGCGCGCTGCTCTCGGTCTCGCAGCGCGTGCCACGCGCGCGGTGGGCCGCGACGCGGCCCGGCTCATCGAACGTGTGGGGCTTCCGGCGCCCGGCTACGATGCGCTGACCTGGCTGCGCATCCACGTCTTTCCCGAGCGCGTGCTGACGGTCGTGCCGACCAGCTCCGGCGAATCGCTGCTCATCCGCGCGGCGCACCTCGAACATGCCGAACTCGTACGCCCCGAGCGCAACGGGCCGTGGTGCATCGTGGTTCCGCACGACACGGGAACCGTCACGCTCGCGGGTGACGCGGGGCTCCGCACCGCGGGGACACTCTTCGCGGCGCTCAACGGCGCCGGGGCATCGCGCGAACAGGTGCAGAGCGCATTTCGAAAGCTGGAGGATGCCGGCAATCCCGACGGCTACTTCGCGCGCGTCGCCGTTCTCGCTCTGCGTACGGCGTGGGGACGCTTCCCCGACGCACCCACCGATGGCGATGTGATGCCGCCGCACCCGTCGCACGCCGAGCGTCTGGCGATCTATCTCACGAGTCGCTCGTTCTGGGGGCGTGGCGCGATCGGAAGTGAACCGCGCACGCCGCTTCCCCGGCTTCCGATTGTGGATCGCCTGGCGCTCGAGATGGCGGCCAACGAAGACTCCGAACGGCGCGCGATGGAGGGCGAACTCGCGGAGCTCGAGGCCGCGTGGCGCGAAGCAGAGGAGATCGCGGCGATCGCCGACAACCTTCTGAAGCTTCGAGTGCCGCTGCCGGGTGTGAGCAGGCTCATCCCGGCTTGAGCGGTTGCACGGCCGCGGCTCACCGTATGCAGTCGTTCAGGGCGAGAGTGGGGGACCGAACCACACGCTCCCCGCGATGATGATGTAGAGCCCCACGAGCGCGAACCCTTCCACGTAGTTCGACTCGCCGTCGCTCACTATGAGAGCTCCGAGTATCGCTGCGAGGCCCAGCGCCGCGATGAGCAGAGGCGACGCGACGAGGGTGAGCATCGGTCCGCCGAGAAACATGCTCACGAGCACGAGCACCGGTATCAGCAGAAGCGCGATCTGCAGACTGCTGTTCAGGATCAGGCTGACGGCGAGATCACTCTCGTTACGAGCGGCGGCCGTGATGCCCACCACGTTCTCGACCGCGTTGCCGGCGATGGCGACTATCACGAGGCCGACGAACTCCTCGGAGAGTCGGAGGCTCGCCATCGCCGGGCGCAGCGCTTCCACGAACCAGTCGGAGACGAAGGCGGCGCCGACGCCGGCTGCCGCAAGAACGATGACCGACGCGGGGAGTGGCCAGCCGATCTCCCGCTTTCCCTCCTCGCGCGCGGGTCCGAGGTTGCCCTTGATCGCGATCGGTACGCTGGTGACGAACACGCAGAGGAGCACTACCGCGGTCACGATGCTGAGATCGCGCGCGTGGCCGAAGTCGGGAGCGCCCGGCGCGGTGGCGATCGTGGGGATCGCGATGGACGCGACCGAGAGCACGAGCAGCATCGCGGTCACACGCGTGGTTTCCGTACCGAATTTCTGGGTCCCGTGGCGCAGGCCGCCTACCGCGAACGCGAGTCCGAGCACGAGCAGACTGTTCGCCAGTATCGATCCGATCAGCGCGGTCTGCACGACGACCACCAGCCCCGCGCGAAGCGCGAAGACGCTGATGAAAAGCTCGGGAAGGTTGCCGAGCGCCGATTGCACTACCCCCGTG
Source organism: Gemmatimonas aurantiaca (assembly GCA_044463985.1). Classification (GTDB taxonomy): domain Bacteria; phylum Gemmatimonadota; class Gemmatimonadetes; order Gemmatimonadales; family Gemmatimonadaceae; genus JADGGM01. Next base: position 3,899 of record JBIQLU010000094.1, on the reverse strand, counting down.
GCGCCCGGCCCCAGGCGCGTGCCCAGTTGGTCAGTGGCTTCCCCCACGAGCGATGCGAGAGTCGCCAGCGCCACTGCGGAGGCAACGAAGACCGCGATCTCGCCCGCTCCGCCGAACCGCAGCACTATCGCGATGAGAGTGGCCACGATGGCCGCGCCACCCGTCACCAACGCCTTTCGGCCCGCGACCGCGATGAAGTTGGATGTCATGGGCGTGGGATGTACGTTCCGGACACCGCTTCTGTCAAAGGGGTGTCCGTGCATCGACCGATTCTGGAGCGTTAGCCATTGCCTGCCATCCACGTTACGGCGCTGTATCGCTATCCCGTGAAGGGGTGCCGTGCCTCGCCGCTCGACAGCGCTGACGTCGTACCTCGCGGCATCGCGGGTGACCGCGGCTACATGCTGGTCGACGACAGCGGCTGCTTCATCACGCAGCGCACGCATCCGCGCATGGCGCTCATCGTGCCACAACTCGTCGATGACTCGCTCGTCCTCACCGCGCCCGATCGCGAACCGCTTTCCGTACCGCGCGTGTGCGACGGCGAGCGTCGCAGGGTCACGATCTGGAGTGACGACTGCGATGCCGTGGATCAGGGCGATGCCGTGGCGCGCTGGCTGAGTGGATTCCTCGGCGAGAGCTGCAGGCTGGTGAGGATGGTGGAGGACTTCGTTCGCCTCGTGGATCGCGACTACGCGGTGAGCGAGAGCGACGAAGTCGGCTTCGCCGATGGCTACCCCTTCCTCCTCACCACCGAGGAATCGCTCGCGGAGCTCGAGCGACGCATGGACGCACCGCTCCCGATGAACCGTTTCAGGCCGAGCATCGTGCTCTCCGGAGCGGAGCCGTTCGCGGAAGATGGCTGGCGCACGATCCGTGTCGGTGCCATCACGTTCTCCGTCGTCAAGCCGTGTGCGCGCTGCGTCGTCACCACCACCGATCAGTTCACGGCAGAACGCGGGAAGGAGCCGCTGACCACCCTCGCCACCTTCCGCAAGGTGCGCGGCAAGGGAGTCATGTTCGGGCAGAATCTGATCCATCATTCCTCGGGCACTTTACGTGTGGGCGATGCGGTAGAGCTGATCGAATAGCACCTCCGCTCGCACGCGTGCCCGAAATCGAAGCTCCCCACTCCACTGGAGGTGTCGTGCATGCCGGTGTTCGTCGAGTATGCCCTCATCATTCTGGCTGTCATCATCTTCGCGGCGATCATTGCACCGCCGGTGATCGCCTTCTACCTGTACTTCTTCGATCGTAAGCAGCGGCAGCACTCGATCCTCCGCGCCTATCCGATACTGGGTCGCATGCGCTACCTCTTCGAGAGTGTGGGTCCGGAGATGCGCCAGTACTTCTTCGACGAGGACAACGACGGGAAGCCGTTCAGCCGCGTGCAGTTCGCCGAGGTGGTGAAGTCGAGCAAGTATCTGGAGCGGCTGATCGGATTCGGCTCGAAGCGCGACTTCGAGCAGCCGGGTTTCTACCTGCGCAACAGCATGTTCCCCACGTTGAACACCGATCTGCGAGTGGACAACGACACGCGCGTCGCCACGCGCCGCTACATCACGGATGAGGAGGGGCTGTTCTCGCGCAAGGAACACAGCGAGGACTTCGCCGCCGAGCCCTGGCTCCTCGAGGACGATGACGCGGTGGTGATCGGCCCGTCGTGCCGTGCGCCGTTCGTGGCGCGCGGGCTGGTCGGGATGTCCGCGATGAGCTACGGATCGCTGGGAGACCACGCGATTCGCGCGCTCTCCTGGGGAATCGGGCTGGCGGGCGGAAGCTGGATGAACACCGGAGAGGGTGGACTCTCGCCGCATCATCTCGAGGGCGGTGCGGACATCATCGCGCAGATCGGCCCCGCGAAGTTCGGCTTCCGCAACCGCGATGGCTCGTTCAGTTGGGAGGAGCTGCGCAGGAAGGCGGCGCTTCCGCAGGTGAAGGCGTTCGAGTTGAAGATGGCGCAGGGCGCCAAGATCCGAGGCGGGCACCTGCCTGGCGCGAAGGTGACTCCCGAGATCGCCGAGATCCGTGGTCTCGAGCCATGGAAGGACGTGGACAGCCCCAACCGATTCCTCGAGTTCGGCGACGTACCGGGGATGGTGGATTTCATCGAGCGCATCCGCGAGGAGGGCGGGAAGCCCGTGGGGGTGAAGCTGGTGCTCGGCGACTCGACTTCGCTCGACGAACTCGCGGCGTACATGGCGCAGACGGGGAAGGGCCCCGACTTCATCACCATCGACGGCGGCGAGGGTGGGAGCGGCGCCACCTATTCCGAGCTGGCGGACAGCGTGGGGCTCCCGCTCCATGCAGCGCTCGTCATCGCCGACGACTCGCTCCGGCGCCACGGCGTGCGCGATCGGGTGACGCTGATCGCATCGGGGAAGCTGCTCACGCCTGACAGAATGGCCGTGGCACTGGGAATGGGTGCCGATCTGGTGAACGTCGCCAGGGGATTCATGATCTCGGTGGGCTGCATCGGCGCGCAGCAGTGCCACACGAATCGATGCCCCGTCGGCGTGGCGACCACCGATCCGCGCTTTCAGCAGGCTCTCGTGGTTGGGGAGAAGAAATACCGCGCGGCCAACTACGTGGTGGCGAGCCGGCATGGTCTGTACACCGTGGCGGCCGCGCTCGGCCTGCGTTCACCCACGGAGATCCGACGCGAGC
>JBIQLU010000094.1:0-1132 GCA_044463985.1 Gemmatimonas aurantiaca | reverse complement strand
TACACCGTGGCGGCCGCGCTCGGCCTGCGTTCACCCACGGAGATCCGACGCGAGCACGTCGTGTATCGCGACGATCGCGGGCGCGTGCACAACCTGTCGGAGTGGCATCCGTACCCCGCGTGAGCGCGTGGCGCAGAGCGTCGCGCAGTGCGCCGCATGAAGATTTCGTAATGCGCGAATTCCCGATTCGTAACCAGAGCTGAATGAGGGATTCACCTCCGGACGCGATAATGGCGATGGGTTGCTGCACTCGACACCATCGCCATCACATCCGGAGGGTACTCTCATGCTGGGGACGCTCATAGAGTCGAGACGCACACGAAGCAGGAACCGGGGAGCTACGGCGGTAAGCGTGATTCTGCATGCCACTGTCATCACACTCGTGGCCGCCGCAACGGCGAAGGCGAGCGACGAGACTCCGCGCACCAGGATCGACCGCGATACCGTGATCTACGTGAAGCCGGTGCCGCGTCCGCAGCCCGAGCACCATTCGACGAGCGCACCGCCATCACGCTCGCAGAATACGTACACGATTCCCGCGCCACCCGTCACGCACATCGACATTCCGCGCACCATACCCGACGGGATCCCGCCCGTAGATCTCTCTCTACCGCCGGTGGATGCGAGCAGCTTCTCATCGAGCAGCACCGTGCCGACGGACGGCGGCGCGCGCGGCACCCAAGGGTCGGATAACGGCTACGGCGCGCTGAGTGCCTGGCAGGTGGACCGGGAGGTGCTTCCGCTCGATGGGAATCCGAAGCCAGTGTATCCGTCGATGCTGCAGTCGGGCCGCGTCGACGGCAGGGTCGTGGCGCAGTTCGTGGTCGACACCACCGGACACGTGGACATGTCCACCTTCCGCGCCCTCGAGGCGACCAACGATCTGTTCCTGAATTCCGTCCGCCGCGCACTCTCCCAATGGCGATTCCGCCCCGCCGAAGCCGACGGCCGCCGAGTGCGCCAGCTCGTTCAGATGCCGCTGGTGTTCGAGGTGAGGTAGGGCGAGAAAACAGAAAGCAGACGGCAGACGGCAGAGAGCAGGAACTGCGCTCCGAGTTAAGGGGTCAGGTACTTCATGTAGAGGTTCCGGCAGCAAAGCTGCCGGAACCTCTACATGAAGTACCTGACCCCG
>JBIQLU010000093.1:0-15024 GCA_044463985.1 Gemmatimonas aurantiaca | reverse complement strand
GTCGTGGTGAGGGGGCAGGATGGCGGCATCATCAAGTCGTTCACGGTGCCGAAGCACATGCGGAAAGTGGTTCCTTAACGGTGGGCGACTTAGCGCGAGACAGCAGGCTCGCTCTGCGCTCGCTGTTGCGAGCTCCGGTATTCAGCTTCCTGGTCATCCTCTCGCTCGCGGTCAGCGTCGGCGCCGCGACGCTGGCGGCCGCCGTGTACTACGCCGTCAATATCAGACCGCTCGCGGCGGACGCCCCCGAACGTCTCGTCAGCATCCTCGCCGTGCAATCGGAGAAGTGCGGGATGCGCTGTCTCGACGTCTTCCCAGCGAGCACCTTCGCAGCGCTCAGTGGCCAGTCCGGGTCCCTGGCAGGGACTGCGGCATTCAGCGTCGATGAGCGGCTGCTGGGCGACAGCTCAGCACGCGAAGAGCTCAGCATCGCCGCAGTGAGCGGATCATTCTTCCCGCTGCTCGGAACCCGCGCTCTCGTAGGACGTCCGCTGCAGATATCCGACGATTCGTTCGACGCGATACCGACTGTCGTTCTTTCATATGCATTGTGGACGAGCCGCTTCGCGGCGCGCCGCGACATCATCGGGAACTCCCTCGTCCTCGATGGCATACCGCACGTCGTGACGGGAGTGATGCCTGCCGGCTTCACTCTTCCCTTGGGCGCCGTCGCGTGGACTGCCGCCACACCCGACAGCGTGGTCAAGCCCGGACGACCCAGAGTGGTGCAAGGCATCGGTCGATTACGCGACGGCGTGTCCATCGCGCGAGCCAGCGCCGAATGGCGGCTTCTGGCGGGGCGCATGGACAGTCAGACCAGGGCTGCTGCCGCAGTGGGCGAACCGGTGGACCCGCCAAGCGCGCGTGTGCTCCCACTTGCGGAGGCACGGCATGGAGTCGACACGACGCTCGCAATCGCACTCCTGGCCGTGGCAGTGCACTTTCTCATAATGTGCTGCAACATCCAGGGCGCGCTGACGCTTCGTGTGCTCAGGCGCAGGCGGGAGCTCGCGATCCGGTCGGCACTCGGTGGCAGCCGCCGCGACTTTCTCAGGCTCGCGGCGATGGAGATCGGCCTTCTCCTGATCGCGGCCTGCGCACTGTGTTCCTTCCTGGTGACCTGGGGATTGCAAGTCGTGCAGTCGTTCCTCGGTGCGCGATTCCCGTTTCTGTTCACCGTGTCGATCGATCCTGCGGTAGTAGTGGCCGGCCTCGCTCTGGCACTGCTGGTGTCTCTGCTGCTGTTGGCAGGCTACGTATGGGCCGCCGGCGCCCTCGATCTGAGATCGCTGCTGAACGACACCGCGCCTACCGACACGCGCCGCAATGTTCGCTTCCGGGGCCAGCTCGTAGTCCTGCAAATCGCTCTCGCGCTCTTCCTGAGCACTGTAGCCGCCGGCTTGGCACGCTCGTTTCACCTCGCGAGCCGTGCGGACCTCGGTGTGCGCGCCGACGATGTACTGACAGTGCCTCTCGACCTGAGCGGAACGCCATACGACGCACCGGATCAGGGGCGCGAACTGGTTGACAGGATATCGCGGACGCTCGCAACGGGCGCTCACGTCGGTTCCGTCGCACTCTGGCGCTCGACTGCGCCGGGACGCTGGAGCGAGTCGGGCGAAGGGAAGTTGCGCATCGAAGGAAGCGATTCCTGGCTCGACGCACTCCAGTGTCGAACTCGAACCTGTGCCGCTCCATGGTCGAGCCAGGATGTCACTCCGTCCTTCTTCGGCACACTGGGCGTACCGGTGCTGCGCGGCCGTGCATTCACGAGTACCGACGGCCAAGGCAGTCCTCCCGTCGTCATCGTGAACGAAGTTGCCGCGGCCGCCTGGTGGCCAGGACAGGATGCGCTGGGGAAGCGCATCAAGCTGGGTGGCCCTCGCTCGGCGTCTCCGTGGACAACCGTCGTCGGAGTAGTACACGCCCCCGTCCCGCTGGATCACATGGGACTGCGTCTCACCCTACGAGAAGGAAGCGGGTACCCACTGATCTTCCGGCCGCTGGCGCAGACCACCATGGACAGCAGGGCCGACCTGCAGAGCTGGATGTGGTTTCGCGATCTTTGGATCGGACTGGACGTCCCCAATGGAGGCGGTGCAACGACGCGAAGAGCGATACGGGAGTCGATCGAATCTATCGCACCCGGCGTGCATATCGGTCCGATCGTGTCACTGCGGACGGCACTCGTCGACCACACGGGGTGGCCGACCGTGGAAGCGAACGCGCGTCTCGCCTCGATCTTCGGACTCGTCGGCGTCTTCATCGCGCTGCTCGGAGTTTTCGGCGTGACCGCGGAGGTAGTGCGTTCCCGCTCGCGCGAACTGGCGACCCGGATGGCGCTGGGCGCCTCTCCGCGACTGATCGTGCAACACGTGGTCTCGCGCACCGCCCTGCTGGCCGCACTCGGGATAGCTCTGGGCATGGTGATCTGCGTTGTCGCCAGCGGCTTCGTTGCGCGTCTTTTCGCCGAGGGTGATGGATTCATTCGAGGCGAGCGGTTCATGACGGGCCTGCACGGCACATCGTTGCTGGATCCGGCCGTCCTCGTTCCCGTGGGCATCGCCATCCTGGTCGCGTGCGCGCTGGCGAGCTACCTGCCAGCTCGTGCGGCCGCGCGCATCGATCCGGCGGCGCCGCTGCGGGGCGACTGAGCCGATCGAGTTCCCGGACTCCTTCGCCCACACTCCCCTCGTCTATCGATGGGGCTTGACATTTCCGGGATCGCGTGCAATCGTCCCATCGTCTATCGATGGAAGGAACGACGATGCCACGGTCCGGCAACCCACTCGAGCTGCTCCCCGGCACGCTCGACCTCATGATCCTCCGCGTGCTGCGCGATGACACGTTGCACGGCTACGGAATCGCGCAGCGTCTGCGCGACGTTTCGAAGGACGTGCTGCAGGTGGGCGAGAGCTCGCTCTACCCCGCCCTGCAGCGACTTCTTCTCGATGGCTACGTACGCGCCGAGTGGGGGAAGTCGGAGAACAATCGCCGGGCGCGATTCTACACGCTGACCGCCGCGGGGCGGAAGCAGCTCGCTGCGGAGCAGAACGAGTTCGAGCGCATGATCGGCGCGATCCACGCCGTACTCCGCTACGCCTGAGGCGCGCGATGCTCTCACTGCGCCCGTTTCGCCGACTCGCCTACTGGCTGCGCTTCCGCTCGCGCCAGAACGAGCTGCGCGAGGAGCTGGAGCTGCACCGCGAGTTGCTCGAGGAGGATCTGCGACGCCGGGGTCTCGCGCCCAACGCCGCACGCACCGCCGCTCACCGCGCCATGGGCAACGAGACGCTCATGCGCGAGGATGCTCGCGGCGTATGGCTGGCGGCAGGAATCGAATCCGTCCTGAAAGACCTGTCGTACGCCTGGCGCGGCCTTCGCCGATCGCCGGCATTCGCAAGCACGGTGGTGCTCACTGTTGCACTCACCATCGCCGCCAACACCGTCGTCTTCAGCGTCGTGGAGCACGTGCTGCTCGACCCGCTGCCGTACCCGGACGGAAATCGCATCGTGCGGCTCGGTTGGGTACCGGAGGCCGACCCGCTCTTCCTCCAATACGGTATCGGACGCGATCTGCTGCTTCGGATGAGAGCCGGCTCGCGGACGCTCGAGGAATTCGCGGCATTCAGGATGGAACAGCGCCGGATCGGGGACGATCCGGAGCAGCCCGCCGCCGAGGTGGCATCGATCACTCCATCGTTCCTGTCGATGTTGCGCACCCGCCCGGTTTTGGGGCGTTGGTTCACCGCAGACGATGCCCGCCCGGGTGCACAGCCGGCTACGATCATCGGATTGGGGTTGTGGCAGCTACGCTATGGCGGGGCTCGAGATGTCATCGGGCAAGTGCTGGACGTGGATGGTACACGTCGAACGATCATCGGCGTCGCGCCGGCGCAGCTTGGCATTCCGATGTCGCCGTACTACGACCCGCCCGACGTCTGGCTGCCAGTCGACATCGAGTCGACCACCGGGTTCGAAGGTGTTCTTGCGAGACTCAGGCCCGGCGCGACTTCGGCCGCCGCATCGCGCGAGCTGCAATCGCTCGTGCGCGCGATGCCGGACACCGGATCGCTCAAGGGCCTCCGCGCGACTGTCTCGACCGCGCGCGACCTGGTCGAGCCGCGCGCCAGACTCGCGCTTCAATTGCTCTTCATCACCGCCGGCGGCCTGCTGCTGATCGCGTGCGCGAACATAACCAACCTCCTTCTCATGCGCGGATGGGCGCGCCAGCGAGAGATCGCCACGCGCCTCGCGCTCGGCGCCGGCCGCCTTCGCCTCGCGCGCCAGCTCCTTACCGAGAGCGTGCTGTTCGCGCTGCTCGGCGGCGCACTCGGACTTCTCATGGCATGGCAGGGGCTGCGCGTCCTGATCGCGGTGTATCCAGGCGGCCTCGCGCTCGGCCTGATGTCGAGTCTGAAGGGTGTGCACATCGACGCGACGGTCCTCGCCTGGACGACGGCGCTCACTCTCGCGACCGGGCTTCTCTTCGGCGTCGGTCCGGCCTTCCTGTCAGCCTTCGAAGCGTCGGGCGATTCACTGCGCGCGGGCGCGCCCGCCGCAGCCGGCAGCGGCGCGGCACGGCGACTCCGGAACGGCCTCGTCGTGGCGGAGATCGCGTTGTCGCTGGTCTTCCTCTCCGCGGCCGGTTTGCTGGTGCGATCGTTCGTGCAGCTCGCGCGCACGCCGATCGGTCTCGATCCGACGGGTCTCGCGAACGTCGAGCTGCAGATCGAACGTCAGCCCGAACCGGCGGATCGGGTGGCTCTCGAGCAGACGCTCGTCGAGACACTCGGCTCGGTACCAGGTGTGAGCGGAGCTGCATTCGGAACCGGCATCGCGCTCATGGAGGTACGGCCCGGCCCATTCGCCATCGAAGGATCGGCGGGCCCGCAGCTCATCGACCTTCCGATCGTCGACATGCCGATGGTGACATCCGGCTACTTTCGCGTCATGCGCATCCCGCTCATACGCGGACGCACTTTCGACGATACCGATCCCATCGCGGCGTCCCGCGAACTGATCGTCAATCAGGCGGTCGCGCGGCGCTTCTGGCCGAACGGTAATGCGCTGGGCGCGAAGCTGCGCGTCGGTACGGGAGAGCACGAGACGTGGCTGACGGTCGTGGGCATCGCGGGCAACGTACATCTGCCGGGACTGCAGGGCGACATGTTCACTCTGCAGATGTACCGCTCGACGAGCGCCGCCACCGCTCTCGCGAACAACATGGTCCTGCGAGTGAATGAACGCGGGCGCGCTCCACTCGAGCCCATGCTGCAGCAGGCACTGGCGCGAGTGGGAGTTCCGGTGAAGCTCGGAAGGGTGGTGATGACCGGCTCGGTGATCGACCAGCGAGTCCTCGCCCGCCCGCGCTTCGCCCTGGCCACCTTTGGAGTATTCGCGATGCTCGCGCTCGCCGTATCCGCCGCGGGCCTCTACGGCCTGATCGCGTACGCGGTGACGCAGCGGACGCGCGAGATCGGAGTTCGCATCGCGCTTGGCGCCGAGCCGTTCGACGTCGCGCGGCTGGTGCTCGTGGACAGCGTTCGCCTCCTTGCCGTAGGCGGCTGCCTTGGTCTGTTGGGTGCGTGGGCCGGGACGCGATTGCTCGCCGGCTTCCTCTACCAGGTGCAGCCCACGGATCCGACCGCGCTGGGCGGCGCGGTCTTGCTCATGACGGCCGTCGCATTGATCGCGACCCTCGTTCCGGTACGACGCGCCTCGAGAATCAGCCCCGTGGACGCGCTGCGGAGCGATTGAGAGGCGCGATGCGCGACACCGACGTCGGCATCCGGATGCCGACGTCGGTGTCTACGTGTCGCTGCTGTCGTAACGCGGCTACGCGGCGGCTACTTCACGATCAACCGCGCCTCCGCCAGCCGGGCGATGGCGCCGAGCGTCGTCTGTGCCGCGTTGAAGCCGAGCTTGAAGTCGGCGTCGGTGTAGGCGACGTACAGATCGGTGGGTCGGTGCCAGTGCGGGTTGGCGCCACGCCCCGTCTCGTACAGCCGGCGGTTCTCGCGCATGCTCACCGCGGCCACGAGGTCCATGAACGGCGACGAGTCGGTGTTGCTCATCGCGTTGCCCATGGCCGCCGGAAAATCGGTAGCGAAGAGGCGGTTGGAGTTGAGCAGCACGAGCGCGAGTTGCGCCGATTCCGTGGCCTTCGCCGAAGCGAGCTGGAACTCGACGTCGACGTCGGCATCCCATGCCTGCTGCCAGCTCACCGGGTTGCCGTGGTCCCACATCATCATGTCGTGCTGGATCATCCCGAGCCACTTCGGTTCCGGATATTTCCCGGAGCCGCGCGGTTCCTCGATTCCCTGCAGCTTCGCGCGTTGCTCCACATATGCTCGCGCGCCGTTCAACCCCGTCTCCTCGTTGTTCCAGAGCGCGAAGCGCACAGACCTGGCGGTCTTTACGTCGGACGCCGAGAGAACGCGAGCGATCTCCATCACGAGTGCGGTGCCCGAGGCGTCGTCGTTCACCGCCTCTCCGCCGCCGCGACCGTCCATGTGACCGCTGATGATGTACATCTCACCCGGCACGGTGCTCCCTACCTTGGTCGCGTAAACTTCCTCGCGCGGCTCGGGCGCGCCACCTCCACGAGGCACGTAGTCGTACTTGATCCGCTCCGTAGCGTACCCCCAACTCCGCAACTGCGCCTCGATCCAGTCGACCGCCTTCGCGTTGCGCTCGGTGCCCTGCTCACGATCGCCGAACTGCGCGAGCCCCTTGATCAGTGACTTGTAGCTGTCGAAATCCAGACGCGTGGTGATCCGCTGAATCATGCTGTCGGTCGCCGTCATCGGTACGCCGCCGAGCACACCCTTCGGAATCGGACGCGGCACGCCTGCCGGTCTCGCACCGGCATCTCTACGCCCGGATGGGGGCGTCCCTTGCTGCGCGTCGGCGGGGAGCGCGAGCGCGCCGATGGCGAGCAATGCGGCCGCACACCCGACCATCGTCAACCCACGCGCCTGCCCGCCACGGTTCGAACCTGTACGGTCAGCCATCTCTCACCATGATCTCGAAGAGTCCGCGGCCACGATCAGCCGCCGATGTTGGGGTTGTTGAGCTTCTCCTGATCCGGGAGCGGCATGCACGTCATCGTTCCCCATGCCTGGCCCTTGTGGTTGACGCCAGTCGGGAACGGAATGCCGAGCCTGAGCATGTCGCCCAACCGGTGTCCATCGCTGAAGAGCTGGCGCCGACGCTCCTCGATCACCAGCGCTTCGAGGTCGGCCGCTTCGTCGACCGTCACGTCCGGTATCCCCTGGCTCGCGCGCAGACGGTTGATCGCATCGATCGTCTCAGCAGGTCGCGCTTCGGCGATTATGAGCTGCGCCTCCTCCCACGAGGCCATCGGGATCGGCGAATCGGCGGTCGGATACCTGTTCTGGAGCATCTGGTCCGTCACTCCGTCGTTCCCTTTCGCATGCGCGTCGGTGTACGTGATGCGCGGATCGGGAGCTCCTCCAGCCATGAGCCCCGTGTTCTTCGTCGTCTCCACCGAGAGATAGAAATTCCTGCGATTCAGGTTGTAGACGCGGTTCTCCCGGCGTGCATCCGTGGTGGAGTACTCGGCGTTCCATACGTAACCCTCGGGAATCTCGTCGGCATCGGTGGCCGCTCCCTCGAGATTCCCCAGGTCGAGGCGCACTCGCGCGCGACCCGCCACGGCCAGCAGGCGCAGATCCTCCACCCCCGCCGACGCAGCGAACCCGATCGCGTCGGTGAACTTCGTTTCGGCTATTGCCAGAACTTCCGACGGCGTCATGAGCGGCCCCTGGTCGATGGCCATCTCGCAGTAGCCTTCACCAAGCAGCACGTAGGAGAAGCCGGCGTAGGTGGAGAGATAGGCCAGATTCTCGACCTTGTCCGGCACCTCCTCTTCGGGGAACGCCTCGATCCGCCGCGCCGCGTCCTCCGCCTGGTAGCGTGCCTGCTGGAGCGGAGTGTAGGCACCAAGTCCGGTAGCGTTGCGGTTGCCGGGGCAGCTTCCGGTTATCGTCTTCAGCTCGATGCCGCGCCATCCCCAGCCGTTGATGTCGAGCCAGCTCGACGAGTTCACGTACTCGTTCGCCATGATGCCGGAGGTGGCGACGTACTGCGTGTAGGCGCACTCGAACTGGCCCAGCGCGCTGTTCACGAGCGTCGGTACGAGTGCCGGGTTGTCGAGGTCCGATTCGGCGACGCGCCCCGGATTCGTGACGTCGAGCAACCCGTCGCAGGCGGTGAGACCGAGGAAGAGGATGCTCAACCCGGCGCTCAGATACCGCCGTACCCGCGGACGGATCGACGTGACGCCGGCCGAACCGCCGGCTGCACGATGCTTGTTGGTGACCATTCGTCTCTCCTCAGAAGTTCAGGCGCAGCGTCAGTATGGCGCTCGCGGTAGGCGGCATCACGGTCTGGTATCCCACGGAGGCCTGGCCGTTGCCACGCACCTCGGGGTCCCAGACGATCATGTTGGCAAGCGACTCGCGCACGTGTCCGTCGCGCGGCGTGTTCCAGCCATTCTGCGCCGTCCAGAGCATGGCCACGTTGCGCATGCCGAAGCTGAGCGAGCCGCGCTCCGCGCCTATCCGGCCGACCAACCGCTCCGGCAGGTTGTAGCTCGCCGAGATCTCCCGAAGGCGAAGGAAGCCGGCATCGTAGATGCCCGTGCGATCGTTCTCGTAGATGCGCGTGGCCGAGAGGATGGGGTTGTTCTTGAGCAGAACGGCCTCGGTCGTCGACTGGTTGTGCGTGGCGCGGATCTCGGTGTCATCCTGCTTGTGTCCACCATTTCCCTCGACTCGCACGGAGAGCTGGAAGTCGCGGAACAGGGTGAAGGTGTTGCTGACGCCGAACTGCCACGTAGGCTGCGAGTGGCCCAGGTAGACCTGCGGAGCGTCGGCGCAGGGGACGGGCGCGCCACCGGGCTCGATCCCGCGCGGACCGCTCCCGCCATCGCACATGGCGTTCACTATGGTGCCGGTACCATCGAACTCGGCGGAGAGGACACGTCGCATGAAGAAGTCGGCGATCGAGTACCCCTCGCGGTGATATCCCTGCGTGCCGACGCTGATGAAGTCCAGCCCGCCCAGATCCTTGATCTCGTTGCGCATCGTGGAGAACTGCGTGCTCACATCCCATGCGAAGCGCGGGCGGTCCATGACGCGCGCCGTCACACCGAGCTCGTTGCCCCACGCCTCGAGCAGACCGATGTTGATGATCTGCGATCCGGTGAAGCCGGACGACGGTGCCAACGGACTATTGACGATCGCGTCCTTCACCGAGCGCTGGTAGCGCGTGTATTCCACTGTCAGCCGACCATCGAAGAGCGCGGCGTCGAATCCGAGCTCCAGCTCCTCGCCGCGCTCGGGCTTGAGGTCAGGGTTTCCGTAGGCGGATGGGGTGATGCCCGGCTCGTCGTGGTAGCCGACTACCGGATCGTAGAGCCGGGCCGCCGCGAAGGTGGCAGGCTGCTGCCCGGCCGCGCCCCACGCCGTGCGGAGGCGGAACTCGTTGACGAAGCCAATGTTCCAGAATGGCTCCTCGCTCATCACCCAGGTCCCACTGAACTTCGGGTAGTAGGCTGCCTTGAACGATTCACCGAAGGCGCTGTTGGCGTCGGCGCGGATGGCGCCGGTGACGAAGACGCGGTTGCGCCACCCGATCTGCTGCTGGAAGTACACACCGGCGGTGATGTTCTCCACGAAGTCCTCGCCGGCATCGTGCACCGAACCGCCCGAGACGGTCGTGATGGGCATCGCCGGGAACTCCTGGCCGCTGGCGTCGATGAACGACGACGTGCTCTTGTAGTACTGGAAGCCCACGGAGGGAGTGAAGACGTAGTCGCTGACGTCGAAGGTCGCGCTCCCCGAGTAGTCGAGCGTCACGAACCGGCGCTCGCCGCGGTCCACGTCCTTGCTCCCCAATCCGAGCGCGCCGTAGAAGTGATCGGCACCTTCGGGCTGCTTCGGATATAGCGTGGAGCCCACCTCGGAGTTCATGTCCACGCCGGCCACGATACGGTGCGTCATCCACGTGAATGGCTGGTAGCGGAGCTGGATGTTCGTGGTCGAGCGGTTGTTGTCCGACCGGCTCTCCACCTCGCGCCATTCCTCCGGCGGAGCCGCGGTCCAGCCGCGGCGCCCGTCGGTGAGATAGCGGGGATTGGACCAGATCAGATTGCTGAACGGATCCGTGTCGATGGAGCCCTGAGCCAGTCTCGTCTTCCCCTCGATGTACGAGGTACCGACTGTGAGTTTGAGCTCATCGGCCAGCGCCAGCTCCATGTTCGCGCGGAGACCGAGCTTCTTGTCCCAGTTCCAGTCCACCACGCCCGTGTCATCGTTGCCGGATACCGATGCGAAGTACCGGACGGCGTCGGTGCCACCCCTGACGCTGGCGTTGAATCCCTGGAGCGCGCCGTTGCCGAAGATCGGGCCGTTCCCTTCATCGATCTCGTGCTGGTAGACATTGAAGCCGATGAGCTGCCCCGGGTTGTCGGGGTCGGGCATGTAGCGCATCCCCGTACGACCTTCGGGATTCCACAGCCAGTTGGACCCGCGCCGAAGGGTCACGTCGAACTGCGGCCGATCCGACTTGCCGCGCTTGGTGATGATCTGGATGACGCCGTTGGACGCCTCCGTGCCGTACAATGTCGCGGCCGCCGGTCCCTTGATGATCTCGATGCTCTCGATGTCCGCGGGATTGATGTCGTTCAGACGGCTGACGTTCGCGCCGCCGCGCTGACTCGGTCCGCGGTGCGCGTCGCTGTCCATGCGCACGCCATCGATGTAGATGATCGGTTCGTTCGTGAGCGAGAGACTGCTGCTTCCCCGGATGCGCACCGCCGAGCCGGTGCCCACCTGACCAGTGCCGGGGAGCATCATGACGCCGGCCGTGCGCTGGCCCAGGAGCTGGTCCACGTTGCTGATCGGAGCCTTGGCGAGCACCGAGTCGGCGTTCACGCTGGCGACGACGTTGCCGATCGCGCGGCGCTGCGTGCCGCCTGCGGTTCCCGTCACTACCACCTCATCGAGTGCCACCGTCGCGGCCGTGAGGGAGAAGTTCACGGTCACGTCGGCGCCGGCCACCGTCACCGAGCGCTCGTCGGAGGCGTAGCCGATTCGCCGAGTGCGCACGCGATGCACACCATCGGGTACGTTCGCGATGGTATAGCGTCCATCCTCGAGCGTCATCGCGCCGAGACCGGTGCCGACGACGACGATCTGCACGCCGGGAATCGGCTGGCCGCTCGCCGCGTCGGTCACGCTGCCGCTTATCTGGCCGGCGATGATGGGCTTCACGGACGCGACTCTGCCGTCCATTCCGACACCGATCAGCGGTCCGGCCGCGGCGGGTTTCGCGAGAGTGATGAGCACCACTCCGCCATCGAGCACCGTGCTCTCGAGCGACAGTCCGTCCAGCATCGTGGAGAGCGCGTGCCCGACCGTCATCTCGGCGCAGTCACAGCTCACCAGATGATCGGACGGAAGTATCTCCGGGCTGTACGCCAATGGAACGCCCGAGCTGGCGTGGAGTCGCTCCAGTCCATCGGGGAGCGCCACATCCTCGGCCGTGAGCCTTGCTGGCTGGTCGAGCGGGCTCGCCGCAACCGGTTTCACGTCGACGGAAGTCGTCGGCGCAGCGGGCCCGGCGAAGCTTATCATGCGTTGCGCGAGCGTCTCCGCAGCCGGTACGGTGCTGGCCAGAACGACGAGCAGGAACAGACTTCGCGACATCACAACCTCCTTGCCTCACATGATGGGACCCTGGCTCGCGGGCCAGGGTGAAACACGGCTCTCTACGGTTCGATGCTGGCTACGCCGTCGCGAAGCGTGCAGTGCGCATCGACCGCGCTGCATATCGCGAAGAGGACCTGCCGGAAATCCTGGTTGGTGAACCACGCGGTGACGGTGCGCGAAGCGAGCGCGCTGTCGGGGAGGAGAACGCGCACGTCGTAACGGCGCTCGAGCTCCTGCGCTACCTGACGCAGCGGCGTGTTCTGGAAGACGATGAACCCGTCCGTCCAGGAGAGAAGCGAGTCCACCTTCACGGTATTCTCGACCACCGGCTCACCGCCGTTGCGCACGTGGGCGAGTTGACCCGCCACGACGAACCGACGGTGCCTGCCGCTGGTGAGCGCCACCTTCCCCTCGGTCACGATCAGTCTGAGCTCATCGCCTTCCACGCGCAGGTCGAATCGCGTTCCCAGCACCTCCACACTTCCGGCCCGCGTTCTGACGGCGAACGGGCGGGAGCTGTCCTTCGCCACTGCGAAGAACGCCTCGCCATCCAGCCACACCTCGCGGCGATGAGTCACCGGTTCGACACGCAGCCTGCTCTCGGGCGCCAACCTCACCACGCTGCCATCATCCAGACTGGCGGTGACCATCTCCGCCCGCTCCGTGCTGAACTCGGAGGCGCGAAGGACGCCGCCCGCATCGTTCGGCCGGCGATTCACGAGGAGAGCGGCGAGCAGCAGGAGGGCGGCCGCAGCGCCGGCTGCGACCCAACGCGGCCAGTTTCTTCGTCGGAGAGCACCGACTCCGCGCCGCGCGTGCGGTCGCTCCGACCGGCGCGGACCGATCTCCAGGAGCGACGGCGCGTCGTTCACACGCGCTTCGAGAGGGTCCACCCGGGCCGACATTCCCCACAGCCGCGCCATCGCCAGATAGTGCGCTTCGTTTTGGGGAGACGCGCGCCGCCACGCTTCCAGCCGCGCGCCGTCATCGGGCGTCAGCCGATCCTGGAGTGCTGCGAGAATGAGTTCGTCCACTGATGGCCTGGAATCCACGTCGCGTCGGGGAAGATCCCCGATCGCGCGTCTTCACGAGCCATAACCCGCGTCGGCGCCGGCGATACTATCCGCCAGCGAGCGCGGGGTGGACTATCCGGCTACGGCGTCCGTCCCACGCACGATCCGGAGATTCGGGACGGGCCGCTCATCGAGGTACGGCTCGAGCATCACCCGCAGTTCGCGCAGCGCGCTCACGAGCTGGTTGGCAACCGTCTGTGGCGCGATCGAGAGAACTTCGGCGATCTGCGTGTTGGTGAGCGCGTGGTAGCGCGAGAGCACGAACACTTCGCGGCGGCGCGCGGGGAGGCGTTCGACGGCGGCGGCGAGGGCGGCGGCCAGTTCGTCTTCCTCGACGTCGCGAACCGGCGATACCGACGTCGCGTGCAGCACTGACGCTCCATCGAGCCAGTCTCTCCGTGTCTGGCGCCGCCGCCACTCGTTGCTGGCGAGATTGCGCACCATCCGGTAGAGAAAAGGTCGTACCCCATCGTCCGCTGGAATCGCGTGACCGTGCTCCCACAGGCGGATGAAGGCGCGTTGCACCACATCCTCTGCCGCTTCGGTGTCATCGAGCAGTCGGCTCACGTACGCCACCAGCGGACGCCAGAAGCTGCGAAGCAGCTCGTCGAGCATCTCCGCGTCGGGCACCACGAGCTCGCCCTCCGCCGCCCGCGCGGACGCGAGCGGCGATTCCAGGCGTCGTATGTCCACTTACGCGCCGTGATGTTGAAGGAGCATCGGCAGGGAACGGGAGGCAGGTCGTGCGCAGACGGTCGGTGCGCCCACACCGGGATTGGTGCGTACGCGGTTCACCGACCAGGATCGAACCTACACTACCTCATGATCGAGAGTCAATCGCATCCGGCAGCGCGCAGCCGCAAACGCGCTGTACCCACTGCACAGATCACGAGTGGCGATCATGCGATCACCGAGATCTTCGCTTCACCGTCCGAGCACGCGGCCCACACTGCGCGTGGCACTCGACAGCGCCGCATCGATCGCGGCCTTCACCGTCTCGCGCTGCTCCTCCACCACCACGCTCGGGAGTCTGCTCAGCACGACCTTCACCTGACACAGGTGATCGATGCCGCCGCGCGGGCCGTTGACGTCGCGCAAGCGCACGCTCACGCGTTCGATGCGCGTTGCGAACTTGCCGAGCTTGCGGCCGAGCTTTCGGCGCACGTACTCGCGCGTATCGTCATCGACGTCAACGCCTATCGCGCGTATCGCCACCGGCACCATGGGCGCTTCGGTTCGCCCGGCGGTGCGCTTGGTAGCGCGGGGAAGTTGCGCGGCCATCGGCTCGCGTTTCGTTTGATTCTCCGGCCGCCGCGATCTCCGCGCGGGTTTCTCGACCGAACGTCGCACCACCGGGGCTCCGCCCAGGCGCTTGCTGCTGGCGGGCGAGCGAAGCAGCTCGCGCTCGGCGCTGCTCAGGCGTGCGGCCCCGTCGCCGGCCTGCAGCGCGTCGAACACGTCGGTCGCCGTCACGATCCCGACCAGGTTCTCCCCATCCACCACGGGGAGAGAGCCGATCAGTCGCGATCGCATCAACTCGGCCGCGTCCTGCACAGTGGTGTCGGATGGCGCGGTCACCAGCGAGCGCGTCATCATGCTTCCCACGGTGCGTCCGCGTCGCAGCGCGGCACCCGTGCGTCCGCCGAGATCGCGCTCGGATACGACGCCGGCGACTTCGCCTCCATCCGTCACGATGAGGTGTCGAATTCCGCGTCGCCGCATGCGCGTCCACGCCGCGGTCGCGGATTCCGAGGCCTTGATGGTAACGACGCGTGGTGTCATGATGTCGTTGATGCTCATGGCGGTCACCTGGCTCGAGATTCGTCGTGAGAGCTACGTCGGTCTCCGACATGAAATATGACCGCGCCGCAGCTACCGTGCACCCGTGACGGGGCATGGTGAGGAGATCCACCGATGCGCCTGGTTGACCCTGCGATCGTCACTCACGCGCCGGCGTGAGCATGTCGATGAATACGATCGCGTCGAACGCCGTCGCGGGAGCAACGATGGCGAACGTGGCAATGTTCGCGCGCAGCGGATGCGGCTGCGAGAGCCAGCGCCACGCGTCCGGGGTGTCGCGCGCACCTCGCAGATCGATCGCGTACGATCCCGATCGGACATGGGCGAGAGCCACATCCACGCTCGTCGAATCCTGATAGACGGGCGGGAGTCCACCCGACGTCGCTCCGATTGCGGAGCCGATGATGACC
>JBIQLU010000092.1:12890-15483 GCA_044463985.1 Gemmatimonas aurantiaca | reverse complement strand
TTACCGTCCCTTTTCCAGTCCCACCGTCCACACGATGTTCGAGCGCATTCCGGCATCGGTGAAGGGGAAGATCACGTTCCCGATGGCCGTGAAGCCGTTGCCGACGGAGACCTTCGCGCCCAGCGCGCCGTTCACGATGTTGTCGCGCTGCTCCGGAATCGCCGTACGATAGACGATGGCGCCGTCGGCGTAGCGCACGGGATCGGGGAGCTGGATCTTGCTCGCGCCCACCTGCCACTGTCCGATCACCTCGCCCGCGAATGTCACGCCCGGCGCGAGCAGCGCATCGAAGCCGACGGTGCTGAGCACCGCGCTGTTCTGTTTCTCCCCGCCGCGGTACAGGTAGCCCGCATTGAGATGCGGCGAGAATCCGCCGTAGCGACGTGAGATGATCGCCAGGCCGCGAAGCGACACTTCACCGGTACCGAGCAGATTCTCCTCGCTCCCGGTTGGAAGGCGCAGATCCAGGAGGAGCGCGGCACCGCCGCGCGCGCTCTGCGAGAGATTGCTCTTGAGGCGCAGCGCGATGTCGCCGATCCCCACGGTCGATCCGCTCGACGACGCGTTCTCCGTCAACTGGTAGTTCCCCAGCCCATCGGTGGAGAAGTAGTGCGCGATCACTCCCGTGGTGTTGAATATGGTCG
This sequence comes from Gemmatimonas aurantiaca, assembly GCA_044463985.1. Classification (GTDB taxonomy): domain Bacteria; phylum Gemmatimonadota; class Gemmatimonadetes; order Gemmatimonadales; family Gemmatimonadaceae; genus JADGGM01. Next base: position 14,839 of record JBIQLU010000092.1, on the reverse strand, counting down.
CCGAGCTGGTGCCGCTCACCGAGAAGCGCACCACCGGAATCGCGATTCCCACGTCCACCGTGTTGCTCAGACCGTACGACATGAACGCCGTGAACGCGGTGTACGACGCGTCGATGTTGCTCACGATGTGAAGCGTGTCGTACTCGAACCCCGGGTCGCCCACCACGTCCAGTGGAGGCACGTTCTGGTGGGTGAGCGTGGAAGTGAGCTGGTCGAGCTTCACGCCGCGCACCGCTTCGAATCGCGCGCCGGTCACGTTCACTCCCACCATCAACCGGCGGTGCCCCATGGTTTGCGACCGCTCGCCGAACACCGGACCTGCCGAGCCGGTGTTCGTGACGGGGTTGCCGGCCGCATCGAACGACACTGTAGTACCGCTGCTCGTGCTGGCGAGCGGGATGTCGTTGATGCTCGTTGTGATTCCGGTGCCGAGAAAGTCGATCACCGTGGTGAGCGATGTAGCGGCATCGGGGTTGTAGTGGTTGGCATGCTGGTTGTCCACGCGAAGGCAGATGAGCGTGTCGCAGGTTCCGAAGTGGAAGAGATCGCGGATCACGCGGCGCATGCTCTGCGCGCCGAGCGGGGCGGCGGACGTGACCAGCAGGGCGATCACTGCGAGCATCAGGGAGCGCTTGCGCATCGGTGGTTCTCCGGAGTGGACAGGAATCTCTTGCAACGAGCGGATGGCGGGCGGCGGCGCGCGGTCTTGCACGTGGTTGAAGTCGGACCCGGTCGAGGTGTGGCTAGCGAACGGGTTCGAGCGACCGAATCGTCCAGCGATCTCCGTCGCGATGCATCAGCGCATGCAGACGGAAGGACCGCTTCAGATCTCCCTGGGATGGAAGGAAGTAGTCGAGTGAGTACTGCAGCTCCGCGTCCGCATCCGCGCCGCTGACCCGAGGCGCGGGATCCTTGCCGAGTGACGCGGAGAAGTTGGTGGCGAGATCGAACAGCTTCTGGAACCCATCTGCGGTGTTCGCCGGCATGGTGGGCCAGAGCTTGCGCATCGCTGCCAGGTCGCGGCGCGAGAGCGCATTCACGTAGTCGCGAAGTGCACCCGCCGCCGCCGCGGCGGCTGCTTCGTTCGCTCCTCCACCGGCTCCCGAAACCGGAGGAACCGGTGGCGCGCTTTCCGGCGCGGCGGGAGGGACGGCTGCAGATGATGGAGCTCGGCTCGCAGCCGCTCGAGCTGCTTCCGCCTCTCTTTCCGCGAGCGTCCAGCTCTCCGCGGCGCCGATGCCGTCGCGCAGCGCGCTGGTGACGTCGCCCCGCTCCCGGAACGCGAGAGCCGACTTCAGTAGCGAGTCGCCTTCGACGAGCGCGCCCGCGCGCGCGCCTGCCGCCACCGCACGCGCGCGCGCAGTTCTCGCGAGCGTCGTCTGGCGTGTGATCTGCGCATCGAGTTCGGCGGCGAGTCCCGATGGCGTACCAGCACCCCCGGACTCGGCGTTCGCGCTCGCACTGTCGGCGCCGGCGAGCGTCGGTCGCGCGTTCGCCCCCGCAGCGGCCGCAGTGCCGGCGGAATCGGCGTTCGCACTCCCGGCAGCGACGCCGGCCGCACCGGCAGCCGGGCCGTCGCGTCCCGTCGCGATGTCGGTGGTCGACGCGGCGCGCCCGTCGAGCGCGTCGTTGCGTTGCGTCATCCATACCAGCGCGCCAGCCGCGCCGAGCACGAGGATCCCGCCCGCCACGGCGATCCGGACTCGCGACCCTGATGCGCGCGCTGCCGGGTACTGCGATGTCGCTGCCCGGGTGTGCGCCGTCGAATTCACCGACGCTGGTCTGGCATCGTGTTCGAGCCGACGCTCTCCGGAATATTCCCCAGTGTGTTCGCCGGTGCGCTCGCCCGTGACTGCAGCTCCCGCCCACGGTTCGCGCGCACTCGCCTCGCCGGATGTCCCGGCCGGAACCGATGCACGTTCGCCCGATGCACCGGTGGAATCGAAGCC
>JBIQLU010000092.1:10247-12790 GCA_044463985.1 Gemmatimonas aurantiaca | reverse complement strand
GCGGGCCACTTCGGGCGCGCGAGCGGCGGTGATGTCGGCGGTTCGGGTGCCGGCGCGATTCGCGTGATGCCGCTCCCTGATTCGGCGCCCGTCGGCGGATGGACGCGCGGCGCCGCGACCCCGGTGGAGTACGCTGCCGATTCACCCGCGGCCCCGGGTGTACCAGCGCGTGGCGCGCTCGTCGATGCACTCTTCCCCTTCCCTCTGCCGAGCCATGCCAGAGGCGACCAGCGCGTGTCGCGCTGCTCGATCGCTTCCGCCAGCGCCGCTCCGAACTCGGCGGCGTTCGCGTACCGCTCCGCCGCGGTGCGCGCGAGTGCGCGCGTCACCACTTCGTCGAGCGCTCGCGGCACCGTTGCGTTGACTTTCCGCGGATGCGGCGGCGGCTCGGTGAGTCGCCTGTGTATGACGATCTCGCCGGTCGGGCCCGCGAACGTCACGCTGCCCGTGAGCATCTCGTAGAGGATGCATGCGAGGTTGTACTGATCGCTGCGACCGTCGAGCTCCTCGCCGAGTATCTGCTCCGGACTCATGTACGCGGGCGTGCCGAGCACGTAGCCGGTGCGCGTGAGCTGTCGGCTTCCCGCCTGAATCGCCTTCGCGATGCCGAAATCCACGACCTTCACCCGCTCCGCGTCGTGCGATCGCGCGATCATGACGTTGTCGGGCTTCAGGTCGCGATGCACGATCCCCAGCTCGTGCGCGGCGTGCAGCGCGTCGGCGATCTGGCGCGCGATCGCGACTGCGCGCTCGGGCTCGAGCTTCCCCTCGCGTGCGAGTATCGCCGAAAGCGGCTCGCCGTCGACGTACTCCATCACGATGTAGGCGACCCCCTCCGAGGTCTCGCCGAAGTCGTAGATGGTTGCGATGTTCGGGTGGTTCACCCGACTCGCGCTCGCAGCCTCGCGCCGGAAGCGGCCGGCGGCGTCGAAATCGTCGGTGAGCTCGCTGCGCATGATCTTGAGCGCGCACTCGCGTCCCATGTGCACGTGCTTCGCGAGATACACCTCACCCATGCCGCCCACGCCGAGTTTCCCCAGTACCAGGTACTTCTCGGCCACTATCTGGTTCGTGAGATCACTGCTCGCGTTTCGCGCACGCAGCGCGGCGCCGTCGCGAGCGCAGAAGCGCACGCCCGCCGGATACTCCGCGCCGCACTGCGGACACACGCGCGCGTCCGCCGGCGCCGGCGCGGCCGCTGCCTCCAGCGCTTCGCGGAGGAGCGATACCGTGGCGATTCCGGGAGGCGGCGTCGCGCGCGCGGCTGCTCTCGGCGAATCGCCGGTCGCATCCGCGGATACGGGGACGCCGAGCGCGGGGAGCGCGATCACTCCAAGCGTTATGTCCGACTGTCCGGCGTCGTCGGTGGTGCGCCCGGCCAGCCGCAGCGCTACGAGTTCGTGCGTGGCTCGCTCGCGCGCGAAGAAGACAGGCGCACCCGGCTCGTCGCCCGTGCCGGAATGATGGATGGCGCCTATCACATCCATCTCCGCGGCGGTGGCGCGCTGTACCATCCCGAGCAGTTGTGCGGCGTCGAGCCCTCTGGCGTACGACGCGCCATCCACCTCGCTCCCGCACACCGCGCAGAGGTGCGACCACGCCTGCTGCGGCGCGCGGCACGAAGGACAGGGAGCTCCGGGTGCGGGCACGCTCTCGTCGAGAGTGCGTCGTTCCACCAGAGTCAGCTCGGCAGGTACGTCGGCATCAGCGCGTGCGCGATCCAGGAGCAGAATCAGCAGCTCGCCGCTCGCCGACTCGCGCGCCACCAGCGCCGGAAGTCCGTAGCGGTCGCGACCCACGGCGCCGATCAGCTCATGCGTTCCTCCCACCGCCCGACGCACTTCTCCCAGGAGGCGCTCGTCCTCGGCGCTCCACCCCGGACCCCTGGAAGTCGATGCCATCGCTCAGCCGCTACGCGCCTCGGTTCGAAGATGTGACATGGAGTGAACCGTCACTTGCAGGGGAGCGAGTCGCTGAAGATCTGCAGCGGCGCGGCGAACGGGGTCGACTTCCCGTCGTTTCCGATTCGCTGCATGACACCGCACGCAGCCGGGATGTCGTTGAGCAGAATGTCAGCCTGCAGCGCGTAGTACCACGCTTCGACGGTGTCTGCGCGAGTGGCGAGTCGCGGGAGCGCGTCGGGGATGCTGGAGAGCAGCCGGCGAGCGTTGCTCTCGGTGAGAACCTCGATCATCGCCTCGAGGCCGTCCAGCTCGCGTCGTGCGCGCAGCGAAGCATCTTCTGCGACGGGCCTGGTGTTCGCGGCGTCGGACGCACCGGCAGCATTCGGCGGTGCACCTCGCACGGGATCGGACTGCCGTGGCGAAGACGTACCGCTTCCCGCGGCATCGTTCGGGGCGCCTCGCGTGGCGACTCCCTTTCCGGTTGCGGGTGCTGCGCCGCGCCCCGTGGAGCCATCCGCATTCGCCGTGGCCAACATGCTGCCGCCAGTATCGGCGGCGGACGCTGACGTCGTCGAATCTCCGATCGCCGCCGACGGCAGCGCAGCGTCGCCCGACTCGCTGCTCGCCGCGATCGTACCG
>JBIQLU010000092.1:5947-10147 GCA_044463985.1 Gemmatimonas aurantiaca | reverse complement strand
GGTTGCGCGATCTGCGCCGTGGCGAGCCCCGTCGTTTCGTTCACCGCTTCCGCGGGCGGAGGCGCTTCGAACGCCGGAGCCGTCGGAACCGGTGCGGGCGATCGCCAGGCATCCACCGCAGCGCGCAGCGCATTCGCGAAGTCGGCCGCGGTCGCGAAGCGATCGTCGGGCTCGCGCGCCAGACCGTGGTCGAGCACCGCCTGCACTCCGGCGGGCCACGCCGGGTCGGGATACATCTCGGCCAGCGTACGCGGCGGGTGAGTGACGCGCCGCAGCATCGCTTCCTGCGGTGTGTCGGCCGGGAAGGGGAGCCGCCCGGTGAGCATCCTGAAGGCCACGAGCGCGAGCGCGTATACGTCGCTCCTGCCGTCCACATCGCCCGCCGTGAGCTGCTCGGGGCTCATGTACTCGGGTGTGCCGATCACGAAGCCGGTCTTCGTGACCTTCTCGCGTTCGTCGTGGAGCGCTTTCGCGATGCCGAAGTCCACGACCTTCGCTTCGTCCTTTCCGCCGCGCCCGCGACCAACCATGATGTTGTCGGGCTTCAGATCGCGATGCACGATTCCCAGTTCGTGCGCGGCGCCCAGCGCCTCCGCTACCTGCGAAGTGATCTCCGCCGCGCGCGCGGGATCGAGCGGACCCTCGCGCTCGATGATCTTCGACAGCGACTCGCCATCGACGTACTCCATGGCGAGGTACAACAGACCGTCGGCCGTCTCGCCGAAGTCGATGACGCGCGCCACGTGACGGTTCTCGATGCGGCTCGCGCTCGCGGCCTCCTGGTTGAAGCGCGCGAGCGATCCCGTGTCGCGCACCAGCGCGGGGTCGAGGATCTTGATGGCCCAGCTCTGTGGGAGACGGACGTGTTTGGCGAGATACACGCGTCCCATCCCGCCCTCGCCGAGCTTCTTCGTGATCAGGTAGCGATCGGCGATGACGGTGTGAATGAGGTCGTTGCCGTCGGCTAGCGACCGGAGGGCGGCGCCATCGACGGAGCAGAACACGCTCGCGTCGTCGAACGACGCGCCGCACATGGGACAGATCTTCATCGCTTCCCGATATCGGTACCGGCGTCGGGCGCGCCCGCGTGGCGGCGACCTGCTCGCCGCGCGCGCGGGCGCGACAACGTCACGACCCCGCTTCCTGCAGCTCCCGCAGCTTGTCCTGCGCCATCGTGCGCTGCGCCACCATCACCGTGGACGGGGAGCTGTCCAGGAACTGCTGATAGAGCGTGGCTGCCTGCTTGTTGTCGCGCGCGTCCTGCGCGCCCACCGCCCGTGCGTAGAGGATGAGGCTCTTGAGCGCGGCGGGATTCGATTTCGCGCCGGTCGTGGTGGGAGCAGCCGCACCGCGCGGGCCGGGGAGCTTCATCCCCTGGTTGAGCTGCGACGCCAGCTTCGAGATCAGCGCCAGCACGTCGTCGGCGTCGTCCGACACCGTCGAGACGTACTCGATCTCCGATGTCTCCACGTTCACCGCACGCGCGTCGAGGCGCATGCGTCCCTTCTTGTCGATCACGTAGCCGCCGAAGATCATGTGCTGCGCGCCGAGCAGTTTGCCGACCTTCACAGCGGTCGCCTCATCCACGCGGCCGGCCGTGGCCAGGTTCTGCTCTTCGAGCAGCTTCTGGAGCTGGTCGCGCTCCACCACCCGGATGCTGTCGTTGGCGGCGAGCTCCGTGATGAGCACATCGGCGATTCCCTTGCGGAGCGGCTCGTAGTCATCGTGCTGCGACAGCGCGCCGTTGTTGAAGTACATCACGGCGACCGTGGGCTTCCCGTCGCTCGCGTGCCGCATGCCGAAGAGCGATACCGGCGCGGCGAGGCTCGCCACCGCGAGCGCGCCCGCGGCCAGCGCGAAGCTGCGAGTGAATCCGCGTCGACTCATCGCGTGTCTCGTCGCCGAAGTGTGCTTCCCCGGTATGGATCGCATCTTTCATCCCCCGTTGTGTGTTGGCCACCGCCCGGCACACCCGAACCGCCCGTAGGGCCAGAGCTCAGAAGGTGAGCCCCAGCGCCACGCCACCCGCGACACCGGTGGCGGTCGCGCTCACGTCGCCGGATTCGATCTTTCCCAGTTGTCCTCGCACGAAGGGGCGCAGCGTGTAGCCGTGCGGCAACTGCTGGACGATGCCGAGCGTCAACGCACCGCTTCGCACCGCGGCGGTAGCCAGAGTGTTGTCCACATCCAACCCCGTCTGATGGCGAAGGTTCAGCGCCATCAGCACTCCGGTTCTGGGCGTGGCCACGAACACTCCGCGCACCCCGGCATCCAGATAGTTGCCGCTGCTCCCGTCCACCTGGGCCCCTTCTCTCTGAAAGGACGATCGATAGCGGTCTACGGCATACAGCGTCAGCTCGCTGAATTCGGGGGCGGCGAGGCGCAGTTGCCAGTCGAGGGTGTAGATGGGACCCAGCTTCGTGTGTGCGGGAGCGATCTCGGCTCCGCCCCCGCCTGTTCCGGCCGCCATTCCGGCGAGCTCGCTCTGGCCGAAGAAGTCGGCGCTGAGTCCCACCAGCATCTCGTGCTGCCCGATGTACCGGTCTCCCCCGACCGAGAGGTGAACGGTGTTCCCGGGCGAGAAGTCGGGTGCGGGAAGCCCCGCCACCAGCGACACGGGCGCGTAGCTCCTGTTGAGCTCGAAGGAGCCGCCGAATGCCCACGCCCACCCCGCCGCCTCGCGAGCGTACACCAGGCCGAGCGTCGCGCTCGTGCCGGTGCCGAGCACCGGCGACTGGAAGCTGAGCGCGGGCGCCGCGAGTACGCGGAGCGCCGAGAACTCCCCGGCGTCGAGCGACGTCTTCCCCGTGGGAACGTTCACGCCGAGCGTGAGCAGGAGGTTGTCACCCACCACCCGGCCGGTGGCACGCAGGCGCACGTCGGTCATCCCGCTCAGCGTGTACTTGCTCGCGCCGGTCACCGGATCGGGCGCATCGAGCTTCACCGTGCCGCTGGCGTACGCGCCCGCCGCATCCACCGTCCAGCGCTCGCCGATCGGGACCTGCACCGAGATCGGCACCGAGAACTGCGATGCGCTCTTCACGCTCGATGAGCCGCCGCCGAGATCGGGGAGCGGAAGTGCATCGCTGCCGAAGCTCCAGCTCTCGTAGACCACGCTCACGTCGGACACGGTGGCGCCCACCAGCTTCCCGCCACTCTGCGCGCGCAGCGTTTCGGGGAGAGTCGCTCCGAGAGCGACGAGCGTGCACGCGAGTGCCGCGACTTCCAGCGAAGGCTTCATCGTGATGCGCACGTGATTGTCAGGGTTCGCCGCCGCCGGGCGCGGTCACGGTGATGATGAGCGTCCCGGTCACCGCACCACTTCCCGGAAAGGCCGGGTCGACCGGTCCGCCGAGATTGGACCCGCCGACCGGCGACGTGAAGGTGCCGTTCACTCGCTGGGCCACCGCGCTCGCTGCTCTCGACTGCTGGGCCGCGGAAGCCGAGCTGCCGCTGCCGAGTCGCGCGCCGGCCATCTGGAACGACGGGTCGATGGCGAGCGCGCGCCGGAACTCCTGCGTGGCCGCACCGTAGTCGCCGAGCGACTCGAAGCGCACGCCGCGACTGTATGCGAGGAATGCGGAGATGTTCGCCGTCGGGCGCTGCTCCACTGCGGCGCGCTCGGCGGGCGTGAGCTGTACGCCGAGATCGCGAAGCAGGCGGAACGCGAGCTCCTTCTCGGCGTCGAAGATCCTGTCGAGCGGCGCGGTCGCCGAAACCGCATCGCGCAGTTCGCTGGTAGCCACATCGGCCACGCGCGCGTCGATCACGAGCCCGTTCGCGCCGCTGGATGCGAGACTTCCGAGCACCAGGCGCCGCGCTCCCACCAGGCGACCGACGCGGGGCGCGGTGGTGGTGTCGACCCGCCCCGACTGCGCGAGATCGAGCTCGCGCATTATCGCATCGAGTTGCAGCCGGTCCACGAGACGGATCTGCGAACTGCGCGCGAGGTCGGTCATGAGGAGATCGGCCAGCCCGTACCCGAGCGGAGCGATGAGCGTGTCGGTACTGTTCACGCGGAAGGGCGTGACCGCGACGGTGCGCTGCGGCAGCGAGGCGGCGGAGATCGACTGTTCGTTGGCGATCGCGCGCCGCGCATCGGCATCGGCGCGCGCCGCCTGCTCGGGTGTGACCCGTCCGGCGCCGGCGGTCGCGCACCCGGCCGCCGTGAATGCGGCGCCCACCATGAACACGAACGCG
>JBIQLU010000092.1:0-5847 GCA_044463985.1 Gemmatimonas aurantiaca | reverse complement strand
ACCTGGGCGAGCACCCGGTGCACGTTCAGCCGGGCAGTGTTGCTCGCCGGCGCCGTCGAGTCATCCAGGCAACCGCCGATGGCACCGAGAATGACGAGAGCGGCGGCCACCGCGCCCACGCGCGCGGCCGAACGACGGCCGCGCGGCCACGAATGCCACGTCGTTTCGAGCACGGGTAGCGGGTGGAAGGAGAGCGAAGAAGAGGGAAAGGTGAGTCCGCAACAATGTCGCGGCACCCATGGAATGTCAAGAAAGTCCGTCGCGATCCCGGGTGTCTTCCAGAGCGCTCTCGCTCTCGATGTCCGGTTCCACCACCACATCGAGCTCTCCATCGCCGTCCAGAACCGTCACGGCCGTCGTGTTCTCGGAGGTGCGCTCGAAGCGAAGCGAGACATGCGCTTCGCCCACGGCGAGGTCGCGCAGCTCCATGTGGTTCACGAAGTGGGGTAGAAGCGGCCGTACGACTCGCAGACGTTTGTCGAACGCCTCGGGAGAGAGGCCCAGCATCGACTCGATGAGGTAGGGGATGCTCCCCGCGGCCCACGCCTGCGGGTGACAGGCCACGGGATAGTGCACCGGCAGGTCGTACTCTTCGCGCGCGAAGCCGGCGAAGAGCTCGGGGAGTCGATAACCGGTGAAATGCATCGCCGCCTCGACGAGCCCCGAGAGTACGCGATGCGCCTCGGCGTCGTGGCCGTAGCGGCGAAAGCCGGCGGCGATTATCGCGTTGTCGTGCGGCCACACGGTGCCGAGGTGGTAGCCCACGGGGTTGTAGCTCCGCGCATCCTGCGAGAGCGTGCGGATCCCCCAGCCGTTGAACATGTCGGGCTGCATCAGACGCGCGACGACTTCGCTCGCCTTGTCATCGTCGGCGATTCCGGTCCAGAGCGCGTGACCCGGATTGGATGAGATGACGCCGAGCTGCGAGTCGCCCTTCTCGAGCGCGAGCGCGTAGAACTTCTCGTGCTTCATCCAGAAGTCGCGGTTGAAGCGCTTGCGCAGCTCGGCCGCGTCGGCGCGCAACTCTTTCGCGCGGTCTGCATTGCCGGTGCGCTCGTAGAGGTCGGCCGTGAGCATGAGGGCTTCGTACGCGTAACCCTGAACTTCCACGAGCGCGATCGGAGGCTTCGCGAGGTGGCCGTCGCGGTCGACGATCGCGTCACCCGAGTCCTTCCACCCCTGGTTGATCAGGCCGCGGTCGGAGGTGCTGGCGTATTCGATGTAGCCGTCGTGATTCTGGTCGGCGTACGTGGACATCCACCGGAGCGCGAGCTCGACGTTGTCGTGCAGCGAGCGGAAGAGCTCCAGATCGCCGGTCCACGCTGCATAGCGCCCTATGAGGATGAGGAAGAGCGGCGTGGCGTCCACCGATCCGTAGTACGGCGTGTGCGGGATCTCGCCGAGCCGCGCCATCTCGCCCACTCGGAGCGAGTGGAGAATCTTTCCGGGCTGCTCGTCACGCCATTCGTCGACGCGGTCACCCTGGTACGACGCGAGCAGCCGTGCCGTGTGCTGCGCAATGGCCGGCTCCCACGCCAGAGTCTGCAGCGCGGTCACGATGCTGTCGCGCCCGAAGAGCGTGGCGAACCAGGGGACTCCTGCGGCGAAGAACTCCTGGCCATCGATGCTGCTGATGAGCATCTCGAGGTCGCCGAGCGCGCGCTCGACCACCGTGTTCAGGAGGAGACTGTCGCTGTGCACGATGGTTCTGAACTTCGAGTCGTGCTTCGCTGCGCCGTCGGGAAGCTGGATCGTTCTGCGCAGCCGATCGGGGCGTAGGAGTCTGCCGGTATGTCGTGGGGAAAATGGATCCCCGCTTTCGCGGGGATGACTACCATCGCGGGGATGACTCTTCACACCGTCATCCCCGCGAACGCGGGGATCCATTTTCCGGTGCCGCTCCTCGGGCACATCGGCGACGCGGATGGTGACGCCGAGCGTCACCTTTCCCCGCGCCGGAAGGACTATGCTGAACTTCGCGCCACACCGCTCGCGCGTGGCCGGCTTTCTCGAGAGCTCGATCGTCGCGCTGCGGCGGCGGCCGTCGGCGCCGTCGTACGCGAGCACGAGTTCATCGTCCTTCCACTCGGGTTCGAGGATGTCGCCGAGCTTTTCGCTGAAGAGGCCGCGCACGGCGAAGACATCCTCGAACTGCGCCCCGAACGTCAGCGATATCGGGAACTCCAGATCGTTCAGGCCGAAGTTCTCGAAGGTGAAGACATCGTGCAGCGCCGGCTCGGAGCCGTGCAGAGCACGCGCCCACTTCACGCCGACCGTCTCCTTGGCGATCAGCTTGCCATCGGCCGTGTGGATGTCCTGATTGGCGAGCTGGAAGATCGCCGAGTCGCCTCTGTCCGCCGTGGAGGCGAGCACCGTGGGCGAGTGGTCGGCGATGCAGAGCTCGTAGCCGCGGATGTAGCGGCAGTCGTGATAGTAGAGCCCGAATCCGTGGCCGGTGCCGAGCGGGATCGCTCCGTCGGGGCCGGTCACGAGGAAGATGTTCTCGTCCTTGATCACCACGGCATCGGCGATGCTCGAGGTGATGGACGGAGTGCCGTGCGTCAGGATGCGCTGCTTGCGCTTGCGTACCTCGTCGGGGCTGAGCTGCTGCGTCTTCTCCTTCGGCTGCGTGTCCTGTTTTTCGGTAGACGTGGAATTGTGCATGTACGAGTCGCTGGTGAAGGGTCGAAGTGAAACCCGGTCACCCGACTCTTCCGGCGTCTATCGTGCCATCATGAAGTGCAGTACGTCGGAGCGGGTCACGATGGCGGCGATGCGGCCATTCTGGCGAACGAGCACGGCCGGGTTCGTCTTTTCGAGGAGCTTCACCACACTGTCGAGCCGCTGCGCGCCGTCCACCACCGGGAAAGGCGCCTCCATGACGTCGCTCACCGTGGCGTCGAGGAGCTTGGTATCCTCGAGCGCGCGCGCCGATACGGGACCTTCGCTCACGGATCCGACGCAGTCATCGCCGTCCATCACCGGAAGCTGCGACACATCGTGGAGACTCATCAGTCGAAGCGCCTGCCGCACGGTTGCGCCGGGAGTGGTTGCGACGATGGCAGGCGCGGAACGCGGCTTCACGTCCGCCAGATCGGCGATGCTCACGCGATCGGGCTCGAGTAGCTGGTTCTCGCGCATCCACTCGTCGCTGTAGAGCTTCGAGAGATATCGTTCGCCGGTATCACACAGGAACGTCACGATGCAGGCGTCGGGATCGTTCACCTCGCGCGCGACCTCGAGCGCGACGTGCGCGATCAGCCCCGACGAGCCGCCCACGAAGAGCCCCTCCTCGCGCGTGAGGCGCCGCGCCATGGCGAATGAATCGCGATCGCTCACCGTGCGATAGTCGTCGATGACCTTCAGGTCGAGAGTGCCCGGCACCTTGTCCTGGCCGATCCCTTCGACCTTGTACGGCACGCCTTCGATCTTCTCGCCGTTCCGCCAGTAGTTGGCGAGTATCGAACCCACCGGATCGCCGGCGATGATCCTGATGTCGGGGTTCTTCTCCTTGAGATAGCGCCCCACGCCGGTGATCGTACCGCCGGTTCCCGCCGACGCTACGAAATGAGTGATGCGTCCATCGGTCTGCTCCCAGAGCTCGGGGCCAGTGGTGGCGTAGTGCGCCTCGGGGTTGGCCTGGTTGTAGAACTGGTTGGCGAGGATGGCGTTGGGAGTTTCCTCGGCGATCCGCTTCGCCGTCATCACGTAGTTGTCGGGATGGTCCGGCGGGACGGCGGTGGGAGTGACGATGACTTCGGCGCCGAACGCCTTCAGCAGGCGAACCTTCTCCTGCGACATCTTGTCGGGCATGGTGAAGATGCAGCGATAGCCCCTGAGCGCCGCCGCGATCGCGAGTCCGATGCCGGTGTTGCCGCTCGTCCCTTCGACGATCGTACCGCCCGGCTTCAGCTTTCCCTCGCGCTCGGCCTGCTCGATGATCGGCAATCCGATCCGGTCCTTCACGCTTCCGCCCGGATTGAAGAACTCCGCCTTCGCGTACACCGGCGTCGCGATGCCGCGCGTCACCCGATTGAGCCGGATGAGCGGCGTGCAGCCGATGGTCGCGAGCACATCGTCGTATGGAGTCGAGTTGCGAGGAAGGGGGGACATGGGAATGTGAGAGAAGGGGAGGCAGCAGCGAGCAGAAAGCAGAGAACTGCCGCAGCCGGCCAGGTCGTTTCTACTGCTTGCTGCTGTCTGCTTCCTGCTTCCTCTTCAGCACCGTGTCTCCCGGCAGCGGCTTCGCATCGGGGTGACGGAAGAAGACGGGGAGGAGAATGGAGACTGACATCGGGCGGCCGTGGAGCAGGGCCGGTGAAAAGCGGAGCTCGCGCGAGCCGAGCACCGCGGCGGAGTCGAGGCCGGAATAGCCGGAAGATTCGATGACGGCGGTGGAGTCGGCGACGACGCCGCCGGTGCTGTCGACGTGAATGCGCAGAGTGACGTTCCCCTGCACCTGCCGGTCGTAGAGAGAGACCGGGTAGCGGAAGGGGAGCTCCTCGTTGAGGATGACCGGCAGGACATCGGGCTCGACTCCGCTCCCCTGGATCCCCTCGATCGCCTTGCGCGCGGTCTTCTGATCGATGCAGGCGCTGCAGGCAACGAGGATGGCGCCAACGAGCATCAATCTGCGTAGCATGGCCTCAATGTAGCGAATGATTCCAGTGGCTCGGAAGGTTGCGGGCCGCGACTTGCCGCCCCAAGGGTGAGCGCTCATCGTTCCGAAATGAAAATCACGGTTCTCATGGGAGGTACGTCCTCCGAGCGCGACGTGTCGCTCTCGTCGGGACTCAGGATAGCGGAGGCGCTGCGCGAGAGCGGGCACGAAGTCATCGCCTTCGATCCGGCGCGCGGGCCGCTGGGACGGGAGGAAGAGGCCGCGATGCGGCGCGCCGGAGTGGTGAAGACAGTCCCGCCGACTCGAGAGGAGCTGCGCGAGCTGGAGCGGAGCTCGCGCGCTCCCTCGCTGGGGACCTTCCCCGAAGTGCTCGGCGCCGACGTGGTCTTTCTGGCGCTGCACGGCGGGCAGGGGGAGGATGGGACGATCCAGGCGCTGCTCGACATGGTAGGTGTGCGATACACCGGGAGCGGCCATCTGGCGAGCGCGCTGGCGATGGACAAGGATCTCTCGAAGCGGCTCTTCCGCGACGCCGGAGTCGGGACCGCGGAGTGGATGATGACCGGCCCCACCTTCGGCCCCGCTCCCACGGAGGATGAAGTAACGGAGACCCTCGGCTGGCCGGTGATCGTGAAGCCGTCCAGGGAGGGCTCGACAGTGGGGCTGACGCTGGTGCGCGAGCCGGCCGGTCTGGCTCCGGCCATCGCGGAGGCGGCCAGGCACGATGACGAGGTCATGATCGAGCGCTACATCCCCGGCCGGGAGCTGACGGTGGCGGTGGTGGGCGATCTGGCGTTGCCGGTGGGAGAGATCTTTCCGAAGCATGAGATCTACGATTATGAATGCAAGTACACGGCGGGGATGGCTTACGAGCAGTTCCCCGCCGACCTCACGAGCGAGATGACGGCGGAGGCCCAGCGGCAGGGGCTGGCCGCATTCAGGGCACTTAAATTGGGCGGGTATGCCCGCATCGACTTTCGGATGACCGAGGCGGGAGAGCTCTACTGTCTGGAGGCGAACACCCTCCCCGGGATGACGCCAACGAGTCTGGTCCCCCAGGCTGCTGCGGCTGCGGGGATGAGCTTTCAGGAGTTCTGCGACAAGGTCGCGCGATTGGCAGCGGGAGCGGCGCCTCGGGCGACGTAATCGGGCCTGCCGCGGCCGCGAATCGCGGCACGAACATTGAGCGAAAAAAAAGAAGGCAGGCGGCAGAAAGCAGAGGGCAG
>JBIQLU010000091.1:11927-15567 GCA_044463985.1 Gemmatimonas aurantiaca | reverse complement strand
CCGCGTTGTCAGTTCGCGTGCAGCAACGTGATGCCAGCCGTTTCCCCGGCCGCGCCCACGTGCTAAGCTCTCTTTCAGTGCACGATCACCGCTTCACGAACCCCTGGCCCGGCGCGCAGCCGCCCCACGGCTGGCGCGACCTGCTCCGCTGGAGTCGCGAGCGCGGCTGGCGCCCGCCCGGCGGCAGCGAGCCGCCCCCGCACTTCGAGCTCGCCACGCCTGCGTTCAGCTCGCCGCGCGCCCCTCGCGACTTACTTGGCGCGACGTGGGTCGGCCATTCCACGGTGCTCGTGCAACTGGGCTCACTCAACATCCTCACCGATCCGATGTGGAGCGAGCGCGCATCGCCCCTTCGCTCGCTGGGGCCGCGCCGCGTGGCGCCGCCCGGTGTCGCTCTGGAGTCGCTCCCTCCAATCGATGTCGTGCTCCTTTCGCACGACCACTACGATCACCTCGACGCGCCAACCGTGCGGCGGCTGGCACGGCTGCAGCCCGAGGCGCACTGGATGGCGCCGCTGGGGCTCGCGCAGTTCCTCCGCCGCCTCGGCGTTCATCGGGTGACCGAACTGGGATGGTGGGACGAGACGACGCTCGGCGAGGCGCGGATCGCGTGCGTGCCCGCTCGGCACTTCGGTGCGCGCGGCTTCACCGACAGGATGCGCAGACTCTGGTGCGGCTGGACTCTTCGAGTCGCCGATCACGCACTCTACTTCGCGGGCGATACCGCCTACCATCCCGAATTCGCGAAGATCGGCCAGCGCTACGGACCGTTCGACATCGTACTTGTTCCGATCGGTGCCTACGACCCGCGCTGGTTCATGGAGCGCGTGCACATGGACCCGGAAGAGGCGGTGCGCGCATTCATCGAGGTGAGCGGCGATGCGCCGGCCGCGCAGGGATCGCGCCGAGCGCCGCGAGTGGCACTCGGCATCCACTGGGGCACCTTCCGACTCACCGACGAACCGATGGACGAGCCCCCCAAGCGGATGCGCTCCGCCTGGGGGGCCGCGGGTCTCCCCGAAAACGAGCTATGGATACTGCGTCACGGCGAGACGCGGGAGCTCGACCTCAGTGCGCCGGGTTCCCGGTATGGGGATGCTTCCCCAACTGATGCCAGTCCGACTCCTCCACGTTGAGGCCGTAGTGCTCGGCGGCTTTCTTTATGTTCGAGAAGGCCAGGTCGCGATCATCGTCCGACACTCCCTCCACCTGATCGAACCTCGCCAGCGCATTCCGGACGTGCCTGGCATCCGTCAGTGGCTCCTTGCGCTGTTTCGGAAAAGCGAACGCATCATCCGGCAGCGCATCGCGCTCCTTGCTGTCCAGCTCCCCATGTTCCGTATGCGGCTTCCATGTCGATTTGCGAGCCATACCACTCTCCTGCTGAAGTACGGTGGGGATGGGGATGCAGGGGGTGGGCCATGGGAAGAAGGAAACAGGGGACAGGAAACAGGAAACAGGAACTGCGCACGAGCCCACGTCGTCCCCGCAGGAAGCGGGGACCCGTGTTTGGCCGAGTAACATGGATGCCACGCTCGCGGGCATGACAGCGATTAGCACGCAGTTCCTGTTTCCTGTTTCCTGTCCCCTGTTTCCTTCTTCTCCTTCACCCCACGTACTTCACGTACAGCCGCTCCAGTTCGGCTGCGGGGTCGGAAGCGAGGCCGCCGTGGATGGGGGAGGACTGGATCACGTCGGAGCGGGGGGCGGTGAGCCAGTGGAAGCGCTCGGACGGTGGAGCGAGTGCGACGGGGCCGGCGGAAGGATCTCCTTCGGCGATCGCGCGGCACGAATGGAGATATCGCGCCAGGAGTTCGATGTCGACTGCCGGAGCGATGGCGCGAAGTGCATCGCGATCCGTGATCACGCGCAGTCCGAGGAAGTTCGCCGTACGCGCGTGCAGCACGACGCCCACCGGCGTGAATGCGCCGAGGTGCACGTGCGGTACCACCCGGAGCACGGCGAAGTCGTAGGCAACCCAGTCGCTGCGGCTCATCGCCTGGCGGAAAGGGGGCGCGGCGGCTCCGCGAGCACTCGCTCGCGCGCGGCGATGGCTTCCTGCACGAACGCGCGCGGTCCTTCGAGACGTCCGAGAAGATACGAGCGATAGCGCTCGCGGAGCGCATCGGGAGAGGGTGCGTCGCTCCCCGGAGGCTCCGCGGCGAGGAGTGCGTCGGGAATCGCCGCGAGCACGTCGTCGATCACCGCCTCGTCGAGTTGCTTCGACATCGAAGCATCGGCCGCCCGGATGTCGCCGCTGAGCGCGAGAAGAACGTGTCGTTCGATCAGCGGGAAGGGGCTGCGCGTGCGCGCTTCGTCGACCGAGCGCCAGTCGTGGTGCACGTAGAGCGCGGCGCCGTGGTCGATGAGCCACGGCCTGCGATCCTGGATGAGGATGTTCGGGTTCCGATGCGTGCGGTCGGGGTTCGTGAGAAACGCATCGAACCACACCACTCGCGCGGCGAGTTCCGCGCTCACGAGATCGCCGGCCGCGGCGGGATCGAAGTTGAAGGCGCCGTCGAGATAGCGGACGCCTACGTTCACCCCGTGGCTCGCTCGCAGGAGATCCTGGATCTCGGGGTCCGGTTCGCTCCGGCCGAACTGCGGCGGCACGTCGACGATCGCGAGCTCCGGTGTCGGCAGATCGAGCGCGCGAGCGAGGAGGCCCGCCAGCAGCTCGGCCACCAGCGCCTTCGCCCCCTGCCCCGCGCCGCGGAACTTCACCACGAACAGATCGCCGCTCGCCATCTCCACCACCGCCGGGAGCGAGCCGCCTTCGCGCAGCGGCTGGACGTAGCGCGTGGCGGTGAAGATGGGGAGCGGGGCCGGAGGCATGTGACGTGATGCGATGGCGGCGGCATCCACCGCCGCGAGTGCGGCGGTGGGTGCCCGGGACCTCACCGGGAGATCGTCACCGGCTGCACGTCCAGGTGCAGATTGTGATTGATGCGCAGGCCGGCGATCCCCGCCGACGGCAGCTCGCTCTTCGGCACCGCCGCCACCAGCTTGCCGTTCACGAAGAAGTGCGCGGTATCCGGCGCGAAGTGAACCTTGATCTCGTAGCTCGCCTTCCCCGTCGAGTCCTCGCTCGGCACGTTGGGGCTCGCCGTCCACGGCGCCACGGTGGTGATGCTGTCGCCCTGGCGGGACTTGATGAGGTACTCGCCGGTGCCGCGCACTATGAAGTACGCGTAGCGTTCGGCGGCGCGATCGTCGAGATGCTCGCCGCCGAAGAAGACTCCGTACGCTTCGGGGTGGGCGGGCTTCTCGAGCTGCTGGATGGTGGTGCTGACCGCGTAGACACCGCTCGCGCTGTCGCCGGCGGCGTACACGATGTGCGCGGGCCCGGTCTTCACTTCCCAGTCGTTCCCGGCCGCCGTGTAGCTCGCCGCGGAGATCTGCGCGTCGGGATTGTCCGTGAGCGCGATGTACCCCTGAGGTATGCTCCCTCCGCTCTGCGCGACATCGGGATCGCTCCCCCCCATCGCCGCCGAGTCACCCGCGTCCTTCCCCCCGCACGCCGCCAGCAGCAGCGCCAGTACGCCCAGCTTCAAGGTCGTCGTTCGCACCGTGGTACCTCGCTTTCTGAAGTTGGTGAGTGGGGGAATATAGGGGCAGGAGGCAGGAAGCAGAAAGCAGA
>JBIQLU010000091.1:5834-11827 GCA_044463985.1 Gemmatimonas aurantiaca | reverse complement strand
CTTGTAGTTCCCCCTCCCGCGCCCGAATATTGCCTCACACGATGTGGTTGCGCCGGTCCTGACTACTCACCAGGGGTAATCCTATGGCTACGACAAGAAAGTCGTCTCGCGGCAAACCGAGGGCGAAGTCGGCAGGGCGGAAGAGCGGAAGTCGTGCGGCAGCGAAGAAGAAGAGCGGGCGCACCATCATGAAGAAGAGCGCGAGTAAGTCCGCGACGAAGAAGAGTACGACCAGGAAGAGCGCCGCGAAGAAGGGCGCCACGAGAAAGAAGGCCGCAGCCAGAAAGAGCGCCGCTGGAAGAAAGTCCACCGGCCGGAAGGCGGCGAGGAAGCGCGCGACGCGCAAGGTCACGTCACGCGTGAAGAGCGCCGCGAAGAGCGCGCGCAGGAAGCTCGCGAAGCCGGCGAAGCGCGTCCGGAAGGTCGCGAAGGAAGTGATGGAGCAGGCGAGGGACGCCGGGCGCGCCGCGATGGATGAAGCGAAGTCGCTCGGGGAGCGCGTCAGCGAGGCTACGAGCGACCTGGTAGAGCGCGTGACCTGATCTCTTCGCGCTCCAGGCGCGTCTCCAGCCACTCCGTCACCAGCTCCGCTACTCGCTCCTTGCAGTAGTCCGCGGTGATCACGTGGCCGCAGTCGGTGAGCCACTCGATCCGCTTTTCCGCCGCGCCGAGCGCCTCGAAGGAGCGCTCGGCCGCGGCCACGGAGATGCGGTAGTCCTCGCGCGACTGGATGTAGAGAGTCGGCACCCTGATCGCCGGAAGTCGAGCACGCGCGAGGTTCGTGAGGCGCACGAGTTGCGCGATCGTGCGCGGCGAAACGGCGCGATACGCGACGGCCGCCGCGTGCGCGGCGGGGTCATAGATGGAACGCGGATCTCCGCCGCGCATGTACGGCAGCAGCCATCCCGCGATCGGCGCGAGGGCAGCCATCACGCGCACCGAACGCGGCGGATCCAGGTACGGCGCCAGCAGCACCAGCGTGCGGACGGCGCTCGACTCGCACGCGAGGATCGCAGCCAGTGCGCCTCCCATGGAGAGCCCCGCGACGCCCACCCGTTCGTCGCGTGCGCGAAGAGCCTCCAGCGCGCGGCGAGCTTCGGCCATCCACTCGTCAGCACTCGATGCGTGGAAGTCGCGGAGCGTTCGGCCATGACCCGGAAGGAGCGGAACGCTGACGATGAAACCGCGCTCGTAGAGCGCGTGCGCGAGCGAGACGAGACTCTGCGGAGAGTCGCCGAATCCATGCAGGAGGAGCACGGCTCCGATGGGCGACGGCGGCTCGAGGTCGATCGGCTCGGCACCTCGCACCGTTCCATCCGGACCGGCGGAAAGGCGCGCTCCGACCGAGCGCTCGACGTGGGCACTCCATGCCGTCCGCCACGCAAAGAGGGCCACGAGCACGGCGGCCAGCGCGAGCAGCATCATAGCGCGAATCCTGTGACGCTGAGCGCTTCTACACAAGCGGCTCGGTCGAATACATTCGCTCGCGCCCGACCATTCCGTGGATCATGCGTCGACGACGCGTCGCGCGCCCGCGTCTCCACGTTCGTCGTAGACCACGATTCCCCCGCGCTGCCCCGGCTGTGCGAGACGCGCGGCAAGGCGGTCCACATCTCCGATCACCAGCCCGTTGCCGTCGCGCTGGACCAGTCCCTCCGAGGCGAGCCGCCCGAGTACGAGGGAGATCGATTCGCGCGTCGCGCCCACGAGTTCGCCGAGCAGTCGCCGTGGTACCACCGTGGTACCGGCGGATTCGAGCGAGTCGTCGTCGCTCCTGCTCTGTGCCATGCGAATCAGCGCGGCGATGAGGCGCTGTTCGACGGTGAGAGTCGCGTACTGGCCGAACTTCTCCAGCAGCGCCGTACGCTCGGCCATCATCTGCCGTATCAACGCGAGGGCGTTCGACGCCTGCTCGCGGAGCAGAGCGCTGAAGCGCGCGCTGCTCAGGTGCAGCGTCTCGCTCTCCTCCTCGGCCCGCGCGTTGCTCGCGTAGCGCGCACCGGATTCCAGCCCCTCACCGCCGAACGTCTCGCCCGGCGTGGCGATCCACGGCACGAAGCTTCTGCCGGCGCTCACCTGGTTGCGCAGTACGACCTGCCCGCGCAGGACGACGAACACCCCGTCAGCGCTCGCGCCCTGCTCGTAGATCGTGAATCCAGCGGGCCACGAAGTGGTGGCGCCGTACGCGCCGATCGACTCCCGTTGCTCGCGGGGCAATCGTGTGATTTCTTTCATCCGGACTGCAAGCACTGCTCATCTCTGCGGTAGTGCGTTCGACTATCGTGCGCCGAGCTACCTTTTGCCCGGCACCCCCGGCCGCACTCCCGCAATGTACGGGCCGTGCTGGACAGCGGGCTGATCGGCGGTGCATCTTCAGATGCACCTATCACGCTTCACGCTCCCACCCATGCCGCTCGGATCGAACCCGGATTCCCGTACTTCGTCGGTAGTAGTGCTGGGGAACGATGCGCTCCTCGCGGCGCTTCCCGCGACGCCGGTGCAGCTCGCGCACGCCTGCCGTGCGCTGGGCTACGACATGGCATTCCCGGCAAGCTGGGGTGACGAGGTGGTTGCCGGCAACTGCCTCGAGCGACTCGACGAATTCGGCGACGGGCCCGTGATACTCTGCAGTTGCCCGCTCACCCGCGAACGTCTGGAGAAGTCGGGCGACGAGCTCGCGCCGTTCGTCATGCACACGGTATCGCCGCCGGTGGCCGCGGCGCGCTACCTGCGCGCGCTCTACGGCGAGCGGCCGCTGCGCATCACGTTCGCGGGGAGCTGCCCGGGTGCAGCGGATCCCGCGATCGACGCGCGCATCTCGCCGGCGGAGCTGCTCCTCGCATTTCAGGAGCACGGCATCGTCGCCGCGGCGCAGCCCGAGTACTTCGAGTCCGTGCTCCCGCCCGACCGCCGCCGCTACGCGTCGCTCCCGGGCGGTGCGCCTGCGCCGGAGCGCATCCACGAAGCGGATTCCGGTCGTACGCTCACGGAGCTGAACTGCCCCGATGACGAGCTGGCGCTGGAGATCGCGCAGCGACTCGTCTCGAGCGAACGCGAAGTGGTGGATCTGGGACCGCACGTCGGATGTGCGTGCTGCGGCGCACTCGCGCTCGGCGCGCAGTCCGCCGCGCGTTCGCGCATCGCGGCTCTCGAGCCGCCGCGCGCCGCGCTGCCGGTGCTCGATCCATCCATCCGCGTCGAAGTCGCCCTCTCTTCGGGCGTCGAGCCGGCGGGATCGCCGCGCTACGCGCTCGCGCGCTCGCGTGTGGAGGCCAGCGACGACGCGAAGATCGACGGGAGGACAGGAATACACGCTGCCGACGCGCAGCTCGCATCAGAGAGCGCCGAATCGACGTTGGCTGCTCCGACGGCGCATCGCCGCAGGACTGCCAGCATCCGCCGCAGCGCGGGACGCGGTCCGCTGATGGCGGGTGAGGATGGCGCGGTGGTTCCCCGTGCTTTCGCGGTGCACGCGCGTCGCGCGAAGAGAGTCGACCCGCCGGCGCCTGCCGATCGCGGACGCGCCGGCGAGCCGCTGGGCATCACAGCCGACGGAGCGAGGCGTACGCGGCGAGTCACCCGACCAGTTGTGATACCGCTGTCGAGCGAACTGCCGCGCGTCGTGCCTCCGCCGCCGTCGCGGCCGCACACCGGGCTGGACGATCCGGAAATCGGCGCGGCTGCAGGCGACATCTGACGAAAAGGCCGCGCCGATGATTGGCGCGGCCTTTTCGCGATCCCGCTTCACATCGCGGTCGACGTATCGGGCGGAACCGGACGCGCCCTGAGCGAATCGCTCGGCGGACGATAGTTCGTGTCGGTCACCGCGCCCTTGGGCGGACGCTTGCCGCTGCGCGCCGTGTCGCTCGGCGCTGCGCTCCCGCTCCGCTCGCCCACTTTCACCGTTCCACCGAGAGCGCTCGTGGCATCGCGAATCGCCTTCGCCGCCGCCTCGAAGCGCGACGCGAGATCGGCGATCTCGCGCTCGGCGAGCGCGCGGTCGCCCGCACGGATCGCCTCGTTCACCGACGGGAAAACCATGTTGGCGTAGCCGTTGTTCTCGTCGGCAGCGTAGATGAGGTTCCGGAACCACGGACGCGTGCGCAGCCCTTCGGGGCGCGTGAGTGCACGCTCCACACGGAGGAGCGCCGCGTTGGTGTTGCCACGAACGCTCTTCGACGGAGTTCCGCGAGCGAGCACCGCGTCGCGCGTGGCTGCGAATTCCGTGGCCGCGCTTTCCATTCCGTCGATCGCGCTCGACAGTGCGGACGCGCTCGTGCTCCACCCCTTCTCGCCGATCGCCTTCGTGACGCGCGGAATGTAGCTCTTCATGGTACGCGCGTACTCGACGTAGTCGTACGGGAGGATGTCCGCGTTGGCGAGTCGCAGCACCATCGCTGCGCCGATCTTCGCCGACGTGGAGTGATACGCGTACGTGGGATCGCCGAACTTCGTCATCCAGTTGTAATCGTCGTAGAACGAGTGGTAGACGCCGCCCGCACCGCCGAAGCCCCATTCGGCGATCGGCATGCCGAGATGGTTGTAGAAGCCGGCGAAGTCGCTCCCGCCACCCGGATCACCCATGCGCGGCTCGGCCGTGTCGGGGATCGCCGCGTTGTCGCGCCAGACCTGGTACACCGAGCCCTTTCCAGAGGGATCCTTCACGTTCTTCGCGATGTCGCGGAGCGTCGAGCGCAGCGACGGCGAGCCGCCGCCGCCGAAGTTCGGGCCGGTTGCCGACACGTCCTGATTCAGGTAGGCGATGCCGCCGCGCTGCAGGCGGAGCGAGTCGTCTTCCACGTACTCCGTGGAACCGAGGAGCCCCCACTCTTCGGCATCCCAGGTGGCGAAGATTATCGTGCGCTTCGGACGATGGCCGGCCTTCAACGCATCGGCCACCGCGTGCGCAGCCTGCATCACGCTCACGGTACCGCTCACGTTGTCGGCGGTGCCGGGGCCCCACGCATCGCGGTGGCCACCGATCACCACTACCTGATCGGGGAACTCGCTTCCGCGCACGATCCCGAACGTGTCCCATATCTGCTTGATCGCCGCGGTGGCCGTGTCGGATTCCACGAGCAGGTGCGCAACCACGGGACCGGGACCCGCGTGGTAGTGGAAGGGAAGTCCACCCTGCCACTCGCCCGGCACGCTCGCGCCGCGCAGTCCGCGGAGCAGTTCGGCCGCATTGCCGTACGACATCGGAATGACCGGAATGTGCGCCACCTCGAGTTCCGCGGTGGGCACGCGCTTCGCGCCCGGCTTGCTCGGATAGCCCGGCGTGCTCGGATCACCGTCGCCGTTCATGATGCTCCCGCGCTGCACGCCGTGCGACGGCCGCATGGGACCTTCGGGATAGACATCGCCGCGTCCGAAGCCATCGTCTTCGGGATCGCTGTAGATGATGAGCCCGACGGCTCCGCGCTTCTCCGCCTCGCGTGCCTTGATCCCTCGATAGGAGCGGCCGTAGCGGGCGATGGCGATCCTGCCCTTCACCGACACACCGATGGAATCGAGCTGCGCGTAATCCTCGATCAGCCCGTAGTTCACGTACACCACGGGCGCCGTGACGCTGCCCGTTCCACTGTAGCCGTTCGCGATCACCGCTTCCTTCGCCGTCCACGAAGTGGAGTCCTCCGCGATCGGTCCCTCGGCGAGGTGCAGCATGAGAGTGTCCGGCGCCACACGCCACGCCTGCATGTTCGTGGTGTGCGGCATCCAGACGTCGTAGGTGCGAACCTCCGTCTGGAGTCCCCAGCGCTTCATCGCGTCTATCACGAAGTCGCGCGTGCGTGCCTGCTCCGGAGTTCCGGCCACGTGCACTTCACTGGAGAGGAAGCGCGACCAGGCACGAGCGCTGTCGTTGCTGGGACGTGCAATGACGCTGTTCTCGAGCGCCTTCTGCTGTTCGGACGCCGCGCGCGTGTAGCCGGGAAGCACGCCTTCCTGCGCGTGGAGCGGGAGAGCGGCGAAGAGCGCGAGCGCCGCGGCCG
>JBIQLU010000091.1:0-5734 GCA_044463985.1 Gemmatimonas aurantiaca | reverse complement strand
CCGCGGCCGTGGTCGTGCCGGTGATGAATCTCCGTGTGGTCATTGCAGGTCCGGTATGGAGTCGAGAGGACGGCTCAGGGTTCGGTAGCTCCGGAGTCGGTGCCGTTGTCCGCGTCTCGGCGGTCGCCGCCCCGACGCCGGTCGTCTTCGCGAGAGTCGCGCCGCTCGAGGCCGCGACCTCGCAACGTGTCGAGCTCGCGCTGGTAGTAGCCGCGGAGCGTGTAGCCGATGGCGTCGTCCACGAGAACATCTATACGTCTCGTCGCGTCGTCTGCGAGGGGGCCGACGAAGCCGTGGCGCGCGAGCACCCGCCTGCACGCCTGCTTCACGGCTTCCCATTCCGCGGCGAGCTGTTCGACCGGGACCACGTCCTCGCGCCGCGCGAAGCCGTGATCGGCCGCGATGCGCACCTTCAGACGATCGCCGATCCCTTCCGCGCCGGAGCGAGCGAGGGCGAGAAGGCGGGGGAGGATTTCGGGAAGTGAATCGAGGAGGCGCGCCGGCGAGACGTGGGGACCGAGTTCCGGTTCGATCACCGAGCGCCACTCGCCGAGCACCTGATCCAGCTCCGCGAGGAGAACATCGAACGCGCTTTGAGAAGACTCGGACATGACGGGCTCGCTCCCCCCGGAAGCCGCGGCGGGGCCGCGAGCCCTGCCGATTGACGGATTCGCAAGTCTATCATCCGCCCCATCGGCGCGACAGGTACCAGCGCGCGCTCAGCGCTCGTCGTACTCCTCGAGGAGCAGCTCGAGCGCGATCTTCAGTCGCTTCTCGCGGTCGGGACAATCGGGAATGCCGCGTACCGCGAACGACAGTTGATCCAGCATCTCGCGCTGAACGAACGGTTCGGGATCGCGGATACCCAGCTCCTCGAGCGCGCGCCAGGCGATCCTGCGCAGGAGATCGCGAGTTTCGACGGAGAGAGCCGTGAGCGAAGCGGGATCGCTCGAGCGATCCGGCGGCGCGGGATCGCGTCTGCGGCGTGGCGCGTTGCGCAGCGCGGAGAGCGGCGCGAGGGTGACCACGAAGGAGCCTTCCGAGTGAGCGTGCGCTTCCTTCACCACGCCGCCCCTGCGCAGACGCGCGAGCAGTCTGCCGACCTCCTGCTTCACTGGCGAGACACCGCTTTCGCTGTTCCGCCCGCGTCCGGTGATGACGAGAACTTCGGCCGCGCCTCCCGCCTGCTTCTCGCGCAGCCACGCCTCGACCCGCGCCGCCGCCTGCTCCGCGGTCGGCCGCAACCGGTGCAGATCGAGCATCCGATCCGTCCCGAATCTCAGTTCGTCGAGTGCGCGGGAGAGAGGCAAGAGATGAGAGAGCAGAAGGAACGACGGGGTCAGGCACTTCATGTAGAGGTACCGGCAGCGTTGCTGCCGGTACCTCTACATGAAGTGCCTGACCCCGTCGTTCCTGCAGTCGCTGCCGTCTGCTTTCTGCCGTCTGCCGTCTTGCAGTTCCTCATCGCAACGCGTCCCACAGGATCACGCCATCCAGCTTCTCGGTGGGGCGGGTGGCGGTGACCCAGGCGAGGGTGGGGGCGAGGTCGGCCACGCGGGCGAAGCGGTCGTAGCGGCCGGGTTTGAAGGGCGGGCCGTAGAACAGGACGGGGACGTTGGCGTCGTAGTCGTACGGGCCGCCGTGGATGCCGGTGGCGTTGCCGCTTCCTACACTGTATTTGTCGAGCGTCACCACCAGCGCCACCGGAAGGTCATCCGGGATCTGGTGGTACCAGCGTCGTGCAACAGGATCGTGCAGCGAGTCGGCGGCTATCTGCGGATAGTGGTCGGCGCGCAGCACGCCGGGGATCTTCTTCACTTCCACGGCGAAGGCGTTCACGAGCGAGTCGGCGTCGAAACCGGCACGTTCGAGCGCGGCGCGATCCACGATCAGCATCCCTGACGAATATCGAAACGCGGAGTTGTCGACGCCGCGCGCGCTGAGCGCTTCGGTGAACGGCTTGATGACATCCGAGGTGCGAACGCGACGCGCGACGGTGCCGGTGCGTGCGGAATACACCTCCGGCGTGGGGGCCACACCGTGGTCTCCGGTGAGCGCGAAGACGATCTTCGTCGAATCGCGCAGCGTGAACAACGAATCCATGAACGCGCCGAGTGCGCGGTCGAGTCGCAGGATCTGATCGTGCAGTTCGCGCGAGTCGGTGCCGTAGCGGTGGCCTACGGCGTCGGTCGTCGAGAGCGATACCGCGAGGAGATCGGTCTGCGGCCCTCGTCCCAGATCGAGCGCGCGGAGTCCGGTGAGCGCCATCTGCAGCGTCACCTCATCCATCCACGGAAACTCGGGGAGCGCGCTCACCGCTTTCGCGGTGTCGGACGGAAGAACGTGCGGGAAGGTGAAGTCCTTGCCGTGGCTCTCCACCGGCTGGCTGTCCGGCTCGGGGTAGCCGGAGGAGAGCAGCGTGTTCCAGCTCTTTCCGGCATAGCTCTGCGGTATGCGGCGCGCATTGAAGTCGCGCACCCACTCGGGGAGCGTGTCCCGATAGTACGTGCTCGTGGAGAAGCGGCCGCTGGTTGGATCGTACCAGTAGACGTTCTGGTGCGCTCTGCCCACCGGCAGGATCGCCGCGCGATCCTTGCGCGACACCGAGAGCGCGCGGCTGCGCGCGTCCTTGATGCGAATCCAGTCTATGAGAGTGCCGCCGCGAAAGCGGAACGGCGATGCATTGAGCGACGGCGCGCCGATCACCGGCGACTGCGGGTCCTGCACACCGGCGCCGTTCAGCACGATTCCCGTATGGCGCGGGAAGCGTCCGGAGAGGGTGGTGGCGTGGCCCGGCGCCGTCTCGGTGACGGCGTGATCCTGGAACGCGTTGGTGAAGAGCGCACCACCGTGATCGAGCCGCGCGAGTCCGCCGGTGAGCTGGCTCGCGAAGCGATCGAAGTAGTCGGCACGCATCTGGTCGATGGTGATGAACACCACCAGCGTGGGGACTTTCGACGGGTTCGGCAGCGCGCGTTCGGCGCCCTTCGCGCCCGCCCCACTCGTCGTCGCGACGGCGGAGCCGCCCGAGGGCGACGCACACGCGAAGAGAAGCGGCGCGACGCCGATGACGGCCGTGCGGATGAATCGTCGCATACTCTCGAAATCGTGTTGAAGATGACGGTACACGCCTAATATGGTCATCGCGAACCCGACTTCGTAAGCAGGAAATGCGAATCGGCTCCGGCGCGGATGCGCCGGAGCCGATTCGTGTCAGCGGGAAGCGAGGGAGCTCGCCGTCGATTCGGCGAGGCTCCGCGTACTCAGAAAGTGATGCCCACGCTGATGGGAATCATCTGCGCGTTCGATCCCTCGGTGAAGATCGTGTGCCAGCGCGCCTCGACGAACGTCGCGAAGCCTGTGAGCTGGAAGCGGAAACCGGCTCCCGCGTTCAATCCGAACTTCGTCTGCGAGCTCGATTCGCTGCCGAAGTCCACGATCTGCCTGGATGGCGGCGCGATGCGCACCGCTGCCGCCGCGGCATCGTAGCGGAGTCTGCGATCCGCCTGCTGAAATACGACCTCCGGACCCTCCACTTCCGTCTTCATGTGATAGACGCCGAGTCCACCGATGAGATAGAACTTCGTGGTGGAGAGTCCACCGAAGGAGTAGGTCGCGTTCAGCGTGCCATCGATTATCCGGTTCTTCACCGTCCCGAAGCCGGTGTCCTTCTCGCCGAGCTGATTCCACGTTGCGTCGAGGCGGAGCCCCCACGGGAAGAGCGGCACGCCGGCTTCCACCAGCGCTCCGGCGTTCCAGCCGGTACCCGAAATGTTCTTCATGTCGCTCACCGGCACCGTAGCGCCGCCGGTGATGCCGAATCGGACCGGCCTAGTCACCATCACCTGCGCGGAGAGCGGTGCGCCCACCACGAACAGCACCGCGCACGCGATGGCTCCTCTCCGAAATTCCTTCTTCATCACGACCTCCCCATTCTTTCCACGATTATCACTCTGTTGGAACGACGCCTCTGCGCTGCGGCGGCAACGTCACCGCGAACTGCCCGAGCCGCTCGGGATCTGCAAGAAGCAGGCATCCGCGCGTCGAAGTGCCACGATGCACTGCTGCCCCGCCTGTCGGCGGGGCAGCAGCAGTATAGCCATGCGGACGGCACTCGGCCGACCGCGATCGTCGATCTGCGCCTCGCGGCGCGCGATCAGAAGCGGATTCCGACGCGAATCGGGATCTGGTTCAGCGACGAACCCTCGGCGCGAACCGACTGCCAGTTCGCCTCGATGAACGTGTTCATTCCGCTGAGCTGGAAGTCCAGCCCGGCGCCGAAATCGTAACCGAACTTGTTGTCGCTGGCCGACTCATCTTCGAAGTCCATGGTGAGATGGAAGTAGCCCACGCCACCGGTGAGGTAGGGCCGCACGGTGCTCTTGGTGGGGAAAGCGTAGACGAGGTTGGCGAGACCGCCGATCGTCTTCGCAGTCGCATCGATGCCGTCCTTGGCACCGAAGTTCTGATACTGCGCCTCGACACGGAGCGCCACCGGCCAGGTGGGCTGCTGGAACTGGAAGAGGCCGGACACGTTGTAGCCCGACTTGAAACCCGTGCCGAAGTCACCCGTCGGCATGCTCATACCACCGGCGATCCCGAAGCTCACGGGCTTCACTGCCGATGCCGCGGACTGGGCGTTCGCGGCCGTGGCCACCAGCGCCAGGGCCATGGCGACGCCGAACACAGAGCGCTTCATACTCGACTTTCTCCGTTCAGGGTATGGTTTTCAGCCCCCAATGGGCCGAGTGCGTCGCTCGCCATGGCGCTCATTACAAGAGCCGAAGGCGAGTCCCGCAGTCCGAGCGATACGGACGTTGCAACCGTCTTGTTTCGTAAAGACGCTCCAGCCACGGGGAGGAAACGGAATCCTGCCCACAAATGTTTCTCGCGCGGCTGCCCGCACCTTGCCCGGCTCACCCACAGACACGAAAAAGCCCGCTCGTTCGACATCGTACTGGAAGGTACGATGTCGAACGAGCGGGCCGCCGGACGATCTCAGAAAGTGACTCCCCCCACCACCGACCAGGTGCGGTTCTTGATCGAACCGTCCTGCACCACGTCCGTGAGTCCATGCTCGTAGCGAGCACCGACCATCAACGTCGTGCCGCCCAGCTTGAAATCCAGACCGGCACCCGCCACTCCGCTCAGGTCGAAGGACTTCTTCCTGAACTGGATCTCGCTCGACTCGTCCACGAGATCGCAGTCAGCGGAAGCGCTCACTCCACTCCCCTCCGCCGCTATCGCGCACTTCACCTGCACCCCGAACGCCGGACCCGCCACGAAGAACGGCCGGATCGGACCGGCCACGGGGATGTCGAAGCGAAGCAGTACCGGGAAGTCGACGTAATCCATCTTGAACGTCGCCTTGAAGTCCGGATCGCTGTTGTCGCTCGCTCCCTTCTGCGAGTAGATCGCCTCCGGCTGGATCGCGAACGTGTTCGTGACATGGAACGTCAGGAACACCCCCGCCAAAAACCCGGTCCGGTTGTCGATCCCCGATATGTCCTCTCCACTGATGCTGGCCAGGTTGACGCCTGCCATCACTCCCACACTCGGCCGATGCGAAATCCCCTGCGCAAGCGCTCCCGCGCTCGGCAGCCCGACCATCAGCACGCCCGCCACCACTGCCGCGACTCGCCTGTGCATTCGCCGTATCTCCTGTCTCGATTTACACACCACCATCTCTGTGTAGGGGACGAAGCTGGCGTATCGAGGAAACGAAGGGAAGGGG
>JBIQLU010000090.1:1440-15974 GCA_044463985.1 Gemmatimonas aurantiaca | reverse complement strand
TCTGGCCGAGAACTGGCCGATGCTGCGTGGGGAACGATGGCTCGTGCGCATGTTCAATTCGGTGAACGTGGACGGACTGATGACACGCTTCATCCTGGCCGCGGATCGGCTGGCCAGACTCCTCTTCACATGGCGTCGCTCTCGACGGATGCCTCGAGCAACGCCAGTTCTATCCCCTGGTAGTGCGGCGCCAACCTGGGCTCGACCCCGATGCTCCGCGTTTCTACGTAGCGGAAACCCAGTCCTTCGTAGAACTCGATGAGCGCCTGGTTGCTCGCCCAGGTATCGATCCTGAGACCGACGCGACCGAGGCTCCGGCACTCCGCCCACGCCCACTCGAGTACGACGCTCATGAGCCCGCGCCCGCGATACGTCACTGAACGCGCGATGCGATGCAGATAGATGTGCTCTCCGCGTTCATGCCCGCCCCAGATCGCTTCGTCGTCGTACGCAACGGAGAACACACCAGCCAGCACATCGCCATCGAGCACACGAAAGAGTCGCCCCTCCTCTATTTCGGCTACGGTCAACTCCATCGGGAACTCCTCCCAGACGATCGCGTCCTCGGCGCGCTGGATCTCCCTCGCCCCGGAATACACAGCGCGGATCGCGTTCAGTTCGGAAAGGGTGGCCGGTTCGATTCGCATACTGGAATTCATGATTCGCTCACGCCGCCCTCCGGTGGTGTCGGCTCCTCTTCGGCGGTCGGTCGAAACCCGCCGTACTCCACGACGGAACGCAGCAGTCGCTCGAAGCCGAGCCTCCGATAATCGAGTGGGATGATGCTGTCGGGGCGCTGCGCACCATGCAACTCGAGCCGCCGCCTCTTCGGACGGTTTCTCAGCAGCAACGGCTGCGTCCACCGCAGCGCGCGTCGAGTGCCATCATCCGCTATCTCCGTCACCCCGAAACGGGAGACTTCTAATACGGAAGCGAGCACGCGCGATTCTCGTCGCGCCCATCCCGCACCGAGTGCGAGCACCGCGCCCGAGAGCCACGCCCCCCACTCCACGATGCTGCTCACCCGCGAGGAGAACGCCAGCACGCCGAAGGCCGCCACTGCCGCGGTGGCCAGGAGCCAGAAGAGCGTGGACACGGCGCGACGTACGCTGCGAGGAAATGGAAACCGTTCCGCGGCGCCGTCGGATTCGACGGCGCCCTCCTCGTGGAGCATCTCGCTCAGCGCACGGCGCGCGGACGCCGACCAGATGCGGTTCAGACGTGCTTCCGCATCGGCTGGATCGAGCGCACTCAGGTAGGCCACGTGCTTCCGAACTCGCGACTCCTCCAATACGTGCTCGATGCGGTACGTGATCCGGATCAGGATCGTGAATCCGGCGACGTACAACCACCAGCCTTCACCCATTCCCGCGCTCACGCGCCAGACCATGAGGATTGCGTACGCGATGAATATCGCGGCGCGAAGGTCGCTGAAGGACACGCCCAAGCATGCGGATGCGCGTCGCGCTGCGCAACTCGCGCCCCTACGACGAGATGACGAACAGGAATCCGTCCGGATCCCGGACCCGGAACGCCCGCACGCCCCACGCATCGGCGGGTTCGGATTCGAGCTTCGTGCCACGCTCCTCGATCCTCGTGGCCATCTCGTCGATGTCCTGCGCCGTCGTGAGTCGAAGCGAGAACCCTTCGCCCTTCGCACGCGTCGCGCCTCTGGAGCCATTGTCGCGCGTGAGCAGGAGTGCGACCGAGCCCGCGCGCAGCCGCACGGCGAACCGTACTCCGTCGCGCTCGAACTCGCGCTCGACGGCGAAGCCGAGTACGTCCGTGTACCAGCGCACGCTGGCGGAGAGATCGCCGACGGTCAGCGACGCACCGAGGCCCGTAGCCTCGAAGGAGAAGGCGGCAGCGCCGCTCGAATCAGTTCGCTCGGTCGGTCCGGTATCGTTCATTGCCTGCCTCTCTCGTCAGAATTGCGCCCGCACATCGGTCGTCACCCGCAGCACGGATTCCTGGTGAAAGCGTCGCTTGTACTCGAGAATGACGGCCCTGAGCGCAGATTCCGTGCTATCACCCGCCACGTGGATGATCTCCATCACCACGCTCGGCTCGCGCACCACGGTGCCGGTGGCCGTGCGCCACTGCCCTTCCCCGCGCCACGTCGTCAGCCCATCCGGAAATCGCGGCGCCACCACCTCACGCACGAACACTGCCCACGCGGAATCCGAGACGACGGCGCTGTCGCCGATGGCGCGGCCGAAGTAGAGACGGTCGAGCTGATACCGCACACCCTCGTCCGCGGCTCGCGGCATGGATGCGCAGCCACCCAGCATCAGTATGAGGAACGCTGCGACCCTGAGTGACATCAGTTGTTGATCATGGTCAGATGTCCAGCCAGGTGGCGGATCTTCGGTTCACGAGACGGAATGCATCATCCGGATGGACGGATGGGCGAATGATACATGCGAGACGCACCGCCCGGTGACCACGGCGCGAGGAACCGGCTAGCTTCTCGCGTTGCTCCCCACTCCTCATTGAACGGCTCCCGCACCCTCCCACGATGAACCAATCCTCCTCCCGCAGCGCGCTCTGGGCGCTGTCGGCGATGGTACTGATCTGGGCGTACAGCTGGATCGTGATGAAGCAGGTGCTGCGCTACGCAGGCCCCTTCGACTTCGCCGCGATCCGCTATCTGGGCGGCGCGCTGGTGCTGTTCGTGGTGCTCATCGCACGCCGTCAATCGCTGAAGGCGCCGCCGCTCGGACTCACGATACTCGTCGGTCTCTGTCAGACGACCGCCTTCCAGGCGCTCACGCAGTGGGCGCTCGTGGATGGCGGTGCCGGACGCGTGTCGCTTCTCGCGTATACGATGCCTTTCTGGGTGGTGCTGCTCGCGTGGCCCCTCCTCTCCGAGCGCCCATCGCCGCGACAGTGGGTCGGCGTGTCTCTCGCAGCCGCAGGGCTCGTGTGCGTGATCGAGCCCTGGCATGGCCTGGGGAGCATGCACAGCGCGCTGCTCGCGATCGGCGGCGGTGCGGCATGGGGGCTGGGCACAGTGCTGAGCAAGCGCATGTTCGAGCGACACGCGCCGTCCCCGCTCGCCTTCACGGCCTGGCAGATGCTGCTCGGTGCGCTGGGCCTCTGCTTCATCGCTCTTCTCGTACCATCGCGTCCGATCGAGTGGGTGCCGCCCTTCATCGCGGGACTCGCCTACAGCGTGCTTCTGGCGTCGAGCCTCGCCTGGCTCCTCTGGTTCCTGGTGATCCGGCGTTTGCCGGCGACTGTCGCCGGGCTCTCGAGTCTCGCGGTACCGGTGACGGCGGTGCTCATGGCGTGGGCCATCCTTCACGAGCGGCCCGACGTGATGGAGGGCGTGGGGATCGCGCTGATCGTGTGCGGGCTGATGGCCGTCAGCGGGCTCGGCACGACTGGCGGCGCGCGGGCGTCCACGCGTCCCTCCCGCGAAGGCGCGCCGGCGCGTTGACGGACGCGGCCCATCCGTCGGTGGACTGCAACCGGCGCCGTCCGTAAGTTTTCCGTATGGTCGCTCGCCCGTACCGCGGTTGGAGGCGGATCGTAGCCGCATGGCTGGCCCTCTCGGTCGTCGCACTCGGCGCCGAGTCGATACCGGCGCACGCGTGTCCCCGGCACGGTGCGGCGATGGTGGCGCGGTCGATGACGACGATGCCAGCGAACGGAGCCACCCGCGACGGCGCAACGCTGCACGCGGCCGCCGCGACCGGCGATTCCGCGAACACGAACGGCACGCGGAGTACGCACCACGAATCGCCGTCCGACACGAACGGCCACCACTGCACCTGCCCCGGCGAGTGCTGTACACCGCCCGGCATCGCGCTGACGCCCTCTCCACTCGCGTGGCAGGTAGCTACGCTGGTCGAGCCGGCGCGATCGATATCCGCGCCGCGCGCGCGGCTGACCACCGAGGATCCCCGCCTCGGTCTGCCGTTCGCCACGGCACCTCCGCAAGGCTAGTCGGCCCATCGCGACGCGTGAGGCACCGCGTCGCGCACGCCGCCATACCGATCGTACAGCCGGGCCCATCCTCGTACCGATGGTGGTCACGACGGCCGGCGATCGATCCTCGACTTCAGCGAAATCGACTGAATGGTTGCGCGGTGCCCGGGCTGCACGTCCCGGCTGCCGCGTCGCACGGGCCCACCACGTGGGCGACCACTCATAACCACCAGGAACTTCCATGTTGCAGAACATCATCGCACGCCGCATCCTCGTCGTACTCGCGCTCGTGAGTGCGCCGGCACTTCTCGCCGCATTCACGCTGCCGAACTCCAGTTCGTCGGAGGCCGCGCACTTCCATCTCACACTGAAGCGCGCCGAGCCCGCCGCGAACGACACCGTCGCCACGAGCCCGTCCAGCATCAAGCTCTGGTTCACGGAGTCCGTGACGTCCAGCACCGTTGCGGTGCGACTCACCGACGCCAGGGACGCCGTGGTGAAGCTGGGTGAAGTGAGCGTGGAATCGGCGCCGATGTCGCCGGCGGTCGTGCCGGTGCCCGCCACGCTCGCCGCAGGCACCTACACCGTCGCATGGCGCGCCATGGCCGACGACGGCCACCCATCGAACGGGAAGTTCTCGTTCACCGTCAAGTAGGCTGCAGCGCGAAAGCGTGAACGAATCGATCTTCGCGGCCGCGCCGCTCGCCGGCTTCGTCGCGCGCTGGCTCACCTTCGCCGGCGTGTTCCTCGCGTTCGGGAGCGCGGTGTTTCGCATCGCCGTCGTGGGACGGGCGGCGATGCCTCGCGATACCGTACACTCTCTCGCGAGGCGGGCAGCCACGTGCGGCGGCGTCGGAGCGGCGGCCGTGGTGATCGGCGCGCTCGCGCGGCTGTACTTCCAGACGGCCGAGATGCGCTTCCCCGGCGATCCGTGGCTGCCCGTGGCGACGAATCTCCTGACCAACACATCGTGGGGCGGGCTCTGGCTCGCGCAGGTAGTGCTGGCGATCCTGGTCGCGTCCGTGCTCCACTTCGTGGCGCGCAACGACTCGACGCTGCTCTGGCGAGTCGTGGCGGCACTCGCGCTCTGCCTCACCGTCACGCCGGCGCTCACGAGCCACGCCATGTCGGGACACTCCGTGAGCCACTACATCACCGTACCGGCTGACATGCTGCACCTCATCGGAGCGAGCGCGTGGCTGGGGACGATGACGGTGATGTTCATCGCGCTCCGTCGCGAGCAGGCGACGGTCACCGCTCCGGCGTCATCGACGGCATCGGACGCGGGGCGCTCCGTGCTCGCCCCGCTGCTCGTGTACTTCTCCCCGTTGGCGCTATTCGGGGCGGCGGCGGTGGTCGCGAGCGGCGTAGTCGCTTCCTACGCGCACGTCGGCGGCGTGGGCAATCTCTTCTCGAGCGCGTACGGCAGACTGCTGCTCGTGAAGCTGGCGGTGGTGCTCACGGTCGTCGCCTTCGGGTGGCGCAACTGGAAGCGCATGACGCCACGCCTGCGCGAGCTCGGCGACCGCGCCATGCTCCGCTCGGTCGCGGGCGAAGTGCTGCTCGCGATACTCGTGCTCGCCGTGACGGCAGTGCTGGTCATCACGCCGCCACCCACGGGGATGGCCGGTTGAGCTGATCGAGCGCGTCCAGGACGAGCGGGGAGTTTCACGACGGAACGATCTGCTGGCCGGAATCTTGTGGCTCGAGTGCGCGCACCACCGCACGATGGAGCGATGCATGAGAGTTCCGAGATGGCTGCCAGCGGCGCTCGCGATGTGGCTTCCCCTCGTGATGACCGGCCAGCAGCAGGAACGACAGTCGGCCGCGGCCGGCGGAGTCGAATTCCGCGACATCGAGAGCTACGTCACGCGCAGGATGCGTTCGGCGCGAATTCCGGGGCTGGCGCTGGCGATCGTACGCGACGACAGCATCGTCTTCCTGAAGGGATACGGCAGAAGTGATCCATCGGGACGCCCCGTCACGCCGCAGACGCCGTTCGCGATCGGCTCGATCACGAAGCCGTTCACCGCGCTCGCCACGATGCAACTGGTCGAAGCGGGGAAGATCGACCTGGATGCGCCCGTGCAGCGATACATGCACTGGTTCCGCGTCGCCGACGCTGACGCATCGTCGCGCATCACGGTACGCCAGCTTCTCATTATGACCAGCGGCATCCCGCAGTCGTACACGAGCCAGCTCCTGACCGCGAACGATGACGGCGCGCTCGAGAGAAACGTGCGGTCGCTGGCGAGCGTGAAGCTCAGCCGACGCCCCGGAGAGGCGTTCGTCTACGCGAACGCGAACTACGAAGCGCTGGGGCTCCTCGTGCAGACAGTCTCGGGCGAGTCGTACGAGGAGTACGTACGGCGGCACATCTTCGAGCCGCTCGACATGCACGACACCTTCACGTCGCAGGAGGAAGCGCAGCGGCACGGCATGGCATCCGGGCACAGGTGGTGGTTCGGCTTCCCGATCGCCGTGACCTTCCCGTACAATCGTGCGGAGCTCCCTGCGGGCTACATCATCGCGAGCACCGAGAACATGGCGCACTTTCTCGTGGCGCAACTGAACGCCGGTCGATATGGAGACAAGTCCATCCTTTCGCCCGATGGCATCGCGTACATGCAATCGGAGACCGAACCCGATCGCTACGGACCGGGGTGGGAAGCGATATGGAGCAACGGGCGCCGGCTGGTCAACCACGATGGCGGTACTGCCAACTTCCAGTCGGCGCTCTTCTTCGACCCGGTCGCGAAAGTCGGCGTGTACGTCGCGGCAAACGTGGTCAACGCTCTGGACACGTTCTCATCGCCACATGGCACGTCACCGCTGGACGGAGTGACGGCTCGATCGATGGCACACGTGATCCTGAGCATGGCGACGGACCAGCCGCTGCCGGATCAGGGGCGCGGGCACGAGCGACTGACGCTGGCGTTCAACCTGGTGGTCCTCGTTCTCACGATGCTGGTGGTCGCCCTGCTCCGGCGATCGATGCAGCGGCTTCGCGGTCAGCAGGCCGTGGATGCCGCCAGCCGTGCGGGGAGCGCGCGGCATCGAGCGCTGGTGGCCGCGGGGTATTTCGCGTTCCCCGCCGTCGTCGCGTACCTGGCATGCTGCGTCGCTCCGTGGCGCGCGATTGCCATGTTCCAGCCCGACCTGGCCTGGTGGCTGTACACGGTCGCGATAGTCCTTTTCCTGCGCGGCGTACTGGAACTGTGGTCTGCCGGGCGCTCGACCAGGGAATCGGCGCGCCGCCCGGAGCCGGCCGTCACCTGACGCCGATCACCTTGTGCGTCTGGATGCTGACTCTGCAGCCGAGTCGCAGCGCGGCCGCCACGCACAGTTCTGTCGCCTTACGGCTCGCGCTCATCGGCTGCAGTGAGATCCGGCTCATGTCGCCGATTGCGTGCTCGCGAAGAAACTCCTCGAAGCGCTCGACGTCGCGCTCCCTCCCGATGACCATCTTGATCTCGTCCGCGCCGCGCACGACCTCGGAAAGAATCGGCAACCCGCCGGGGTTGTCGATCTTCGGAGAGCAGCACACGAAGTCGCAGTCGCTCCCGCGCAGAATGGCGGATGGCCTACCGTGCGGCACGCTCTCCGCGTGGCGCCCCGCATCCGCCGGCGTCTCATCCATCACTCTCACGCTCGCGTCTGCGCCATCCGCGAGATGCCCGCGCGCCGTGCCCGATGTCTCCAGCGCCACTCTGAATCCGTTCGCGTGCAGCGCTCGCACGAGCGGCCGGATCGGCTGCTCCGCCGGCTCTCCGCCGGTGAGCAGCACCCACCCGGTTCCAGGTGCGCTTCGCTCGCGCTCGAGGCAGACCTCCCGGGCGAGCGCTTCCGCGCTCAGCTCCGCCCACGAATCGTTGGTCCCGCGCGCCGCAGCGAGTGTCGCGCGACGCCGCGGCAGCGCCGCATCGCCCGTGGCCCAGCTCTCCTTCGTGTCGCAGAACGTACAGCCCACCGAGCATCCGTGCAGTCGCAGCAGTATCATCGGCGTACCGACCATCCGTCCTTCTCCCTGGATGGTCGCGTACAGATCGTTCACGCGATACGTGACGCTCGACTCCACGGTCATCGTACACCGCCGAACGAAGCCGGTACCCATCTCACGGCCGATACTCCGCCCACGTGTCGGGCGACTCGCTCACCGCCATCGAGGCGAGGAGCGGCAGCTCCGGCGCGAATCGTTCGTACAGCGCTCGCGCGATCGCCTCCGCACTGGTGTACGTGCCGATGCCGAGCACCTCGTTCAGGTTGCGGTGGTCGAGCTCCGCGTCGATGTAGCGTTCCACCGGCTCGAGCAGACCGTAGTCGAGCACGAAACCGTCGGCGTCCAGTTCCTCACTCTCGAGCGTGACGCGCACGCGGTAGCTGTGCCCGTGCAGGCGAGCGCACTTGTGCTCGGGCGAGTGGGCCGCGAGATGCGTGAGCTGGTGCGCGGCGCTGAAGTGGAAAATCTTCTCTATGCGATACATGCCTTACCCGCCCGTGCTGTTCCGAGTTGCGCTGGATTCGGCGATCTGCGCGCCGGCGCCGGTCGCGTGTCGCGTCTGTCGCGACACGAGCTGCTCGATGAAAGCTACATGAATCGCGGGCGACAATGATCGGTCCAATCTCTCCTCCCGCCGGTCACCCGCCGCCGCGCCGGCAGCGAGCGTGGTGGGCTCTGGTCAGTGGCTACGCTGCATGCGCGTGGGCCATCCTCTTCGCGTTCGCCAACATCTACCTTCAGCTCGGCGGCCCCGACCCACTCCAGGGCGGAATGTCGCACAGCTTTCGCGGGGGGATCATGCTGTTGAACCTGGCCGTCATTCCCATCAAGCTCCTGGCCGCGCTCGTGGCGCTCGCGCTGGTGCAGCCGTGGGGCGAGCGGCTCTCGCCACGACTGCGCCGCTCGGTGCTCGTGGCGGCATGGTGCGGCTGCGCGATCCTCGTCGGATATCCCGCAATGGGCATGCTCTTCACGGTCGCCGTCCAGACCGGATTGCTTGCCGCACCACCCGCGGGAATCCTGGTGGGAGGAGGATTCCAGCCGCGCGTGCTCCTGTACGGCGCATTCTTCGTGATACCGGGACTGCTATATGGCATTTCCGCGTGGGACTATGGACGCACCACTCGACGCATGAACGAAGAACGAAGCGCGCGGCCGCGCTGATGGATGCGACCACCGCGTACGTCGTCGCAGTGATTCTCCTCGCGACGCTCATCCGCTCCACCTTCGGCTTCGGTGAAGCGCTCGTCGCCGTACCGCTGCTCGCACTTCGGATTCCGATCGCGGTCGCCGCGCCCGTCGCGGTGCTCGTGTCGGTCTGCATCGCCGCGCTGATCGTCGCGCAAGACTGGCGTCACATGGAGCTCCGCAGCGCGGGCTGGCTCATCGCGTCCGCGCTCCTCGGCATCCCGTTAGGGTTGCTGCTTCTGACTCGCGCGAGCGATCACGCGGTGCGGCTGCTGCTCGGCGTAGTGATCGTGGGGTTCTCGCTTTACTCGATCGGCGCGCGATCGAAGCTGCACCTCGAGACCGACCATCTCGCCTGGCTGCTCGGCGCAGGCTTCTGCTCGGGAGTGCTCGGCGGCGCGTACGGGATGAACGGTCCGCCGCTCGCCATCTACGGCGCGCTCCGCCGCTGGTCGCCGCAACGCTTCCGCGCGACGCTGCAGGGATATTTCCTCATGGCGAGTCTCGCCGGGATCGCCGGCTACGCCGCCGTCGGGCTCTGGCGCCCGCCGGTCACGCGCTACTTCCTGCTCTCGCTGCCGTGCGTCATCGTCGGCGTGCTGATCGGCCGCTGGCTCAACCGCCGTCTGCGCGCCGACACGTTCCTGACGATCGTGTATGCGGGGCTCGTCGTGACGGGCTCGATTCTCATCGTCGCCGGGGTCAGGCACTTCATGTAGAGATCCCGTGAGCGACGCTCACGGGGTCTCTACATGAAGTGCCTGACCCCTCGACTAGGTCGCGGCCTGCGCCCTCACCGGCAGCTTCCAGCCTGGCCGGATGAAGTGGCAGGTATACCCATCAGGAAGCCTCTCCAGGTAGTCCTGATGCTCCGGTTCCGCCTCCCAGAAGTCGCCGGCGGGAACCACTTCGGTCACCACCTTCCCCGGCCAGAGCCCCGACGCGTCGACGTCGGCGATCGTGTCTTCGGCGATCCGGCGCTGCTCGTCACTCGTGTAGAAGATCGCCGAGCGATAGCTGGTGCCGATGTCGTTTCCCTGTCGATTCCGCGTGGAGGGATCGTGGATCTGGAAGAAGAACTCGAGCAGTTGCCGATAGCTCAGCTTCTCGGGATCGAAGATGATCTCGATGGACTCGGCGTGCGTGCCGTGGTTGCGGTACGTCGCGTTCGGCACATCGCCGCCGGTATAGCCGACACGCGTCGAGATGACTCCCGGCTGCTTGCGTATGAGATCCTGCATTCCCCAGAAGCAGCCGCCGGCGAGCAGCGCGCGTTCCTCCTTCATCGTACCTCCTCCACCTGATCCAGGTAGTCACCATACCCCTCGGCTTCCATGTCGTCGCGATGGATGAAACGCAGCGACGCCGAGTTGATGCAGTAGCGCAAACCGCCACGGTCGAGCGGCCCATCGGGAAAGACGTGGCCGAGATGACTGTCACCGTGCGACGAACGCACTTCCGTGCGTATCATGCCATGCGACATGTCGCGCAGCTCGCTCACGTTGGCAGGCTCGATCGGTTTGGTGAAGCTCGGCCAGCCGCATCCCGACTCGAACTTGTCGGCCGATGCGAAGAGCGGCTCGCCAGAAACGATGTCAACGTAGATGCCCGGCTCGTGATTGTGCAGATACTCTCCGGTCCCCGGGCGCTCGGTGGCGCTCTGCTGGGTCACGCGATACTGCTCCGGTGTGAGCTTCGCGACGGCCTCGGGACTCTTTGCGTACTTCGGCATTGGATTACCCCCTGCGTACTCGATCCCTTAAATATGATGGCCGAAGCGCCATCCCGGGTTCCCGGACTGAGCCTTACATCGTTGCCCGTGGGCATCGTCGTGCTTACGGTTATGCGCATGGGTGACCTTCTCACGGCCGAGGAAGCCGCGGCTCTCCTCCGATTGAACGTGAAGCGCGTGCAGGCGCTGGCGCGCAGCGGCAAACTTCCCGCGCTGCGATCGGGACGGCGGTGGCTCTTCGACCGCGCCGCGATCCAGCGCCACCTCGCGGCTGGACGACACGGCACTCCACGCGCCGCAGAGCTCCCGGTCGGCACTGCCAGCGCCGGGGAAATAAGCGCACGCAACCAGCTTCGCGGACGGATCGTGCGTCTCTCCATCGAGGGGTTGATGGCGGAAGTGCAGGTCGCGATCGACAGCCAGATCCTGACCTCGATCATCACCCGGGCCTCGGCGGAGCGACTCGGCCTGCAGGTCGGAATGACCGTTCTGGCGGTCATAAAGTCCACGGAAGTGATGGTCGCTCTCGCTGGAAGGGAGTAGGGCCCGGAGCGAATTCGCGCGGCAACCAGGCGGAAATCGCCAGCCAAAATTACCGGTCGCGTTCGTCATCGGAGCCTTATAGTCCTCTAAACAACCTCACGGGTTACAATACGGCCAGTCGCGCCGTATAATGCGCTCCAGCTACTACGGAGGCATTCTGGTGAGGTCGCTGCTCCTGATCGCCCTGCTCGCCGCCGCGCCCGCGGCCCGGGCGCAGATTTCCGATACGGCTCGAACGAAGGCGGCTGCGCGCGACAGCATACGCGCAGCCGCGGACTCCGCCGCTCGGGCGCGCGTCTTCCGGCTCGGCACCGTGGAGGTGCTGGCGAGCGACACCGCCGCGCCGGGCCATTCTTTCAACCCGCGCGTGAACACCGCAGAGCTGCGCCGCCGCGACCGCACCGACGCCGCTGCCGCGCTCGACCTGCTGCCAGGTGTCACGATTTCCGCCGTCGGACCTCGCAACGAAGCAGGCGTCTTCGTGCGCGGACTCGACCTGCGCCAGGTGCCGCTCTTCATCGACGGCATCCCCGTCTACGTCCCGTACGACGGCTACGTCGACCTGCGCCGCTTCACCACTTTCGATGCCGCCACGATCGAAGTGCAGAAGGGCTTCAGCTCAGTGCTGCTCGGCCCCAATGCGCTCGGCGGCGCGATCAACATCGTGTCGCGCGTGCCGACTGCGCCGTGGGAGCTCGACGTGGGCACCGGCGCCTTCAGCGGCGACGGATTCCAGGGATACGTCAACGCCGGCACGCGGCAGCGACTCTGGTACGCGCAGGTCGGCGGCTCGAAGATCCGCCAGCACGACTTCCCGCTCTCGGATGACTTCACACCCGCGCTCGCGCAGGGTGCCGGCGATCGCGTCGGCTCGCGTCGCGATGACAGCCGCGTGAGCGCGAAGCTGGGCTTCACGCCGGAGCGCGGCGGAGAGTACGTGGCAGGCTACGCCGATCAGCGCGGCTCGAAGGGAAATCCTCCGTATGCCGGACCGAGCACCACGCAGTCGATCCGCTACTGGCGCTGGCCGGAGTGGAACAAGAAGAGCGCGTACGTGGTCACCACTACGCCGCTTCGCGGTTCCGTGTCGCTGCTCGGGCGCGCGTACTACGACCGCTTCGACAACACGCTCGAGTCGTTCGACGACTCCTCGTTCACCACGCAGAACAGGGGCTACGCGTTCACCAGCATCTACCACGACGACACGTACGGCGGTTCGCTGCAGCTCGGCGGCATCACGAGCGGGCCGCAGCACCTGGCGCTCGCCGCGCACTACAAGCTGGATCGCCACCGCGAGTACAACGTGGGCGAGCCGGAACGTGTCTTCCGCGACCGCACCCTCTCCTTCGCGATCGAGGATCGTCTGCGCCTGAGCGACGCGCTCCAGGCCACGGCCGCCGTGAGCTACGAGCGCCGCAACGCGCTCCGCGCGGAAGGGCTGGACGATGACGGCAACGTGATCCCGCTAGAGCCAGGCCACGGCGACTCGTGGAATCCCGAAGTCGCGCTCACGTACGGTGAGACGTGGGGGAGCCTCCGCGCCAGCGTCGCGCGCAAGACGCGCTTCCCGACCATCAAGGACCGCTACTCCTACCGGCTCGGCAGCGCGATCCCGAATCCGGATCTGAAAGCCGAGCGCGCGACGCACTACGAGCTCGCGTACCGCACGCCCACCGCGTCGCGCTGGTCGTTCGGCGCGAGCGTGTACGCGTACGACATCGACGACGCGATCCAGCAGGTGGACAGCGTCGCCACCGACTCCACCGGCGCGTACCTGTTCCAGCTCCGGAACGTGGGCCGCTCACGGGCGGCGGGCGGCGAGGTGGAAGTCGGCGTGCACGCCGCGTCGTGGATCGACGCGCTCGCGAGCTACTCCTACATCCATCGGCGCAACGTGAGCCAGCCGAGCGTGTACCCCACCGACGTGCCCCGGCACAAGCTGCTCGCGCAGCTTCTCGCGCGCCCCGCACGACTGGTGGACGTGACCGTCGGCGCCGAGTGGAATAGCTGGCGCTACGGCACGAGCGGCGGCCAGCGGCTCGATGGCTTCACCACGGTCGAGGCGCAGGCCGGCGTGGACCTCCCCCGCGGCGTGCGCGTGGAACTCGGCTCGCACAATATCTTCGACGAGAACTTCGAGCTCGCCCC
Organism: Gemmatimonas aurantiaca; assembly: GCA_044463985.1. Classification (GTDB taxonomy): domain Bacteria; phylum Gemmatimonadota; class Gemmatimonadetes; order Gemmatimonadales; family Gemmatimonadaceae; genus JADGGM01. The sequence goes on along the minus strand of JBIQLU010000090.1, from coordinate 2,430 downwards.
CGGATTCCCGCAGCCGGGCCGGGAGGTGTACATCAACCTGCGCTACTCCATCGCGGCGGTGCGGCCATGAAATACCATTACGATCGGATCGCGGCGCTCGCGCTGCTCGGCGCGCTCGCGTGCAGCGGGAGCGCCGGCAACGGCGCGAGCGTCGACAGTTCCGGTTCCACCGCGGTGGCGAGCGCGACTGCCGAGAGTGCCAGCACGCGAACGGAGAGCGCGAAGCGCACGCGCGCCGAGGGCTTCACGATCGGCGGCGACATCCCCGGACCTCGCACGGTGGACAGCGCCGCGTTCGCGGCGCTGCCCCACGTCGATGTGAAAGCCACCGGCCACGATGGGATCCCTGCCACCTACCGTGGCGTAAGGATGGCCGACATCATGGCGCTCGGCGGGCTCACCTTCGGCGGCACGCTTCGCGGGCCGCGCATGGCGACCTACGTCGTGGTATCGGCCTCCGACGGCTACCGCGCCGTGTTCGCCATGCCGGAACTGGACCCGGGTTTTCGCGATGGCGGCATCTACGTCGTCGACCAGAAGAACGACAGTGCGCTATCCGCCGAGGAAGGTCCCTACCGCGTCGTCGTGCCCGATGAGAAGCGGCCCGCGCGCTGGGTACGCGAGATGACCGGGCTGACGGTGCGCACCGCGCCCTGATTGCGCTGCCGGAGCGGCCGCCGCATCGTTGATGCAAATTCCTCCAGGCGGCCATGATGATGCGGATGCTCCTCGCTGTAACGCTCGGCGTCTCCAGCCTCGCTGCGGTTCAGGTGGCGAGCTCGCAGGCGCCCCATGCGCCTGGCTCGTTCGTGCCCCCGCGCGGCGCGAACGTAGTGACGGTGGTCGCGCGCGAGTACGCGTTCGACATGCCGGCATCCATCCCGGCAGGGCTCACCTCCTTCGTACTGCATGATGACGGTGCGCAACAGCACCACGTCATGCTCTTCCGTCTGGATCGCGGAAAGACACTGAGCGATGCGTTCCACGCGC
>JBIQLU010000090.1:0-1340 GCA_044463985.1 Gemmatimonas aurantiaca | reverse complement strand
GTCATGCTCTTCCGTCTGGATCGCGGAAAGACACTGAGCGATGCGTTCCACGCGCTCACGATCACCGCTGCGCTACCATCGTGGATGCACGCCGTGGGCGGGCCGAACTCGCCGCCGCCAGGCGGGGGCGTGTCCAACGGCACTCTGGTACTCGAGCCAGGCGAATACGTGGTCTTCTGCATGGTGCCGAGTCCCGACGGTGAGCCGCACTTCGCGAAGGGGATGGCGCGCGGGCTCACGGTGCGGCCATCTTCCCGCGCCGCGGCAACGCTGCCTGATGGGGACATCACCATCACGATGCACGACTACGACTTCGTGTTCTCCACTACGCCAACGCATGGCCACCACACGATCGCGGTGAAGAATGCCGGACGGCAGCCGCACGAGTTGATCCTGTCACGACTCGCGCCCGGGAAGACCTCGCGCGACTTCGTCCACTGGATCGAAACGCAGGACGGCGCTCCGCCCGTCACCACAGTCGGCGGCACCACGGATATCCCGCCAGGGGGGTCCATGCTGATCGAGGTCGACCTCGAGCCGGGGAGCTACAGCCTCCTCTGCCGCGTACGCGATGCTGGTGATGGCAAGCCGCACGACGCACACGGAATGTCGCGCGACTTCGTCGTGAAATAGAGGAGGCTGGCACGTCCCGCCGCGTGCTCCTCGCAGCGCTCCGGCTCGCACCATCGTATCGATGGTGCCTCGCCCGTGGCTCATCCCGCGGGTATTTCCAAACCAGGAGCTCCAGCGATGATACGTAAGACACTCGCCGCACTCGCGCTCATCGGAATCCCGGCGATTCCATCGGCGCGCGCTTCGGCGCAGACCACGACCACACGCACCCGCCGCTCCTCCGCCACGGCCGCTTCATCGAACCGTGCCGCGGCGTCGCTCCCCGAACGAGCAGTACGGCGCGACATCCCCATGACGGACATGATCCGGCGCGCGTTCGCGGCAGGTACGCGCGACTCCACCGGACGCCCGGGTGCGCACTACTGGCAGCTCTGGCTGGACTACAAGATCGACGCGCGCTTCGACTCCGCTACCCGCTCCATCAGCGGCACCGAGACCGCGGTGATCCACAACAACGGCGACTCCGCGATGCACTCCATCGTGCTGCGTCTCGACCAGAACATCTTCAGGCCGAACGCGCTGCGCGCCGAAGCGGTCACCGACATCACGGATGGGATGCAGATCACGAAGCTCACCGTGAACGGGGCACCGGTCGACCTCGATCCACCACCGCCCGTGCGACGGAGACGCGGCCAGCCGCCGCAGCCCATCACGACGCTCCAGGCGCGCGGGCTCGACCAGACCGTGGCGCGCATCGAGCTTCCCAC
>JBIQLU010000089.1:0-16099 GCA_044463985.1 Gemmatimonas aurantiaca | reverse complement strand
CCCCGCCTGAAACTCTTTCCTCCTTTTGGCCGTCTAAAGGACCATGGCTCCCGATCCTCGACAGGACGGCCGATCCGAGGTGCTCCAGGGCACCCTCGAGATGCTGGCCCTCAAGCTGCTCGCCGCCCAGCCGATGCACGGCTGGGGACTCTCGCTCGAGCTGCGACGTATCTCCGGCGACGTCTTCGACGTCAACCAGGGCTCGCTATACCCCGCGCTCCAGAAGATGCTGCGCCGCCGGTGGATTCGCGCCGAGTGGCGCGCGACTGAGAACAACCGCCGAGCGCGCTACTACAGCATCACTCGTGAGGGGCGCAAACAGCTCGAAGAGGAGATCGCGGATTGGGAGCGCACCTCCGGTGCCGTGAATCGCGTGCTTCGCTACGCCTTACAAGGGGGCTGAGATGGCCTGGTATCACGAGACGCTCTCCGCGCTCGGCGCTCTGTTCGGACGCGCCAGACAGGAGCGCGAGATGGACGAGGAGATGGCGTTTCACATAGAAATGGAAACGCGACGACTCGTGGAGTCCGGACTCGATGCCGGCGAAGCCCGAAGACGCGCGATGAGCACCTTCGGCGGCGTGGCGCGCCACAAGGACGAGGTGCGCGACGAACGCGGTACGAGCTGGCTCCGCGATGGCTGGAGCGATGTCCGATTCGCGATGCGCTCGCTGCGCCGTCGCCCGGGATTCACTTCCGTCGCGGTGGTGACGCTCGCACTCGGCATCGGCGCAACGACCGCGCTCTTCGGAGTCGTGAAGCAGGTCCTGCTCACCCCGCTGCCGTATCGCAGTCCCGAGAGCCTGGTGATGGTCTGGAGCGCCTGGAAGGGGTTCGACCAGACCTGGCTGTCGTACGACGAGTGGGAAGGGTGGCGTGCGCGCGTCCGCGCGTTCGCCGACATCGGGCTCTTCTCCGAAGGCTCGGCGAACTTCGATGGCGATGAGCCGGAACGCGTGCGCATGGCGCTCGTTCAGGCGAACGTCTTCCCGATACTGGGTGTGCAGCCGGTCATCGGACGCAACTTCACCGCCCAGGAAGACAGCCCCAACGGCCCCCGCGTCGTGATCCTGGGCTACCGGCTCTGGCAGCGCCGCTTTGGCGGCGATCCCTCGGTGGTGGGACGAGACGTACGCATTTCGGGGGAAGCGACCACAGTGGTGGGCGTGATGCCCGCGGACTTTCGCCTGCCGATGGACTTCGGTGCGGATGGGCGCACGGAAGCGTGGTTCCCAATGGCCACCGACGCCGCGCAGAACGGCGCGCTCCCCGGTCCCGAGTTTCCGAGGGGCGGCGCCAGCCACGGCTACCACGCCGTCGCGCGTCTTGCACCAGGGATGACCGCGGCCGACGCCAATGCGCAGCTTCGATCGCTGGTAGCGGAGCTGGAGCAGTGGGGCTACATGTCGAACGTCGGCTTTCATGCGTACACGGTACCGCTCGAGGAACAGATCACCGGACGCGTTCGGCCAGTGCTGCTGGTGGTGTTCGGCGCGGTGGGTCTCGTGCTGCTCATCGCGTGTGCGAACGTGGCGGGGCTGCTCCTCGTTCGCGGTGAGGCGCGGCGGCGCGAGCTGGCCGTGCGCGTGGCGCTGGGCGCCGGATCGGGCCGACTGCAGCGGCTTCTCCTGACGGAGAGCGCGGTGCTGGCAGCGGCGGGTGGAGCGCTGGGGATCGCGCTCGCGTGGGGCGGAGTACGCCTGGTGCGCGCCGCCGCTCCGGCGAGTTTGCCGCGCGTTGCGGACTCCACCATCGACGGCGAGGTGCTGATCTTCGCGCTCGTCGCCGCGTTCGTCGCTGCGCTCATGGCGGGGATGCTCCCGGCGTTGCACACCGCGCGGCTCGCGCCTGCGGGGGAGCTGAAGGAAGGCGGTCGCGGGTCTACCAGTGGCGCCGCGAGGCTCCGCTGGAGGCAGGCACTCGTAGCAGCGGAAGTCGCGCTCGCGGTCGTGCTTGTCACCGCTGCGGGGCTCATGATTCGCAGCGTGCGCAACCTCCTCGCGATCGACTCCGGCTTCGACGCCGGGCACGTGCTCACCATGCGGATCTCCACGCCCTCGGCGTTCTATCCCGACTCGGTGAGCGTCGCAGGGTTCTGGGATGAGCTGCAACGGCGTGTCGCGGCGGTGCCGGGTGTGGAGGCGGTCGGCGCGGTACGCCTTCTGCCGCTCGCCACCGAGATGGGCGACTGGGGGCTGCAGGTGGAAGGGTATACGCCACCACCGAACCAGGGCACGCCGGGCGACTGGCAGGTCGTGACGCCGGGCTACTTCGAGGCGATGAGCCTCGACATGATCGAAGGTCGGCGCTTCGACGCTCGTGACGACATGGGCGGAGCGCTGGCGATGATAGTGAATCGCACCTTCGTCCAGCAGTACATCGGTGCTCGCCACGCGCTGGGCACGCAGGTGCGCATCAGCGGGAGCGACAGTACCGCGGCGTACACGATAGTCGGTGTGGTGGACGACGTCCATCACGACGCGCTGGTTGGCAAGGTGAAGCCGGAGTTCTACGTGACACTCGCGCAGTTCGCGCGTGCTCCTGGGAGCACGCGCAGGAGCATGAGCCTGGTGGTGCGCAGCGACGGCGACCCCGATGCGCTCGTCGGCCCGGTGCGTTCAGCCGTGCGCGCGATCGACCCGCGCCTTCCCATCTCCGAAGTGCGCACGATGCGTGACATCGTGAACACATCGATCGGTGGTCCGCGGTTCGCGATGCAGGCGCTCGGAATCTTCGGAGTGCTGGCGCTCGCGCTCTCGGCGATCGGGATCTTCGGGATCGTGTCGCAGGTCGTGGCCTCGCGCGCACACGAATTCGGCGTGCGCGCTGCACTTGGCGCCACGCCGGGCGAGCTGCTGCGTCTCAGTCTGCGCGCGGGAGTGAAGCAGGCGGCGGTGGGTCTGGCGGTCGGGATCGTGGCGGCGCTGCTGGCCACCCGCGTTCTGAGCTCGCTGCTGCAGGGAGTGACGGCCACCGATCCGGTGACGTTCGTCGCCGTGGTCGCGGTCACCGGACTCGTGGCCGTGGCCGCGAGCGTGGGCCCCGCGCGCCGCGGCGCGCGGACCGATCCTGCGCGCGTGCTGGGGAGCTCGTAGCGAGCGCGGGTACGTCACTTGCGGTCGTTGCGGGGCGGACGCATTGTGGTGAACCAGGCGGCGGTCTTCACGAATCGGCAAGCGCACATGTATTCCACCTGCCTCTTCTGTCACGGCCAGCTCGGGGCCAACGAGGTCGTCGAGCACTTTCCGGTTGGTCGGAGGCTCGCCTTCGACTCGCATCGGGGACGTTTGTGGGCGGTGTGCACGCACTGCCGCAACTGGAACCTCGCGCCCATAGACGAACGGTGGGAGGCGATCGAGGAGTGCGAGCGGGCATTCCGCGAAACCCCGCTGCGCGTATCCACGGACAACATCGGGCTCGCGACGCTGCGCGAGGGGCTCGATCTCGTACGCGTGGGAAAGCCGCTCCGTCCCGAGTTCGCCGCGTGGCGCTACGGCGACCGGCTGCGCGCGCGCCGGCTCAGAGCCACGGGAAAGACTGCACTCGCCGCCGCGGCGGGGAGTCTCACGCTCGCGGCGGGCGGCCTCGCCGTGGTCGGCGTGGCCGCGGTGACGGAAGGTCTTTATGGACCGCCACTCTACTCGCGTCTCTCCAACGCGCTCGAGAATTACGAGTACGAGCGAGTAGTTGCACGGGTGCGAGCGAAGGATGGAAAGCTCGCGCACGTGCGCGCGAAGCATCTCTCACGCATCGAATTCATCGAGGCGCAGGGGGAGGCGGAGTGGGTGCTGCGCGTGGTGCACGACCACGGGCTGGTCGATCTCAAAGGCCAGCCGGCGATGCAGACCGCGGGGCAGTTGCTCGCGCTCATGAATGCACATGGCGGATCCGCGGCGGATGTGCGCGACGCTGCCGACATGATCACCACCGCGGGCGACGCCGCCGGCTTCATGCGAAAGACGATCCGACTGCGTGAGGAGCGCTGGCGCACCGGCGAGACTTTCCTCCGCGACCGCTACGGCGCGTTGAGTCTCGCTGGACTCGAGCGGCTCGCTCTCGAGATGGCGGTGCACGAGGACGCCGAACGGCTCGCACTTCAGGGGGAGCTCGAAGCACTGGAAGCGGCGTGGAGCGATGCGGAGGAGATAGCCGCGATCTCCGACAGTCTGCTGGTGCCCGACGCCATCATGCGCGCCATCGCGCGGTTCCGCGGGGCGATGGGGTGAGCTCGGTGCTCTGGAGCGGACTCGGCAGCGATGCCGCCGAGCCCGCTGTGTGATCGCGAACCGCCGCTCGCTCCCGCCGTAGCACCCTGCGTATTATTCTGTGCGCAACGACTCACATGTGATTGGAGGTTCCATCATGCGATGTACCCACGTCTCCGCCGTCCTGTTGACAGCACTCGCATTCGCCGCGAGCGGAAGCAGTGCGAACGCGCAGGAAGTAGAACGCAGTGTGGAAAACGGCGGCATCACGGTGCCGGGCTGGAAGGGCGAGGTCGATGCGAGCGCGGCGTCGCGCGGTCAGTCGGTGAAGGATGCAAAGCTGCAGATGCAGGGGAAGGACCTGCACGTCATGACCGGACCGGCCGTGACCTACTGGAACCCGGCGAACACCGCCAGCGGCGACTATACCGTGAAGGCCACGTTCACCGAACCGCAGTACATGAACCTGAACGACCATCCGCACCCGTACGGTGTGTTCATAGCCGGCAACAAACTGGGAACCGACCAACAGAGTCTGCTGTATTGCGCCGCCTACGGAAACGGAACCTTCATCGTACGCGGCTTTGGTCCAGCGCCCTTCCAGATGAACGGCCGGCGCGGCGAGGCGAACGACGCCGTGCACAAGGCGGCGGGGAAGGGTCAGCCAGTGACGCAGGAGATCGCGCTCTCCGTGAAGGGTGACAAGGTGAGCTGCGCCATCAACGGCACTGTCGTCGCTACCTACGACAAGTCGGAGCTCGTCACGGACGGAAAGCTCACTTCCACCGATGGCGTGTACGGCATCCGCTTCGCCCACAACACCGAGGGAACGGTGAGCGGGCTGGCGATGACGAAGCAGTGATGGTGGAGATGCATCGACTCGCCGCCTCGGCACGCTCCTTCGTCGCTGCCGTGCGGCGACCGGGTGCGTCCAGGCGGGGAGGGAAGTGACATGAGGATACTCGACTCCATCAGGCAGCTCCTCGGCACTGACTCCGCCGCACGGGATGAATCGCAGCCGGAAGTCGACCCGGTTCATCTCGCGGCGTGCGCGCTCCTGCTCCAGGTCGCGCACGCGGACGGGGAGTTCTCCGCCGAGGAGAGGGAACAGCTCGAGGGCGCGCTCCAGCGCCACTTCGACCTCCCGCTCGATGCGGGGCGACGACTGCTCGAGCTCGCAGAGGAGGAGCGGCGCGAGGCGATCGATCAGTACCGGTTCACGTCCGTCGTCAAGAAGAGCTACGATCTCGGTCAGAAGATGACGCTCGCCGAGGTGATGTGGGGGCTGGTGCTGGCCGACGGCAAGATCTCGGAGCACGAGCAGTATCTGACGCGGAAGATCGCCAATCTGCTCGACCTGAAGCCGGGCTATCTGTCGACCGCGAAGGCCGCTGCCGCGTGCGCGGCTGGATCGCGCGAGAGCGGCGATACCACGAACTGAGCGTCGCCCATGAAGGTGACCGCGATAGTCGCCGACATAACCGGGCTGGACCTCGATGCCATCGTCAACGCGGCGAACGAATCGCTCGCGCCGGGCGGAGGAGTATGCGGCGCCATCCACCGTGCCGCCGGCCCGGAGCTCGCGCGCGCCTGCGCGGCGATAGGTCACTGTCCAACGGGAGACGCGCGCATCACCCCCGGCTTCGAGCTCCCCGCGGAGTACGTGATCCACGCCGTCGGCCCGAGGTGGCACGGTGGGGACGCGGGCGAAGCGGAGCTCCTCGAGTCGGCGTATCGCGCGGCGCTGCGCGTGGCCGGAGAGCACGGTGTGCGCAGCATCGCGTTCCCCGCGATAAGTACGGGGATCTACGGCTACCCGCTCGAACCCGCCACTCGCATTGCGGTGAGCACGGTGCGCGACGCCGGACCGGCGTCCGGAGTGGAGCGCGTGGTCTTCGCCTGCTTCTCGCTCGACGTCGAGCGTGTGTACCGCCGCGTGATGGAATGAGATGCATGCGCAGCGCGGAGCTGCGCATTCGAGGAACCAACTCGCACTCCGCGATGTTCTACCGCCGATGACCATGACAGAGTTCGACGCGCGACGCGCGACCTTCAGACGGCTGCACGAGAGCGGCTGCTTCATCCTTCCGAATCCGTGGAACGCGGGCGGGGCGCGGCGCCTGCAGAAGCTCGGCTTCCATGCCATCGCTTCCACCAGCTCCGGCGCGGCGTGGGCGCTCGGTCGCGAGGATGGCGAGCTCTCGCTCGATGAAGTGCTCGATCACCTTCGTACACTCTGCAATGCCACCGATCTCCCCGTGAACGCAGACTTCGAGGCCGGCTTCGCGGACGCGCCCGAGGGTGTGGCCGCCAACGTGAGCCGTGCGGTCGACACGGGAGTGGCGGGGCTGTCGATCGAGGATCGCACAGGGAGCGAGCTGTACGAACTCGATCTCGCCATCGAGCGCGTGCACGCGGCGCGCGAAGCGATCGACGCATCGAAGGAGAACGTGCTGCTGGTAGGGCGCTCCGAGGGTTTTCTCATCGGGCGCACCGAGCTCCGGTCCACCATCGAGCGGCTCGTGGCGTACGCCGATGCGGGAGCCGACTGCCTCTATGCGCCAGGCATCCGCGACGGCGCCATGATCGCGGAAGTGGTCAGAGCCGTAGCGCCGAAGCCGGTGAACGTACTGCTGTCGACGACGGATCTGAGCGTTCCGGAGCTGGCTGCGCTCGGGGTGCGGCGCGTGAGCGTTGGCGGTGCGCTCGCGCGCGCGGTGTGGACCCGCTTCGATGAGGCCGCGCGCACGCTTCTCGAGCAGGGACGGCTGCAGCCGCGCTGATCGCACCACGCGCCGCGTCGAGCGGCGCGATCGGAAGCGCGCGCGGTTCACGGGCCGCGCCGTTCTCCCCCTCCGCCGCGACGCTGTCCCTGGCCGCCGCGCGGCTCGCGCACCGATTCGGGCAGCTTCTCCCACTGCTCGCTCGTCAGTATACCCTTCGCGTCGTCGAGCGCTGCGCTGTTGTTCGCACGTATCTCGTTCAACCGTGGGGAGAGCTGGGTGAAGAGCTCGCGCGGGTTCGCGCCGTTCCCCGCCTTCTCCACCAGCACGCGGACGGAGTCGGCGAGCACGGCGTTCTTCGCGTCGAGCGAATCGGAGAGCGACTGCAGCTTCGCGGCCTGATCGCCGGAGAGGCCGAGGGTGTCGCGCAGCGCGAGGATCGCCTTCACCGGGCTCGGCATCAGCCGGTCGATGCGCGAGAGGAAGTTGCCGCCCGCTCCGCCGCGGCCGCTGCCGAACGCCGCCTGCAGCCGGCTGCGTGTGGGGTCCGGACCCACCGAGAGACGAGCCTGCAGCGCGAGCTGGAAGGGCGCGCGGAACGCGTTCGCCGAGCCGCGCGTGTTGCCGAAGCGGTCGTTGATCCTGTAGAGAAAACGGTTCTCCGACGCGTCGAACCCCACCACCGACATCAGCGTCCCGTCGGGGCGCAGCGTCTGTCCCCAGCCGTGCAGCTCATCCGCACCGTGGAAGAGCTGATCGAGTCCACCGAGCATGTTAACGGTGGACACTGACAGTGTGAGCCGGCGGTCGAGGTGCAGGAACGACGGGCGCACGTTCACCTGCATGTCGAGCGTCTCCTGCCACGGACCCGTGCAACTGTTGCGCGATGCGATGGTGCCCATCTGGCTGCGCAGGCACTCTCTCGCCTCCGAGGGCGCGCTCGCCAGCACGCGGCTCATGCCGTTCGCGATGGCGCTGTCGGGTGCCGTGGCGGGATCGTATATGAATGCGCGATCGTTCCGCGATCCGTCCCCGTTCACGTCGCCGCCCACCATCGGCGTGAAGGGCGCGCCGCTCATCAGCCGGCCGATGAGCGTCAGCTCGAGCGATGGGATTATCGGATAGGTGACGGTAGCCACTACCGAATGCTTGCGCTGCATGCTGCTCGGCCCCCATGTAGCCACGTTCGGATTGCCGGCCGTGGCGCCGAAGGACGACTGATCGCGCGAGTGCGAGAGCGTGTACGAAGCGCGGAATACGAGGCCGCGCGTGGTGAACCCGTTCAGGCTCAGCGAGAGCTGCTCCGTCTCGGATTTCAGGCGCGAGTCGATGCGCACGACCTGACCGTAGTCGGCGTGAAGTCGCGACGCTGCGATGGAGATGGCGCCCGTGCCGGGCACCACGGCCGCCGGGTCGACGTAAACCGGTCGACCTCCCTCGCTGGCGAGCGAGAAGCGCGGCGACGTGTCGAGATTGAGATCGGTACGCCCCGTCTGATTGACACCCTGCGCGTACGTGCCGTCGACGCTCAGCGTGTAGCGTCCGAAGAGACGACGCTGATAGCCGAGCGAAGCGCGGCGTGTGCGCGGTGCGCCGAAGTCCTGGTCGAACACCGTGACGTTGGCGAGCGGCGCGAACGCGGGTGGAAGCGGACCACTACCAGACAGGCATTCGGTGGGAATGTTCTCCACACTCTCCGCGTACGCGAGGAAGTCGGGTACGGGCACTGCGTCGCCTACGCAGTCGAGCCGCGCCTGGGTGTCGGTGAGCCCGGTGGCCCCCTGCGCCATCGAGAAGAGCGCGGTCGACACGTTGCCACGAAAGTCACCGAGGCCGCCGCGGATCACGTTCGCGCCGCTCTGGCCGAAGCCTCCGAAGCGACCGCCTCCGCCCCCCGCTCCGCCGCGCCCGCCCCGGCCACCTCCGCCGGCGGGAGGCGCAGGTGCACCCTGCAGCCTGTCCGCGGCGCCGATGGTCCACGTGAACCCCACGCGCGGACTGAAGTGGACCTCCGACGGGAAGCGATCGGTGCGATACCCGAAGAGGGAGTCCACGGCGGGATTGTACGCCGGCGCACCGTCGAAGCGGGAGCCCTCGAGCCTCAGACCGTAAGTGAGCTGCAGAGCCGCCGAGCGTCGCCACGTGTCGCCCATGTAGATCGCGCCGCTGCTCGCCGTGCCGGCGCGGAGCCGCGGTGCGAGCGTACGCGTGAAGGAGGCCGGCTTCAGCGAATCGAGATCGGCGATCGAATTGAAGTAGAAGGTGCCGTAGCGGTTCGATGTCTGATCCTGAACGAGCCGGTCACGATCGTAGAGGCCTCCGAGTCGGAAGCGGTGCCCATCGCCGGCGAGCCACGAGAGCTCGTCGCTGAGCTCGAGTCCATCCTGGCGGCTCGACTGCGGCATGCCGGAATTGCCGCCGAAGGAAAGCGTCGCGGTGCCCGTGGTTCCATCCGCCAGAGCCGAAGCGGTGAGCACGCGTCCCTGCGGGAGCGCGAGATACGGCGCCGAACTCCGATTGTCGCGCGACACGTACGCGCGCAGCTCGTTCACGAATCCACTCTCGAAGTGCGACGTGAGCGTGGACATGACCCCGCCGCTCCAGCTCTTCGTGTTGCCGCCGGTCTGCGCCAGCGCGAAGGTTCCGACGCGACTGGGGTCCTGGCCCTGCCAGCGATAGTCGCCGCGCACGGTGAGCGTCTGCATGTCGGTGAGCAGATAGTCGAAGCGCACGAGCGCGCTGAGATTGTCTCCCGTGCGATCGTCGTCGACCTCCGGCGTAGTCGCGGAGAGTCCGTATTCACCGAGCGCGCCGAGGAAGCGCGATACGGAATCCGGCGAGACGCCGAGCTGGTTTTGCGTGCTTCCTCCCGCGGCGGTGAGCGAGCGAAGCTGGTCGACTCTTCTGCGCAGTTGCACGCTGCCGAAGGCGAAGAGCTTGTTGTGGATGATCGGGCCACCGATCCCGCCACTGAGCTGGTTCTGCAGATAGCCGCCGCTGAAGCCGTTTTCGTCGGGGTTGGTGACCTCGAGGGCGGGATTCCGCAGCGAGTAGTTGAACGAGCCCTGTACGAAGTTGGTGCCGCCGCGAGTGGTGGACGCCACCTGTCCGCCGCTGAACTGACCGCGACTCACGTCGTAGCTGTTCGTTATCACGCGTATCGAGCGAACCGCTTCCTGCGGCACGCTCCCGGAGCCGAAGGTGAGTCCATCCAGCGTGATGGAGTTCTGGTCCACGCCCTGGCCGAGCACCGAGAACGCGGCAGCGGTGGAGTCGGTGGCGTCGAAACCGATCACGCCCGGCGCGAGAGTGGCGAGCGTGGCGAGATCGCTCGCATCTATCGGCATGCGAGCGAGCTGGTCGGGGCTGAGCGCAGTTTCGGTGGTACCGGCCTCTCTCCCTCGTCGCGGATCGCCGCGCGTGTTCGCGCGCACTACCACTTCCTGCAGGCGCGCCGCGGTCGGCGTGAGCTCGACGTTGGCCACGAGGCGGTCCTCGTCTCCCTGCCGCGTCATCGCGATGGTGATGGGCGCCATCCCGAGCCGCTTGATCGTGACGCTGTAATTCCCGCCGCCGTCGGGAAAGACGATGGTCCAGCGCCCCTTGTCGTTCGTGGTGTGGGTACGCGAGATCCCGGTTTCCACCGATACCGCCTCCACCGTGACGTCGGGGAGCGGCTGGCTGTCCGGACCGACCACGACGCCAGTAAGGATGTCGGTGGTGGAACCCACCTGTGCGGAGAGCGTGAGCGGGAGGAGCGCGACGGCGAGCAGGAGTGCGACGAGGGTTTTCATGCGTGGGTGTTCGACGTTTACCGGTGAAAGCTGATGCGGCCCGCGCGCACCGGTCGGCAGCGCCGCGACTGTCGGATGACGAACATCCGACAGCCGTGGCACGCTATCTATCCTGGGACCGAGTCGAGCGGCGAATCAACTTCCGCTGCGGCCGCCCATCCGGCTGCGCATCTCCTCGGCGTTCTTGTCGAAGATCTTCTGCTGGTCGGCCGTCAGCACGCTGCGCAGGTCCGCCGTCTCCTTCTGCATGTTCTCGCGCATCGCGGCGCGCGCGGACGGATCGGGCGCCTGGCCGGGCGTACGCTGGGGCATCTTCGCGCGGTACGCCTTCTGGATCGAGTCGATCTGGGTCTTCTCCGCGGCGGTGAGGTCTATTCCCTTGAACAGCGATTCCATCATCCTCGCTCCGCCGCGCCCCCCGCCCTGTCCACCCGCCCTTCCTCCTCCCTGGGCTGTCGCAACCGGGGCCACCGCCAGCACGAGTGCCGCACCGAGCGCGGAAATTCCGATCAGTTTCATACGAGGTACCCTCACGAAAGAGACGCGTGGCGCGGAGTGCGCGAACGCGTTGCAACCGTACGCGCACCCCGGACGGCGCGTTGCGGTCGAGCACGACAGGCCGCTTCGGACGCTGGCACGGTGCGCCGCCAGTGGTGATAATTGTCACATGTCGAAGCCGCGCGTGTTCTGGCCCCTCGCTGCGCTCCTGGTGCTGGCGGACTGCACGACCAAGGAGATCGCCCTCGATCGGCTCGGCCCGGCGTACGGCTCCCACGAGGTGTTCGGCTCGCTGCTCCAGTTCACGCTGGTGTACAACCCCGGGACGGCGTTCGGGTTCGACCTGCAGCCGTGGCTGGGTGGCTGGACGCGACCGGTGCTGATAGCGGCGATGCTCGTGATGCTGGCCTTTCTGGCGCTGCTCTATCGCCGCGCGGGACGCTCCGAGCTGGTGGCCGCGATGGCGCTCGCGCTGGTGTGCGGCGGCGCGGTGGGGAATCTGCTCGATCGCGTGCGCTTCGCGCAGGGCGTCGTGGACTTCATCGATGTGGGCATCGGCCCGCACCGCTTCTGGGTCTTCAACGTTGCGGATGCCGGAATCACGGTCGGCGCGCTGCTGCTCGCCCTCATCCTCGCGCGTGACGAACGGAGCAGGCTTTTCACCGGCTGACCGGCTCGGCCGGGGCCGTACCCTTGTGCGCTCGCGTCCCTCGCCGGATAATCTCTCCGACTTCCATTGGCGAGCTGACGAATGCACCCACTACACGCGCCGCGGCTCGTTCGCCCGGCGCTCGCGATCGTTGCACTTGCGTTCCTTCCCCTTGCATGCGCGCCCGGCAGCGGCGCGGCCGCGGCTGATGACGTGACCGCCGACAGCGCGACCTGGCGCCCCCTGCTGACGTCCGATCTCGGAAGCGTGTGGCGGGGGTATCGCGCGGACAGCGTACCCGCGGGGTGGCAGATGGTGGGCGATACGCTCACCAAGTCGAAGGGCACCGGCGATCTGATCACGCGCGATCCCTACTCCGACTTCGAGCTGGAGCTGGACTGGAAGCTCACCTCCGGCGGGAACGCCGGAATCTTCTACCGGGCCACCGAAGAGTACGATCACATCTACTGGAGCGGCCCCGAGTACCAGCTCCTCGACGACGCTGGTCACCCTGACGGGAAGAATCGCCTCACCGCCGCCGGCTCCTCGTACGGCATCTATCCCGCCGACACCGGCGCGGTGAAGCCGGCGGGCGAGTGGAACAGCTCGCGAATCGTGGTGCGCGGCTCGCACGTGGAACACTGGCTCAATGGAACGAAGCTGGTGGATTTCGAGCTCGGTAGTCCGGATTGGACGGCCCGTCTGGCGAAGAGCAAGTTCTCGGTGTGGAAGGACTACGGCCGCGCGCGCAGCGGCTACATCGGCATCCAGGGCGACCACGACGGCGCTCTCTCCATTCGCAACATGCGCGTTCGTCCGCTCGACTGACGGCGCGCTGCGGCGCGCGCCTTCCCTCTCTCCAGGGCACCGCAATGGCATCGACGGAATCGAAGCAGATCACCAGGCGCGAGTTCGTGGCCGATGCCGCGAAGGCGGCAGCGGCGATCGCGGTAGCGCCCACCATCGTCCCGCGTCACGTACTCGGCAGAGGCTACCAGGCCCCGAGCGACACGCTGGCGATCGGATGCGTCGGGATCGGCGGAATGGGGATGAACAACATGAGCGCGCTCGCGAAGGGCGGCGAGCGAATAGCCGCCATCTGCGACGTGGATTTCCCGTACGTCGAGCGTTCGATCGCGAGCCGCTTCCGGAACTGGGAAGAGAAGAACGCGGACGACCGCGCCGAAGCCGAGCGCGTGCGCGATGCTTACACCGGCGCTAAGAAGTACGCCGACTTCCGCGAGATGCTCGCGAAGGAGAAGACGCTCGACGCCGTGGTCGTGGCCACGCCCGACCACATGCACGCCACGATC
Source organism: Gemmatimonas aurantiaca (assembly GCA_044463985.1). Taxonomy (GTDB): domain Bacteria; phylum Gemmatimonadota; class Gemmatimonadetes; order Gemmatimonadales; family Gemmatimonadaceae; genus JADGGM01. The sequence goes on along the minus strand of JBIQLU010000089.1, from coordinate 2,917 downwards.
GCGCACGCCGCCATGAAGGCTGGAAAGCACGTGTACGTGCAGAAGCCGCTCACCGCCACCGTCTACGAATCGCGCCTTCTCGCACGCACCGCGCGCGAAACCGGCGTCGTGACGCAGATGGGGAACCAGGGGCATTCGCATGAGGGCACGCGTCGCATCGTGGAGCTGATCCGAGGTGGCGCGATCGGTCCGGTGCGCGAGGTCCACGTGTGGACGGACAGGCCGCAGCGCTACTGGGCGCAGGGGATTCCACGCCCCGGCTCCGGCACTCCACGACCGCAACCGGCGGTCGTAGCGGCCACCGGGAGTGCGGGTGATCCGGCGCCGGCGCCTCCGCGCCGCTGGAACATGCGCACGGTGGACGATGCGATACTCGCGGCGATGGCGGAGGACCCGCACACGCCGCCGCCCGGTCTCGACTGGCAGCTCTTCCTGGGCGCCGTGAAGGATGTCGAATACCATCCGGTGTACCACCCATTCAGTTGGCGCGGGTGGGCAGACTTCGGCGTGAGCGCGATCGGAGACATGGGTGCGCATCTCATCGATCAGCCATTCTGGGCGCTCGACCTCGGCTTCCCCACGTCCGTCACATCCACTTCCACGCCGTGGGGTTCACCGGCGTCCGCGCCGGGCTCGTATCCGCTCGCGATGACCACGCGCTACGAGTTCGCCGCGCGCGGGTCGATGCCGCCTGTCGCGCTCACCTGGTACGACGGCGGCCTCACCCCGTTCGTGGCGCCGGAGATCCCGCGTCCCGGCGGCGATGGCGGTGGCGGGATCTTCATCGGCGAGAAGGGCTACCTCACGTACGAGACCTACGGCGACAACCCGAAGGTATATCCGGAATCGGTCGCGTCCGCGTCCGCGTCGATCCCGCGATCGCTCCCGCGCGTGGACATTCCGCACGAGCTCGACTGGGCACGCGCGTGCAAGGGGCAGGGGACACCGAGCGCTCCATTCGAGTACTCGGCGCGTCTGACCGAGACGATGCTCCTCGGCGTCGTGGCGCTGCGAGCGGGGCAGGGGAAGCAGCTCCTGTACGATGGCGCCGCGATGAAGGTGACGAACGCGCCGGAAGCGAACGCGTACCTCACGCGCGAGTATCGGGCTGGATGGGAGCTCTGAAGCCGAGCGGAGGATGACGGTGCGCGCGGCGAAGACGGCGCTGCTGCTCGCCGCAGCATTGACGTCGGTGTGCGCGCCGACGGCTCTTGCGCAGAATCCCGGAGCGCCCATCGAGCTCCGATCGGGGCTGGTCATAACGCATTCGGTGCGCGTGGTGCCAAAGGTGTATCGGCTCGCCGCGCCCGGCTCGGTCGACTCCGCAGTGATCGTAATCCGCGGCGACGATGTCACGGTGGACTTTGCCGGAGCCACTCTCGAGGGAATCGATCCGGCGGCGCCGCCGGATCGAGCCGCCGGCGTGGCGATACGCGTGGAGGGCGGCCGCAACGTGCACATTCTGAATGCACGAGTGCGAGGCTACAAGGTAGGTATCCTCGCGCGCGATACGCGCGGCCTCACACTCGCCGGCAACGATCTGAGTTACAACTGGAAGCCGCGGCTCTACTCGATCGTGGAGCACGAGAGTCTCGTGGACTGGCTCTCGTTCCATCAGAACGACAACGACGAGTGGCTCCGCTACGGCGCCGCGGTCTATCTCTCCGGCGTGAGCGGCGGCGAGATCCGCGACAACCGCGCGGAGCAGGGGATGAACGCGCTGCTCGTCGTTCGGAGCGATTCGCTGTGGATAGGCGGGAACGACTTCTCGTTCAACTCCGGGCTCGGCATCGGGCTATATCGCTCGAGCCACAACGAGATCGTGCACAATCGCCTCGACTACGATGTGCGCGGCTACAGCGAGGGCTTCTACCGGCGCGGTCAGGATTCCGCGGGGCTGCTGATGTACGAGCAGAGCTCGCACAACATCGTTGCCTACAATTCCGCTACGCACGGCGGCGACGGACTCTTTCTCTGGGCCGGTCAGAGCACCATGGACACGGGCCGCGGCGGAGCGAACGACAATCTCTTCCTGGCCAACGACTTTTCCTTCGCGCCCGCGAACTGCATGGAGGCGACGTTCAGTCGCAACTCCTTCGTGGCCAACCGGCTCGAAGGGTGCGAGTACGGCCTCTGGGGCGGCTACAGCTTCGATTCCAGGGTCGTGGGCAATCGCTTCATTCGGAATCGCTTCGGAATCGGGATCGAGCACGGCCAGAACAACGAGATAGTACGAAACAGCTTCGTCGGCGACTCCACGGCGGTGAGTGTATGGGCGAAGCCGGTGGAACCATCCGACTGGACGTATCCGCGCGTGCGCGATACGCGAAGCCGCGACTATCTGGTGAGGGAGAACCGGTTCGTGGGAAACCGCGTCGCGGTGCGAGCGGCGAATACGCTCTCGCTGCTCCTCGCGGCGAACGAGATGACGGACGTGGATTCTGCGCTCGTCTCTCCCGATTCGTCGATCCCCGGCGACATCACGATCTCCGCGATCGAAGCGGGCTCGGCTGTCGCCTCCAGCGATGTAGCTGCGCCGGCGATCCCCGCGGAATACGCCGACCTCGCCCCGGCGCCGCGTGGGATCATGCCGGCCGTGAAACCGCTCGAGACGCGGCCGCGAAGCTCGATAGTGGTGGATGAATGGGGGCCGTACGACTGGCGCTCGCCGAAACTCTGGCCGGTGGACAGCGCCAGGGCGGTCCCGCTCCGACTCGCGGTGCTGGGGCCTCCAGGGGAGTGGCGCGTCGTGACCCGAACGGGAATCGACGCGATCTCGAGGAGCGCGGGGCGCGTTCCCGACACTATCGAAGTCACGCCCGCACGCGGTGAGCGGGCAACCGACTGGGAGCTGGTGCTCGAGTACCGCGGCGCCGCGACACTGTCTCCGCGCGGTGAGCGTCGGCCTGCGGGAGCG
>JBIQLU010000088.1:10085-16275 GCA_044463985.1 Gemmatimonas aurantiaca | reverse complement strand
CGGCGGGGTCAGGCACCTGATAGTAGAGGTCCCAGGGCGAATGCCCTGGGACCTCTACTATCAGGTGCCTGACCCCGCCGCCAGACCCCGCCGCCACCGCCGTCAGCCGGAGTGCACCTCGGAGTGGTCGCCAACGGTCACCGAGCCCTTCACGCCCTCGAGAACTACCTCGTCGCCCACCAGCGATTCACGCAGAGTGGAATCGCTGATCCTGGAGCGATCGCCGATCACGGAGTCCCTGATCTCCGAGTTCCGCACGACGGTTCCGGCGCCTATCGACACGTTCGGGCCGACGGTGGCGTGGTCGAGCACGGCTTCGTCGTGGATGTACACCGGATCGAAGATCCGTGAATTACCCGCGGAGCTCGGCCGGTGCGCTCTCCCCTTCTGCAGCATCACCCGGTTCGTCTCGAGCAGCGTATCGAGCTTCCCGGCATCGTACCAGCCGGCCACGTCCACGACCTTGATGCGCGCGCCGTGGTCGATCATGTACTGGAAGGCGTCGGTGAGGTAATACTCGCCCTTGTTCGGCGCCTGTCGCATCACGTGATCGATCCCCTCGTAGAGCAGCTTCCAGTTGCGCACGTAATACAGACCGATGTTCGCGCGCTTCGAGATCGGCTCCGAAGGCTTCTCGACGATCTTCTGCATGTTGCCATCGGCATCGGTTACCACCACGCCGAAGCGTTGGTAGTCCTCCACTTCCTTCACCCAGATCACCCCGTCGGCATCGGTACTCTCGATGATCGAGAGATCGGCGTCGAAGATGGTGTCGACGAAGATGATCAGCACCGGCTCATCCACGTACGGGCGCGCCAGCTCCACCGCGCTGGCGGTGCCGTTCTGCACCACCTGCTCCACGAATACGGAGGGGAAGTCGTAGTTCTCCTTCACGTACTCCTCCACCCGCTCCTTGAGGTGGCCGGTGATGTAGACGATCTGGTCGACGCCGCCGAGTCGCTCGAGATCGTCGAGGATGTACGACATGACCGGCTTGCCGGCGACCTCGAGGAGCGGCTTCGGCGTGACGTGTGTGTGCGGGCGGAGCCGCGTTCCCTTCCCCGCGAGCGGTATTATGACCTTCATGGCGCGCTGGTTCCCTCCCGTCCGTAGCGATCGCTTATACGTACGACGTCGTCCAGATCGGGCGTCGAGGCCTCGAGAACGTCGCAGTCGGTAACTGCCTCCATGTAATGCACCGTGCCCGGCGTGATGCGAAAGGCCTCGCCGACTTTCAGCTTCATGTCGCGCATCTCGCCATCCACCTTCACCCAGTAGATCAACTCACCCGAGAGCAGATAGACAGTTTCGTCCTTGCGCTCGTGGTACTGCACCGACAGCGCGTGGCCCGCTTCGATGTGCAGCACCTTTCCCACGTACCTGTCGGTATGCGCCCAGATGATCTCGTACCCCCACGGTTTGGGGACCCTCTTCACCTCTGCACGGCCGCTCATTCAACTCCCTGGCGAAGGTTCATTCGGTGTGGACTTCCGTGACATCGCGGCTCAGAAAAGCTCTCCGAACGAGAACACCCAGTTGACGATCCCCGTATCGATTCCGCGTACGATGTCGCGCGTCCAGAGCGGAAAATCCACCCGCACCGTGTAGCTCTGATCGTACAGCCTTCCGCTCAGCGTCGCGCCCACCCCGGCGTCTCCCAGGAATCGCCCATCGGCGTCCGGCACGTTCAGCGTGCCCCATCCCAGATCAGTGAACGCCGAGATCGAAACGCGCGGCAGCACCGAGCGCGCCTGCGGCGAATATACGATCCGTGCGAGCTGCGCGTTCGCCGCCGCGATGTTCTTCACGCGAAGGAGCGGCGAGTAGCCGCGCAGCCCCGCGTCGCCCGGAGCGGCGTAGTGCACATCGTCCCGAGCAAGCAGCGCGCCACGACCGCGGAAGAGGTGATTGCCGAACGTTTCGGTAGGGCCCAGCGACGAGAGCCCTATGGACCGCTGGCGCGGTGCGTCGTGACTCGCTCCGGCGAATAGCCGAAGCATCGCGCTGTTCAGCGAACGCGCGCCGAAGCTCTTCACCTTGTGCCCCTCGACCTGCACGCGCGCGAATCCACGGGTGTCGTCTCCGGTGCGCGAGTCCACCGCCCCTCCCGCCACGAACGCGCGCGCGGAGAGTCCCTGGGGTCGTGGAGCGCTCCAGCGGTACTCGGCGCTCGCATCCACGACGCGCGCATCCTCCCAGCGGGCCGGGTCCATCCACGCCGTGTCGTACGGCAGCGTGGCCGTCAGCGCCAGCGTCAGAGAGCGGCGCTGCCCGTTCGCGAGCGGGAACTCGCTCTGATCCCAGCTCTTCGCAACGCTAACCTTGCCCACTCCATCGAGCATCCAGATCCCGGCATCCAGTCCGATGGCGGGACGATGCGCGAATGGGAGCGTCGGGTTGCTCGCGGTGATCCACCCCTGCAGTCTTCCGCGACCGCTCTCGCTCGACTCCGGACCGCGCACCGGGAGTGCGATCCCCAGCTCCCACCTGTCGACCCACCCCTGGTAGTTCGTGCGAAGCCGGAGCGCGGGCGTGACGCCGCCGGGATCCGTGTACCACGCGAGCGGCGCGATCGCCACGATCTCGCGCTCGCGACTCGACTGGTCGAGGAAAGGCCAGTCCACTACGGTCTGCACTACGCGCAGCGAGTCCCCGCGCGAACGCGGGAGCACGTCGTTGCGGCGGTCCCAGTCCACCGTCAGGCGGAGCGGATCGAGCCGCACGCCGGTCGGACGCTCGCTGGTGCGGATCTCCACCCACTGGTCGTCGAGCGCGGCCGAACCGCGCGCGCTCACCCAGCCGCCGCTCGTGAGCGCGCCCACCGGCATCGGATGACGGTAGTCGCCCACTCGAACCACACGCGCGCGGGTGAGCCACCCGTCGCCATCGCGCCGTGTTTGCACGTCACGCAGTGCGTAGTCGATGAGGCCGGTCCCGTGCACCCACTGCGAGAAGAACCAGCCGAGATCCTCGCCGCTGGCGCGCTCCGCCGAGGAGCGCATCGCCAGCTCATCGACGTGCTTGAACTTCCAGCGCGCGAAGTAGTCGTGCAGGAAGCCGCGGAACGCGCTGTCGCCCACCGCATCGCGCAGTGCGCCGTACATCATCGATGCGCGGCCGTACACCATCTGGTTGTAGACGTTGAAGTCGGCGAAGTCGTACGCCGGCGTCCCTATCGGCTGCGCGGCGCCATCCAGCACGAGCCGGAACTGCTCGAGATCGCCCATGTCGAGCAGTGGCGGAGTGACGGCGCGTGCGCGGTATCCCGAGTCGCGCTGCGGGATGGTCGGCGCCTCGCCCCGCGCGCGCTCGGGGTGCGTGAGCTTCTGTGCCCACTCGGTCTGGAAGCTGGTGAGCCCCTCGTCCATCCACCCCGAGCGCCACTCGTTGTTGGCGAGGAATCCGTAGGAGTAGATGTGCCCCATCTCGTGCAGCACGAGCCCCTGCGAGATGCGCGGCCCGTACATGACCATCATGGGGAACTCCGTGGCGCCGCCGTCGAGCCTCTGTAGACCGGTGGCCTGCGGGTACGCCCACGGCCCGTAGATCGACTCGAGCCACTTCAGCGCGTTGGCGATGAAGGCCACTCCTCTTCCGCGGCCCCACTGCTGCTCGTTGCCGCGCGTGTAGAGCACGTGAATCGGGATCTCGCCCCGGTACATCCCTCCCTCGTAGCGATAGTCGGGCGAGGTCGCCCACGCGAAATGGTGCACCCTGCGCGCGAGGAAGCGCACGAGCCGGTAGCCCGCCGGAACGACTGCCGACGTATCGGGTGCGATCGCGCCGTATGCATCGGCGGCGAGCGCCACTCCACTGTCGCCCGCGGACGCTCCGGTGGTGGCGTTCACCCGGGCCCAGCCGGGATCGCCCTGCACCGGTACTCCCGTCGCGCCGACCACCTGGTCTTCGGGAAGGAGGAGCGTGACATCGTAGGTGCCGAATTCACCGTACAACTCACCGGCCGGGACGAGCGGATTGTCTTCCCACCCATCGCGATCGTACACGGCCACCTTGGGATACCACTGCGCGAAGTCGTACTCGCGACCGTGCCTCCCCTGCCGCCGGTACACCTTCGCGGACGGGCGCGCATCCCACGCGAAGTGCACTCGCAGCGAGTCGCCGGGCGCGAGCGGTCGTGGCAGCGCGATGCGCACCACGGTACTGTCGGGAGCACCCGGGTACTCCGCCGCCACGCTCTCGCCGTTCACGGTGACTGGCGCAGTGAACCGCTCGTACGCGAAATCGGGTTCGCGCATGTTCTGGAAGCGCACGCGCCCCTCGCGTTCGTCCACCGCGCTCCAGCGCGAACCGGGTCGGAACGCGTTCAGGTACTGGTGGAAGAACATCTCGTGCAGCGTATCGGGCGACTGGTTCACGTATAGAAGGTCGCCCGTGGCGTGCACGTTCTGCGATTGTTCGTCGAGCCTGGCCGTGATGCGGTATTCGATCCGCTGCTGCCAGTAGCCGGTCGTGTCGCCCGACGGCGGCGTGGTGGGCGCGATCGGCGGGACGACCGACTGCTGGAGTACGAGTAGTGCCGGGAGTATCGATAGCATGGCGCTGTGTGTGGCGTGAAACGCGAACGGCGCCCTGAGTCGGGCGCCGCGCTATTGTATGTCCTTTACCATCATACCGCCACCGCCCGATGTGGTGCGGCTTCCACTTCGGATCGCGCCTCAGCGCCCCGCCGCAGCCACTCCGCTCAGCATCCGGGTGCGCAGCCGCGCGAGGCGATGCTTCACCGACCCGTCCATCACGGTGTCTCCGATCCGCACGATCGTGCCGCCGAGGATGTCCGGCCGCACCACGAAATTCGGTACGACCGTCTTGCCGAGCACACCGGAGAGCTGGTCGGTGATGCTCCGGGCGAGCGCGGCGTCGGGCTCCATGGCCAGCGTGACGTCGGCATGCACGCGTCCCTCGAGCTGATCGACGATCGCGTGATACTCGAAAGCGATCTCGCCGATGAGGTGCTGCCTCCGCTGGGTGACCACGGCCTGCAGAAAGCGGACGAAGAGGCGCGGGAATCGGTCGGCGAACGCCTTCCCGATCACCGCGTTCTTCTCCCGTGCGCTGACGCGCGGCGTCTCGAGGAAGCGCACCAGGCGCTGGTCGCCAGCGACGGCGGCGGCCACCTCGTCGATCATGGTTCCCCAGCCATCCAGGTCGCCCGCGCGTCGTGCCAGCTCCACGAGCGTCTCGGCGTAGCTCCGGGCAATCGTGATGTCGCGCATCAGCTCTTGACGCGGCTGGGCGTGAGCGACGCGAGGAACGAGTCGACCAGCTTGCGATTCGTCTCGTTGTCGAGGTCCTTCTCGATCACCTTGCCGGCTCCCAGAACGGCGAGGCTCACCGCCTCGCGCTGCAGCTCGGCGATCGCGCGATCGCGCTCGGCGCCGATCTCGGCGCGCGCACGCTCGAGCATCTGCTGCTGCTCGCGATGCGCCTGAGCCACGATCTCCTCGCGCACCTTCTCGCCGGCGGCGCGACCTTCGACGACGAAGCGCTGCGCGTCCTCGTGACCCTGCTTCACGAGCTGGCGATGCTCGGCGAGAAGCGCGGCTGCTTCCTCGCGATCACGGCGCGCGGCCTCGATGGCATCCTCGAGCGCCTTCTCGCGCGCCTCGACGGCCGCCGTGAGCGGCTTGAAGGCGAAGCGCGTGAGGACGAGCATGAGTACTACGAAGATCACCAGGGTCCAGAACATCAACCCCGTATTCGGAGAGAGCAGCTTGGGCGGCGCCTCGTGAGCTCCCTGTGCGGCCACCGGCATGGTGGCGAGGAGCGAGAGAATCACGCCGAACAGCGCTTTGAGCATTGTGGTTCCCGCGAAGTTTGAGAGTGAGCGCGACGGGAGCCCCGGGGCCCCGCCGCGGCACGTCGAACTAGAATGCGAACTTGTTCTGAATCAGGAACGCCACGACCACCGCGAAGAGCGCAACGCCCTCGATGAGCGCGGCGAGAATCAGTCCCGCCACCTGGATCGCGCCACCCGCCTCGGGCTGACGCGCCATGCCGTCGGCCACCTGACCGCCGATGCGACCGATGCCGATACCGGCGCCGATCGTCGCGAGCCCTGCACCGATGCCGGCGCCGAGCATCGCCCACGCGCCCGCATACTCGCGCGTGAAGCCGCCCGCGGCCTGCAGAAGAGCATAGAGTTGCATGTGTTACTCCACGTTCGAAGTTG
>JBIQLU010000088.1:4775-9985 GCA_044463985.1 Gemmatimonas aurantiaca | reverse complement strand
AATGCGCCCCCTGCCTTATGAGCCCGATGAAGACGCAGCTCAGAAGGGTGAAGATGTAGGCCTGCAGGAAGCCGACGAATATCTCGAGGAGGCTTATGGCCACTCCCATTGCCACGGGCGCAGTGGCCACCGCATAGCTCTGGAAGGTGAAGATCAGACTGATCAGCGCGAGCAGAACCACGTGACCCGCGGTCATGTTCGCGAAGAGACGTACCGCGAGCGCGAAGGGCTTGGTGAACTTTCCGATCACCTCGACCACCGTCATGATCACGAACATGAGCGGCTTGAGGAGAAGCGGCATGTCCTTCGGCGGGACGTAGAAGATGGTCCTGAGGTAGCCCCAACCCTGCGCGCGGATCCCGGAGATCTCGACCACCACGAACGTGATCACCGCGAGCATGGCGGTCACGGAGATGTTGCCCGTAGCGGTGGAACCGTACGGAATGAGACCGAGCAGATTGGCGAACAGGATGAAGAAGAACAGCGTCAGCCCGAATGGAACGAAGGCGTTGCCGTGCGGCCCCACGTTGGGAAGCACGACCTCGTTGCGGAGGTAGAGCACCATCGCTTCCATCCCGGCCGCGAAGCCCTTCGGTGCACCCGTCTCGTGCGTGTTACGATTGTGCGAGATCGCCGTTGGGATCAGTACGAGCATGCAGAGGATCGCCGCGACGCAGAGCATGACCACGTGCTTCGTGGGCGACAGGTCGACCGTGAGTCCGCCGATGTGCACCGGCTCCCAGCGCGGCAGCTCGACCTCGCCCATGAAGGGGAGCTCGAGATGGTGCGAGTCGGCGATGTGCGGCGTGATAATGTCGACAGGCTCGGCCTCCGCGCCCTCGAGATGTTCTCCCGCGGGACCGACCTGGATCTGCGTCTCGTCCATGACCGCCGCAGCAGCGGTCACGGCATGCGCGCTTTCACTCTGAGCCGCGACTGCGGCCGGTGAAGCTGCCAGAAAGAGCGCGAGTACGAGCGTGCCGAGCTTCATCTCTTGAGAAGGACGGGTTCGACCAGCGTTGTCAGAAAGAAGAACGCCACCATGCTGATGAGGGCGGACTCCGGCGGCAGTCGCATCCCACGCACCACGAGGAACGCGAAGACCGCCAACGTTACGAGCCGGAGGAGCATACCGAGCCCCCACGCGGCGAAGATGTTCGAAGTGCGAACCAGCAGCACCACCACGAAACCGAACAACTGAACACAGTAGGCGATGATCGCACTGATCCTAATCGCCCTGTGATCCGCGGGCGTACCGAAGATCATTCCGAAAAGGACGGCCACGACCACGATCACCACGGCCGACGCTACGGCGAAGATGGCGAAGCGCTTCATCACCGCTTCTCTTTCTCCTTCCGCGCCTCTTTCTGCGCGGCCGTCAGCACGTGATACATGTTGTAGATCCCGATGGCGGCCCCGACGAACACGCCCACTATCAGCAGGAACGGATCGGTCCCGAACTTCCTGTCGAGCCACTGTCCCAGATACAGGAAGAGCAGAATCGCCACGGCGAGCTGGATACCCAGCCCGGCGAACGACCCCGGCGAGGGTGCCCCGCCGAGCCCGGCTCCGCGGGCCGATTTCCCGTGCCGCTTCCGCCAATCCTGGTCCGCCATCCGGCCGGAATGTACCCGCTTGTGAAATTTTTCGCAAGCTCGACCCGGCCGCCGCCAGCACCCCCGCCGGCCCGCCTCCCGAGTCGCGAAAGTCGCTGCAAATCGCCGACTTACGCGTTACCTTCGGCTTGACGAATCGTCGCCAACCTGATAAGTTCGCGCGTCCCACTCACTTCGTCGTCATCCCGGTCGTGCCGCCCGGCCGGGGCGCTGGTTCGGTATTGTCGTGAAGATCACCTCCCGCCTCCTCATCTGGCTCCTCTGCGCAGGCGCGCTCGTACTCGCCTGCGGCCCCCACGCGCACCGCAACGACTCGTCCGCCAGCGCGGCGGACGGCCCGCCAGCCCCAAAACCGACCACTCCGGCGCCCGAAGGGCTCGTCCTCGCCACTTCCGCGAACGTCTCCGTTGGCGACCAGGTCGCCCTCTCGCTCCACGTCACCAACGTCGCCGACCACTCCGTGGAGCTGGACTTCCCCAACGGTCAGACGCACGACTTCGTCGTGCTCGACTCCGCCGGCCACGAGCTCTGGCGCTGGAGCAGCGGCCGGATGTTCACCCAGGCGCTCCAGAACAAACTCCTCAACTCCACCGAGACGGTCACCTACGCGGAGAGCTGGAACCCGCGCGGCCTCCACGGCGACTTCACCCTCGTCGCCATCCTCCGCAGCAGCAACTTCCCGAAGGAAGAGCGCGTAGCCTTCGAGGTGCCGTAGAGACAGACCGCAGAGAGCAGAAAGCAGAAAGCAGTGAGAAACCTCCAGGACGTGCTGCCGCGCACACTGGAGGATTTTTCTGCCTTCTGCTTTCTGCTTCCTGATTCTCTTCTTAGTTTTCCCCCTGGTCCTCTAACCAGAGACGGGCAGTTGGCTACTCAGGCCAGATCATCGGGGGGAATGCGCGACGTGGAGCTGCTCGAGCAGCTCGCGGAGGCGCGCAAGCGACTCGTGGCGCAGATCGCGCGGCGCATCGTGGGGCAGCAGCAAATCGTCGACAACCTCGTGACGGCGCTGCTCAGTGGCGGCCACGCGCTCCTCGTCGGTGTGCCGGGGCTGGCCAAGACGCTGCTCGTGAGAACCGTCGCCGAGGCGCTCGATCTTTCGTTCTCCCGGATCCAGTTCACACCGGATCTCATGCCGAGCGACATCACGGGCACCGAGTTGATGGAGGAGGACCAGGCCACCGGTCGGAGAGCCTTCCGCTATGTGAAGGGCCCGATCTTCGCCAATGCCGTGCTCGCGGACGAGATCAACCGCGCACCGCCGAAGACCCAGGCCGCCCTGCTGCAGGCGATGCAGGAGCACGCGGTCACGGCCGCCGGCCAGACGCACGCGCTCCCCGAGCCATTCTTCGTCCTCGCGACGCAGAACCCGATCGAACAGGAAGGCACCTACCCGCTCCCCGAGGCCCAGCTCGATCGCTTCATGTTCGAGCTGCGACTCGGCTACCCGAGCGCGGAGGAAGAGGAGCGCGTCGTCTCCACCACGACCGACGACTCGGTCACCACGATCTCGCCCGTGCTCGACGCGCAGCAGCTCATCGAGCTGCAACACCTCGTGCGCCGCCTCCCCGCCCCGCCGACCGTCGTTCGCTACGCCGTTCGACTCGCGCGCTCCACGCGTCCCGACTCCGCGGAGGCGACGCCGGATGTGAAGAAGTACGTGAGCTGGGGTGCCGGTCCCCGCGCCTCGCAATACCTGGTGCTCGGCGCCAAGGCGCGCGCGGCGATCGACGGTCGATCGGTGCCGGACATCGACGATGTCCGATCGGTCGCGCTCGCGGTGCTCCGCCATCGTGTGGTCATGAACTTCCAGGGCGAGGCCGAGGGACGCACGCCCGAGGGAGTTATCGAGCTTGCAGAACGTTGAACTTCGGGGTCAGGTACTCGATGTAGAGCTCTCGTGAGCGTCGCTCACGAGAGCTCTACATCGAGCACCTGACCCCGTACTCCACGAACGTGCTAGTCCCCAAACTCGTAACCACGCTCCGCGACTACGATCGCGAGCAGTTCGCGCACGATCTCACCGCCGGAGTACTCGTCGGCATCGTCGCGCTTCCCCTCGCAATCGCCTTCGCGATCGCGAGCGGCGTCACCCCCGGACGCGGGCTCTGGACGGCCATAGTAGCCGGATTCCTCATATCGGCGCTGGGGGGTTCGCGAGTCCAGATCGGCGGCCCGACCGGGGCGTTCATCGTCATCGTCTACGGCATCGTCCAGAAGTACGGCGTCGATGGACTGATAATCGCGACCTTCATGGCGGGGATAATCCTGATCGTGATGGGAGTCGCGAAGTTCGGGGCGGCGATCAAGTTCATTCCGCACCCCGTCGTAGTGGGATTCACGAGCGGCATCGCGGTGATAATCTTCTCGAGCCAGGTCAAGGACTTCCTGGGACTGCGCATGGGAGACGTGCCGGCGCCGTTCGTCGAGAAGTGGACTGCTTTCGTCACCAACATCCACACGGCGAATGCATGGGCCGTGCTGCTCGCAGTGCTCGCGCTGCTGACAATACTCCTGCTTCCGAAGGTGAGCCGACGCGTGCCGGCGGCGTTCGTCGCGCTCATCGTCACCACGGTTTTGGCGCAGCAGTTTCATCTTCCGGTGGAGACGATCGGGAGCCGCTTCGGATCGATCAACGCCGGGATTCCGCATCCCGTCATTCCCGACATCTCGTTCGCCACCGTCACGGCGCTCGTGGGTCCCGCTTTCACGATCGCCATACTCGCGGCCGTGGAGTCGCTCCTCTCGGCAGTGGTGGCGGACGGGATGATAGGTAGCCGCCACCGCTCCAACATGGAGCTGGTGGCTCAGGGAGTGGCGAACATCGCTTCTTCACTGTTCGGCGGCATCCCGGCAACAGGCGCGATCGCGCGCACCGCCACGAACGTCAAGAACGGTGGGCGCACTCCAGTGGCGGGAATGACGCACGCCATCACGCTGCTCATCATCACGCTCTTCGCCGGCCGCTGGGCAGCGCTGATCCCACTCGCCACGCTCGCCGCGATTCTCGTGGTCGTCGCATACCACATGAGCGAGTGGCGTGTCTTCGTCGCGGAATTCCGTGCGCCGAAGAGCGACATCGCGGTCCTCCTCACGACCTTCACGCTCACGGTGGTGGTCGACCTCACCGTGGCGATCGGCGTGGGCATGGTGCTCGCCGCCTTCCTGTTCATGCGGCGCATGGCGGAAGTCACGAACGTCACCGCGTTCACGCGCGAAATACACGACGCATCCAACGACACGTACGACAACGGCGCCGAGCCGGGACTGCGTCGGAAGCTGCCGCCCGGCGTCCAGGTCTACGACATCAACGGCCCGTTCTTCTTCGGCGCCGCAGAGCGCTTTCGCGAGGCGGTGGGCCGCGTAGCGGCGCGTCCGAAAGTGCTCATAATCCGGATGAGGAACGTCCCCGCCATCGACTCGTCGGGGCTACACGCGCTCACCGAGATCGTTCATCGCAGTCGCAAGGACGGCGTCCGCGTCCTCCTCGCCGACGTCCACGCCCAGCCGATGACAGTGCTCACGAACTCCGGACTCCTCGACGAAATCGGCGAAGAGAACGCCGCCCGCTCGCTGAACGAAGCGCTCGCCGAG
>JBIQLU010000088.1:0-4675 GCA_044463985.1 Gemmatimonas aurantiaca | reverse complement strand
GCCCACTGCGGGAGCTCCTCGTCCTGTCGCTCGCGCATCGCTTCTTCCACAGCGCCGAGCCATGCCGTACGCATCTCGGCGGCATCCCACCAGCGATCCTTCGGATCGGGCGCGAGCCCGCGGCGCGCCCACTCGGCGATTGGCCCCGGAACCCCTTCGAGATCCGGAGTGCCGGCGAGTTGTCGCGCCAGGATCTCGCGCGGATCTCCGTTGCCGAAGGGCGGGCGCCCGGTGAGAGCGAAGACCGCGAGCCCCGCCATGGAAAAGCAGTCGGCTGCAGGCCCCTGTTCCTCGTTCAGTAGCTGCTCGGGCGCGGCAAATTCGGGCGTGCCCGAGGCACCGGTAGAGTCCATCCCTACCCTGCGAGCCAGCCCGAAATCGCCGATGCGCCAGCGCCGCCATCTGTCGATGAGGATGTTCTCCGGCTTGAGATCGCGGTGCAGCACGCCTTCCGCATGGGCGGACGCGAGCCCGTCGAGCAGAGCGGCGATCGCGGGCCCCACCTTCACGAGCGGTCGCGGCCCGGAGCGTCGTACGAGGTCGGCGAGCGAACCGTACTCCATCAACTCCATCGTGTACCACGCCACGCCTTCGCGAGAATCCCAGTCGTAGATCGGAACGATGCTCGGGTGCGAGAGCTGCGCGGCCACGCGCGCTTCGCGCCGAAAGTCGCGGATGGTCTGCGCGTCGTCGGCCACGCGTGCGTGGAGAATCTTGAGGGCGACCTGACGCTCGAGAGCGAGGTCGCGCACGCGCCACACGTCGCCGTAGGAACCGCTTCCGAGCTTGGCGAGAAGCTCGTAGTCGTCGCCCACAGCCTTGAGCAGACGCGAGTCGACATCGCCGCCAGGCCGGATCGCTTCGTAGTCTCCGCTCACGAGCAGCGAGCTCGATGCGCCGCGTCTGTGCGCGCCGGAGCGCTCGAGGTCGCGCAGCATCGCCGTGACCGTCGGATATCTGCGCGCCGGGTCCTCCGAGAGCGCACGCGTGAGAACCGCCGCGAGCGCCTCGGGCATCTCCGGTCGCAGCAACGTGAGCGGCGGCAGGTCGTGCGTGGGCGGATACTCGCCGATCAGCGACGTGAGGCACACGGCGGCGAGCTGCCACTGGTCGCTTCGCTGCGTCGGGTCCCACTGGTCGTCCCACTCGGGAGGCGAGAGCATCCAGCGGCGGTCGGGGCCGAGCCCGGGCGGGATGACGCTGCGCGAGACGGACCACTGCCAGCCCAGCACCCACGCCTCGCCGAGCGGCGTGTTCCAGACGCTGTCCGGCGAGAGCGCGCCGTGCACGTGACCGAGATCGTGCAGGTACGACACCATCGACCCGAGCTCGCGGAAGAGGCGGACGGCCGAGCGGATGTCATCCTGCCCCTGGCGATTGAGTCGCGAGCGCAGCGACTCGCCATCGATCCAGTGGCGAAGGTACCCCGGTCCGCGCTTCATCTCGGCGAAGGAGTTCCAGACGTGGTACGTGGTCGGAATGATCGGGTGGTGCAGGTGTCCGAGATGGCGCGCTTCGGCCAGGAGCCAGGCGTGATGCGCAGGGTCCGGCGCTGTGACCAGCGAGAGAGATCTGTCGAGGGAATCGATGACTTCCATCGAGAAGCGGGTGGCGCCGATCATCACGCCCTGCGTACCCCACCGCCATCCCTGTGGGAGCTGCCAGTCGGCCAGATGCGGCGGCACCCCGAACGATGCGCGGTAGGCGCCTACCCTCGCGTCGTCCGCGAGCGCCGGCGTCTGGCCGGAGCCATCGGCAGTCACGGTTGCCCTCGTAAGTCTCATGGATGAAGATTGTCCAGTCGGATTGAGCAAAGCTACCAGACGTAGCCGCGACGGCCAAGCGGATCGCGGCTCGCGAGCGCACCGGAATCAACCAAAGAGATCGATGCACGAAGAATCCCCCAGCGTAGTGTTCGAGTCGCTCCATGCGGACGTAATCCCGCCCACCCGCGCCACGCGCGGCGCCGCCGGCTACGACGTGAGGGCGTATCTGAAGACGCGAAGAGTCCGGATGTCCGTCCTCGGCGCAGAGAGCGAAGTGGAGGCCGACTCCGATGGTCGACTCGCTCTCCAGCCGGGAGCGACGGCGCTCGTCCCGCTCGGATTTCGCGCGCGGCTGCCGGAGGGGTACGAGGCACAGATCCGTGTCAGGAGCTCCGTCGCGTACCGCAAGGGGCTGATCCTGCCCAACGCCCCCGGTACGATAGACGCGGACTATCCCGACGAATGGCTCGTGATGATGAGGAACGACTCTGGCGCGACGGTGCACATCGAACACGGGGAGCGGATAGCGCAGGTGGTGCTGAGCCGCTTCGAGACGCTGCCGTGGGTGGAAGGGACGGTAGGTCGATCGACGGATCGCACGGGTGGCGTGGGGAGTACCGGGCGGGCTTGAGGCACTGGCGAGCTCTGCCGTTGGTGAAACGTCGCTGACGTTTCGCTGACGGAACTGGTTTTACTGCGGTGCGGTCGATCGATGAGCACGTAGCGGCTTCCCCGAACGGACACCGCAATGATTCGACTACGCAGTCTTGGGCAGTGCCTCCTCGAAGTGGGCGATACGCGGCTCACGCCAGCGGCCGAGACGCTCTTCGCTGCCGCGCTGTACCTCGTCCTCGAGGCGGGACGGCCCCTCGCCCGGCGCGAGCTGATCGACGTGATCTGGCCGAACGTGGAGGACCGGAAGGCGAACCAGTGTCTCCGGCAGACGCTCTACAAGCTCAACGCGATGGGAGCGGCGCTCCGTTCGACGCGCACGCAGATAGTGCTGCCGCGGCGATCGGTGCAGAGCGACTGCGGCGTCCTGTTCGAGGTGAGCGAGCGGGCGGAGATGGAGCGCATGGCGGATACGCTTCCAGGCGGGTTCCTGCCGGCGTACGCACCGAAATTTTCGGCACCGTACCAGGAGTGGCTCGAACGCCAGCGCGACTTCGTTACATCGGCGCTCAGGCGCATCCTCGTGACCGCGATGAACGCGCGCAAGGCGAGGGGTGAGTGGCGGCGCGCCGAGCCGCTGGCGATGCGCTGCCTCGCGATCGACCCATTGAACGAGGAAGCCACACTGGTCCTGGCCGAGGCCACCGCGATCGGGGGCAACAAGGTCATGGCGCTCGCGATCATCGACCGCTACCTGCGCGAGATCGGCCCCGAGGCGCGCGAGATCCGGCTTCCGGCCACGCTGCTGCGGCGTCGCATCGCGGAGGTTTACAACGGAGATCTGTTTCACGTGCGCGAGACCCCGCACGTGGGGCGCGATGCGGAGATGGCGGAGCTCACGCGCGCCATGCATGCCGCACTCGCTTCGCGCGGGAGCTCGTTTCTGATCTGGGGCGAGCCGGGGATCGGCAAGACCAGGCTGGCGACGGAGTTCATACACGGCGCGAGTCTGGCACCGGTCCAGGTAGCGCGCGTGGGGTGTCAGTCACACGACGCACGGCGCCCACTGAGCATCTTCGTGGATCTCGTGCCGCGCCTTCTCGAGCTGCGCGGGTCTGTGGGCTGCTCGCCGGATTCGATGAAGTATCTCAAGCGGCTCATCTCGCACGACCCGAGTGACACATCCTTCACACCCGACAGTCGGGAGAGCGAGCTGCTCTTCTCGAACATACGGCGCTCGATATTCGATCTTCTCGACGCCATCGCGACCGAAGCGGCGCTCATCGTGCTGATCGAGGACATCCACTGGCTCGACCGGATGTCGTGGGAGATCATGCGTGACATCCCCGGCTGGGTGTCGACCCGCCCGGTGGTCGTCGTGCTGACGTCGCGCAACGTCGAACCCGTGTCGCACTTCTCCGAGGGCGAGCAGGGCGCGCCGACACTCATGAACGTGCTCCCGCTCGCAGAGGGGCCGAGCCGGGAGCTGATCCGCTGCGTAACCGCGGGGACGATTCGCGAGTCGAACTCCGAGTTTCAGGAATGGTGCGTGTCATCGGCGGGCGGGAATCCGTACTTCCTGACCGAGCTTGCCTTCCACACTTCGTGGGATGGAGAGCAGTATCAGGCGCCCGCGACGCTCGACAAGCTGGTGAGCGAGCGGCTCAACCGACTCAATCCACTCGCGACGCGCGTCCTGCAGGCCGCAGGGATACTCGGCAAGCTCTCCACGCTCGAGCGAGTGGAGGGAGTGCTCGGGGAGCGCAGGATCGCGCTGCTCGACGCGCTCGAGGAGCTGGAAGCGTTCGGATTGGTCATCTCGGACGGGCAGACAGTGTTCTGCAAGCACGAGCTGCTTTCGTCGGCGGCACTGCAGCGACTTTCCGCTCTATCCTCCGCGCTGCTCCACCGTCATGCCGCCCAGCTACTCGAGAAGGACATCGTCGAGAGCCAATCGACGGTACTTCTGTGGGAATGCGCCCGCCACTGGCAGCACGCGGGCGAGCGCGAGCGGGCACTCACTCTGCTGCGCACTTGCGCGCACCATTCGATAGAGATCGGCTTACCGACCGAAGCCGTAACACTTCTCGAACACGCCCTGACGCTTGCATCGGACCACGAGGAGAGTCTGCCGATCGTGGCGATGCAGGTGACGGCACTTTACCTGGCCGACTACTGGGAGAAGCTCCCCGCGACAATCGAGATGCTCCGCCGGCTGCGCGAGCAGGGCCACCAGCCGACCGAGGTGCATACCGAGGACGAGTTGCTGGGGCTGGAGGCGGAGTGGAGGTTGGGCG
>JBIQLU010000087.1:4616-16494 GCA_044463985.1 Gemmatimonas aurantiaca | reverse complement strand
GGTACCTGATGTAGAGGTCCCCGGCAGCGGGGCTGCCGGGGACCTCTACATCAGGAGGTACCTGACCCCGTCAGTGCCTGACGGAAGTCGTCCATGATGTCGTTCGCGTTCTCGATACCCACGGAAACCCTGATGAGACCCTCGGGGATTCCAGCGGCGGCGCGCTCCTCCATCGAGACCTCGACGTGGCTCGTGGTACTCGGCGGGCCGACGAGCGTGCCGACGGAGCCCAGGCTCGCCGCTCGGTGCGCGAGGCGCAGTCGCGGGAGGAAAGCGCGAACCGCGTCGGTGCCGCCCTTCAGGGAGAAGCTGAGCATCCCTCCGAAGCCGCTCATCTGCGAGCGGGCTACGGAGTGTCGCGGATGCCGTTCGAGCCCGGGATAATTGATCGACTCCACCTCAGCTCTCGTTTCGAGGAAGCGCGCGAGCTGCAGCGCATTCTCGTTCTGCCTCAGGACGCGGAGCTCCAGCGTCTTGAGACCGCGCAGTATGAAATACGCGGACGCGGGGTGCAGCGAGGCGCCGTTGATCTCGCGGAAATGGAAGATTCGCTCGACCAGCTCCCTGTCGCCCACCGCGATGCCGCCCATCGCGTCGGAGTGGCCGTTCAGAAACTTGGTGGCGCTGTGCACCACGAGATGCGCTCCCAGCTCCAGCGGCCGCTGGTTGATCGGAGTGGCGAAGGTATTGTCCACGATCACCGTGGCTCCCGCCGCTCGCCCGGCTGCCGCGAGGCGCGCGAGATCCAGCACCTTGAGCGTGGGGTTCGTGGGCGACTCGAGGTAGAGCACCGAGCACTTCCCCTCGCGCAGAACGCTCTCGATGGCTGCCTGGTCATCCGTGTCGCGAAGCTGCACGTCCACGCCGAAGCGCGGTAGGAACTCGGTGAAGATGCGAAGCGTGCCGCCGTAGGAGTCCACCACGCTCACCACGCGCTCGCCCGGCGAGAGGAGCGCGAAGAGCGAGTTGCTGATCGCGGCCATCCCCGTGGAGAAGCTGGTAGCGGCCTCGCCGCCTTCCAGTGCCCGCATCTTCTGCTCGAGCGCGTGCACGGTCGGGTTCGTGTTGCGCGAATAGATGAAACCCTCGCGCTTCCCCGTGGCGACATCGAGCCAGCCGTCGAGATCGTCGTAGGCGAACGTCACGCTGTTGACGACGGGGACGGTGACGCTCCCCCACGGGAGCGGTCCCTCCTCGCCGGCCCACACTGAAGTGGTGCCCTGCCCCCTGGTCTGTTCTCCGCGCGCGTCCGTCATGGCGTGAGGTCCGACGAGTATTCGCCGATGAACTCGAGCAACCGCGATACCTCCAGCATGTCCTTCCCCTCGAAGTGGATGCTGTGCGCGTCAGTTCGCTGGATGATCGGCAGCAGCGCCATCACCTCGGCGGGGCGGTAGTTCTTGAAGGTGAGGTCGAACTGGACGGGCTTCTTCAGGATCCACGGCTTGATCTGCGCGCGCCGCTCGACACCGGCCTTCGCCTGAGCGCGGATGATCGCGTTTCCTGCCTGCGGCGTGCGCGTGGCGGCGGAGTGGAAGCCGATCGCGCGCTTCACGACAGCGCCTGCGATGTTGCGATCGATGAGCTGCTGCGCTTCGGCGACAGCGATGTCGTCGCCGGATATCATCACCACGGGTACGCCGAAATGGCCGGCGATCGCCGCGCTGATCCCCGCTTCGGGAACCGCGATGCCGTTCAGCTTCAAGGCAGCGTAGTGCGCGCTCGAGATCGTGTGCGCGCGCACGCCGTGCGGGTTCGTCGTCGCGGCGTGGTAGCCGACGAACATGACCGCGTCGAAGGTGGAGTCGATTCCTTCCATCATGCCGAGCGGCCTTGGCCACGAGCGCACGATGGTGACGTCATCCGGGAACTTGTCTATGAGGAGACTCTCGCCGTTCCCGTGCGAGTCGCTCACCACGAATTCCGTGGCACCCGCTTCGCGCGCGCCGTCGATCGCGGCGAGTACGGATGCGGTCATGAATTCACGAAAGCGGCCGTACTCGAAGCCCTCCGGGCCGAGCTGGTCGGCGGTCACGACGCCGGCAATTCCCTCCATGTCGGCGGAGATGTAGACCTTGAGTCCCTTCTGGGCGAAGGCGCTCGCGGCTGTGGTACACGCGAGCGAAACGATTACGAGCAGGCGCGAGAGTCGGCGCATGTAGGATGCTGGTGTAAAGGTTGGCGGCTGGCGATCTGCGGCAGGGTGGGGACGCGGCTGCATTCGTACTGCGTCATGCATGCCTCGCGACGGCCCAACTTATGTGCGGGGCGATGCTTTAGCCAGCCACCACCTGAAGTGCGGCTCACGGCTTTCGAGCGCTCGGCGTACACGACATGTTTCGTGCTCACCCGGCCCACCTGCATCTTCCGATGTTTACATCTTCAGATCCTCTGCACTCCGAAATCACGCGCAGCGTTCGCGCTCACGGCATCATGGCCCGCTACCGCGCGCTTCTTCCCGTGGGCGATGCGACGCCGCAGTTGTCGCTCGCCGAAGGTGACACGCCACTCCTCGCCGCGCCGCGCCTGCGCGAGTGGGTCGGCGTCGCCGAACTCCACCTGAAGTACGAAGGCGCGAATCCCACCGGCTCCTTCAAGGACCGCGGCATGGTCGTGGCCGTCGCGAAGGCCCTGGAGGCCGGTGCGACCACGATCATCTGCGCTTCCACCGGGAACACTTCGGCGAGCGCAGCGGCGTACGCGGCGCGCGCCGGGATAAGGGCCGTAGTACTCCTGCCGGCCGGCCACGTGGCTCGCGGCAAGCTTGCGCAGGCCGCCGTGGCCGGCGCGAGCATCGTCACGCTCGACGCGAACTTCGACAGTGCTCTCGTGCTGGCTCGTGAACTGGCCGATCGGTTTCCCGTCGCGCTCGTGAACTCGGTGAACCCGCACCGCATCGCGGGCCAGGCCACGGCCGCCTTCGAGATCTGCGACGCGCTCGGCGACGCTCCCGAGCTTCTCGCGCTCCCCGTCGGGAACGGTGGCAACATCACCGCCTACGCACGCGGATTCCGCACGTACCACGAACGCGGCCTGGTGTCGCGCACGCCGGTGCTGCTCGGTGCACAGGCTGCCGGCGCCGCGCCGCTCGTGCGCGGAGCTCCGGTGGCGAAACCCGAGACGGTCGCCACCGCCATCCGCATCGGCAACCCGGCGAGCTGGGACTCGGCGGTGAGCGCCGTTCGGGATTCGCACGGCGCGTTTCGCGCGGTGAGCGATGCGGAGATCCTCGTTGCCTATCACAAAATCGTGGAGCTCGAAGGCGTCTTCTGCGAACCTGCATCGGCGGCGGGGGTCGCCGCGCTGCGGGCCGCGGTCGCCGAGGGTAGCATCGACGGTGCGACGCGCGCCGTGTGCGTGCTGACGGGCAACGGTCTCAAGGACCCCGATCAGGCTGTGTCGGGTTTCACGGTGCCGGATGCGCTTCCCCCCGACGCGGCGTCGGTGGCGCGAGCGCTCTCTCTGTAACCCGATGGGGTCAGGCACCTTGATGTAGAGGCCCCGGGCAGCGGAGCTGCCCGGGGCCTCTACATCAAGGTGCCTGACCCCGTTTACACCGGGAAGAGAATCTCCCTGTACTTCGGGAGCGGCCAGAACTCGTCGCCGAGCGTCAGCTCGAGCGCGTCACAGCTCTCGCGGACGGCCGTCATGGCTGCCTTTCCATCGCCGGCGAGCAGATGCGCCTGCGCCTCGGGTTCCAGCGTCCGAGCCTCGACGCACTCCGCAATCTTGCCGAGATGCGCTCGGCGCTCGCGAAGCAGCGTGATCGCGTCGCCCAGCTCGTTCGCGACCTCCACCTGCGGAATCACCGTGATCCCCGCGCTGCGGGCCTGCGCCGCGCCCGCCGCGAGCGCGGCGTGATACTCCAGCGCCGCCGGCAGGATGATCGTATCGACCATCTCCTTCAACGTGTTGACCTCGATCAGCAGATCCTTCACGTAGCGTTCCACTCGCACGTGGTAGCGCGACTCGAGCTCCTCGGTGCTCAGGATTCCGAGTTTGGCGAACAGCTCGCGCGAACTGTCCACGACCAATTGCTCGAGCGCTTCCGGAGTGTTGCGCAGATGCGGGAGGCCGCGGCGTTCGGCGTCCGCCACCCAATCATCCGAGTAGTTGTTTCCTTCGAAGCGCACCGCGGCCGTATCGCGGAAGGCTTCGCGAACCACCGCGAGCACGGCGGTCGGGATCTCGCTCGTCTTCTCGAGCTCTTCACGCAGTCGCGTGGTGAGCTCGCCGAGCGCCTCGGCCACGGTGGCGTTGAGCAGCATCACGGGAAGCGCCGTGGACTGCGATGCTCCCACCGCGCGGAACTCGAACTTCGCGCCGGTGAACGCGAGCGGCGAAGTGCGGTTGCGGTCCGTCACGTCCTGCCGGATTTCCGGGAGCTTCGCCACGCCCAGCCGCAGCATCGCCTGCTCCGCGTTGCGAACCGTACGTCCATTGGCGATGTCGTCGATTACGCGCGTGAGCATGTCGCCCATGAATACGGAGATGATCGCCGGCGGCGCCTCGTTGGCGCCGAGTCTGTGATCGTTCCCCGAGTAGGCGATGCCGGCGCGCAGCAGGCCCGAGTGGCGGTGTACTGCCTTGAGCACGGCCGCGAGGAGCAGCAGAAAGCGAATGTTGTGGTGCGGCGTCTTTCCCGGCTTGAAGAGGTTCACTCCATTCAGTTCGTTGTCGGCCGCGATCGCCATCGACCAGTTGCAGTGCTTCCCAGAGCCGTTGATGCCGGCGAATGGCTTCTCGTGCAGGAGCACCTGCAGCCCGTGGCGCAGCGCGACCTTTCTGAGCGCGGCCATCACGATCTGGTTGTGATCGACTGCGACGTCGCTCTCCTCGTAGATGGGCGCCATCTCGAACTGGCAGGGCGCCACCTCGTTGTGCCGCATCACGATCGGCACGCCGAGCTTGTACAGCTCGTGCTCCACTTCGGAGATGCACGCCTGCACGCGCTCGGGAATTCCGCCGAAGTAGTGATCCTCGAGCTGCTGCCCGCGCGGCGGCGGCGCACCTATGAGCGTACGCCCCGCCATGACCAGGTCGGGTCGCAGCGCGAAGTGTTCGCGATCTATGAGGAAGTATTCCTGCTCCACGCCGAGCGTTGTGTAGACCCGGTACACACCCTTGTCGCCGAGCAGCTCCAGCAGCTCGATGGCGCGCTGCGAGAGCACGTCGGAGCTGCGGAGGAGCGGCGTCATCTCATCGAGCGCCTCGCCGTTGTAGCCGATGAACACGGAGGGGATGCACAGCGTGCGTGCGCCCGCGTACTCGATGATGAAGACCGGCACGGCCGGGTTCCACGCCGTATAGCCGCGCGCTTCCCACGTCGCGCGAAGCCCGCCCGACGGGAAGCTCGAAGCATCGGGCTCGCTCTGTATGAGCTGTTCACCGGAGAACGACTCTACCGGGTCGAGATTCTCGTCGAAGGAAAGAAAGGCTTCGTGCTTTTCGGCGGTGAGCCCCGTCTGCGGCTGGAACCAGTGCGTGAAATGCGTCGCCCCGCGCGAGATGGCCCACTCCTTCATCACCTGCGCCACGGTCGGCGCGATGTCCACGTCGAGATTCTTCCCGTGCTTGATGGACGAGACGAGCTTGGCGTAGACGTGGTCGGGCAGCTTCGCGCGCATCTGCGGCGCGCCGAACGTGTTGATCCCGAAGAACTCGGAGACCGGGTGCGCGCGCGCACTGTCTCCGTTGGTGTTGTTGGTCGGCGCGAGTCGCGCGGGCCTCGACGTGATTGCCTGGATGGCGTGCTCACGAGCAGTTAGGCCGGTCGCGGTCATGTGGTCGGGTGCTCCCTGGAGGTTGAGAAGAACAACGGCGCCGGGGGTGCCTGGGGCGGCACTCGGCGCTCGCTGGTGTTACGTGTCTCGTGCATACGCGGCAATAATAACGGAGCGAATCGCGGAAATCCAGTGTGAAAAGTGCTGAATGTCTCGCATCAATTGCAAAATATGCAATGTACTAGGCGCGACATACGTTCCGGACGTCCTCCGGGGGTCGGCCTTCCAGCCCCCCGCTGCGTTGCACCCCGGGCGCCTGCTTCGTCATACGTTTCGGGCGAGCTGAGCTGTCGCTTCCCATTGCCGTCATCCCCGCGAACGCGGGGATCCATGTTCGACCGGCCAGCCTGGATCCCCGCGTTCGCGGGGATGACAGATTCCTCCCTCACCTGCCTCCCTTGCGAACTCGATCGATTCTGTCGATTTGCTGCCTGCTGCTGAGCGCGTGCGGCGGTGGCTCGAATGAACCCATCATAGTCGGCGCCGCCGGTCCCTACTCGGAGTACAGCGGCGAGATGACGAAGAAGGGTGTCGAGATCGCCGTCGCCGAGTTGAACGCGGCCGGCGGCGTTCGTGGCCGCAGGATCGAGCTCCTCGAACGCGACGACAGCGGCAGTGGCAAGCGCGCGGCGGCCGTGGCGCAGGAGCTCGCGGAGAACCCCGCCGTGGTCGGTGTGGTGGGACACGTCACCTCGGGCGCCATGGTGGCCGCCGCCAAGGTCTACGACGGCAATCTCGCCGCGATCGGAACCTCCACCACTTCCCCCCAGGTCACCGGCATTTCCCCCTGGGTCTTCCGCATCGCTTCCAGCGACTCGATCAACGGCGCGGTCCTCGCCCGATTCGCCTCTGCGCTCGGACGCAAACGCGCCGCGATCATTTACGAGAACGACAGCTACGGACGCGGTCTCGCCCAGTCCTTCCGCCGCGCTTTCACCGGCGAGATCGTCAGCGCGGATCCCATCTCCGCCAGCCTGTCGGATGCCGAACCGTACATCTCCTTCTACAAGGCTCGGGGCGTGGACGTGGTCGTCGGGATTGGGCTGGAGGGTTCCGCGCTGGTCCTTCTGCGCGAGGCTCGGCGGCAGGACTTCGACGTCGACTTCGTCGGCGGTGACGGCTGGGCGGGGATATCGAGCGACACGGCCATGGCCGAGGGCGTGTACGTGGGCAGCGTCTTCACGGCCCAGGACCCGAGGCCCGAAGTCCAGCACTTCGTGGATGCGTTCAGGGAGCGCTACGGAATGACTCCCGATGGACACGCCGCCACGGGCTACGACGCGATGCAGGTGATGGCCCGCGCGATCTCCGCCGTCGGCACCGACCGCGCCGCCATCAGACGCTATCTCGCTTCGATCTCGAGCGCGGATGCATACCACGGACTCACCGGCACCATCCGCTTCGGCGCGGGCGGCGATCCGGTGGAGTCTCCCTACCGTGTGATGCGCATTCAGTCGGGCAGCTTCATGCTCGCCGGCGGTGCCCGATGAATCTGAATCCCGTTCGCACCATCCGCGGCCGTCTCTTTCTCGGTTTCGGCCTCGTGGTTCTTCTTCTCGTCGCCGCTGGTCTCGTTGGACGTGCGTCGCTCTCGAGCACGGCCTCGAGAGTTGGCGATGTGCTCGCGGACATGCAGGAGGAGAACGCGCTCTCGTCGCAGCTCTCCGCCAACATCGCCCGCTCTCTGGACGCCGCGAACGGCTACATCACCTCCTACGACTCCGGCTCGGCGCGCGCCTTCAGGCAGTATGGATGGCAGGCGCACCTGGTGCAGCGCCAGATGAACGAACATCCGGGCCAGACCCCCGGCGAGATCGGTCTCATCTCCGAGATCGACAGCCGGCTCTCGGATGTCGAGGTGCACTACAACCTCGCGCACCGCCTCCTCGATCTCGGCAGGGCGCCCGCCGCGCTGGCGCAGGCTTCGGCGGCGCGTCCGAAGGTCGACACGCTCATGGCGCAGATCGACCGGCTCGGCCAGCTCAAGGGCGTTCGACTGGAAGGCACTGCATCCGATCTCGAGCATGCGGCGTCACGCCGCGCTCTGATCTTCGCGATGCTGGTGGTGGCCGCTCTCGGAATCGCCTCGACGATCGTGCTCCGCACGGTGCGGTCGATCGACAGGCCGCTGCGCACGCTCGTGGGGCATGCGCGGCGCCTCAGCGCCGGCGATCTCTCCACTCGCACGTCGCAATCGATGCCCGACGAGTTCCAGCAGCTCGCCGACGCGATGAACCAGACGAGCGAATCGCTTTCCAGAGTGGTATCGGTGGCAACGGGAACCGCTACACAGGTTGCCGGCTCCGCCACCGAGCTCGCCGAGGCGTCGGCGCAGATCTCGGACGCCGCGGGCCAGGTGGCCACGGCGATGGCCGACGTCACCTCCGGCGCTTCGACGCAGGTGCAGCAGATCCGCGAGATCGATTGCGCACTGCAGGTGATACGGCAGCATGCCGAGAGCATCAGGAGCGGCGTTTCCGACGTGACCTGCCTCGCGCAGGAGATAGAGGAATCCTCCGGCGCGAAGCGTTCGGAGCTGCAGCTGGCATTCGGCATCCTGCTTGACATCAAGAACACCGTCGAGGGAGCGGCCGGCGAAGTGCGCGAGCTGAACGAAGCGACCACCACCATCACCACGTTCGTGGATACCGTTCGCGGGATCGCCGATCAGACGAATCTTCTCGCGCTGAATGCCGCGATCGAGGCGGCGCGTGCGGGGGAGGCGGGGCGCGGGTTCGCCGTTGTCGCCTCCGAGGTTCGCAAGCTCGCCGAGCAGGCGCGCTCGGCGTCGGGCACGGTGGTGGAGCTGACGCGTTCGATCACCGACAGAATGGCGCGCACGTCGCAGGCGATGGAAGAAGGCGTGGTGCACGTGGGCGAGATCGAGCGCGCCGCTCGCGAGGTGGACGATGCCTTGGCGCTGATAGCCTCGAGCTCCAGCCGCACGCGTGAGGCTGCGAACGGCGTGAGCGCTGCCGCCGAGGAGAACCTGGTGGCGGTGGACCAGGCTACCGGCGGGATGGCCGCAATCGGTCGAGTGGCCGAAGCGCACGCCTCCGCCGCCGAGGAGGTGACTGCCTCGAGCGAGGAGCAGTCCGCCGCCTGCGAGGAGATGAGCGCCACCGCGACGAGCCTCCATCGCGGCGCGACGGAGCTGCGGGAGCTGGTGGCGGGTCTGAGGGTGGGGGAGGGGTAGAGGGCAGACAGCAGACAGCAGGAACTGCACACGATCCACGTCATTCCCGCGAAAGCGGGAATCCATGTCACTCAGCCGAACATGGATGCCCGCCCGCGCGGGCATGACTACGGTATGTGCGCAGTTCCTGCTTCCTGCTTTCTGCTGTCTGCCCTCTAGTCGTTCCCCTTGCGCCCCCCGATTGTATTCCTTACAATAGCCGAAATAGTATACAAATTTCTCGACCGCGGCCCGCCTGGCCGCTTCCCGATCTGGAGGGCACGTGTCTCGCGTCGTGTACCGCCTCGCCGCCGCGGCGGCGACACTCGCCCTGTTCGCTGCGCCCGCGGCCGCGCAGTCCGCCGCCACTCGCGCGCGAAGCTCCGCCGCCACACCCGCTCGCGCTGCCACCCGCGGCGCTCCGCTCGATGGACTCGACCAGTACATCGAACGCGCCATGAAGGAATGGCACGTACCCGGACTCGCCATCGCCATCGTCAAGGACGACTCCGTCGTCTACGCCAGGGGATTCGGCGTCCGCGAAGTGGGGAAGCCGGATCGCGTCGATGCCCACACGCTCTTCGCAATCGGCTCCAATACGAAGGCCTTCACCTCCGCCGCCATCGGCATCATGGTGGATCGGAAGAAGATGCGCTGGGACGACAAGGTCACGCACTTCCTCCCGGACTTTCAGCTCTACGATCCCTGGGTCACGCGCGAGATCACCATCAGCGACGTCCTCTCCCACCGCAGTGGACTAGGCAGGCGCGGCGACATGCTCTGGTACGGCTCCGAGTACGGGCGCGACGAAATTCTCCGGCGCGTGCGATTCCTGAAGCCGAATTCCAGCTTCCGCACCCAGTTCGGTTATCAGAACATGATGTTCCTCGCCGCCGGGCAGGCGCTCGCGAAGGCCGCCGGCCGCAGTTGGGATGATGTCATCGTCTCCGAGATCTTCCGGCCGCTCGGGATGGACGAGAGCAACACCAGCACCGACTCGCTCCGCGGCCGAAACGATGTAGCCACGCCGCACTCCATCGACGGCGCCAACGCGATCCCCATCCCGTGGCGCAATCTCGATAACGCCGCACCCGCGGGCTCCATCAACTCCAGCGTGTCCGACATGACGCACTGGATCCGGATGCAGCTCGACACCGGCGTCTACGCGGGGAAGAAGATCATCAGCGCACGGTCGCTGAACACCACGCACTCGCCGCAGACCATCATCCCCTCGCCCCCCGATTCGCTCATCCCGTCCACTCACTTCTCGCTCTACGCGATGGGATGGGTGCTGCAGGACTACCTGGGCCGCGAGCTCGTGTGGCACAACGGCGGCATCGATGGGATGCTCTCGGAGGTACGCCTCGTTCCCGAAGCGAAGCTCGGCTTCGTGATCCTCACGAACGCTGACGGCCACAATATCAATCCCGCGATCTCCTACCGGGTCCTGGATGCCTACCTCGGCGCGCCCGCTCGCGACTGGAGCGCGATTGGCCTCGAGCGGCAGAAGAAGGCCGAGGCGATGCAGGCCAAGGCCGAGTCCGAGGCCGAAGCTGCGCGCGCGCGCGACTCGAAACCGTCGCTCGCACTCGAGCGCTACGCCGGCACGTACGCCGACAGCATGTACGGCAACGCCACGGTGAAGGTGGAGAACGGGAAGCTCGTGCTGCGCTACGGCCCCACGTTCGAGGGCGATCTCGAGCACTGGCAGTACGACACCTTCCGGGCCATCTGGCGCAACCCGCGACTCGGAAAGAGTTTCATCACCTTCGCGCTCGACGCCCGCGGACGCGTGAGCGATATGGACGTCGAGGGGTTGGCCGACTTCGGCGCCGTCCGCGATACTACTGCGCGCTCCAATTCGGGTGGCGGCTCGGCTGGCGGTGGATCCCCTGCCAACGCCGCATCATCGCCCGGCTCCACTAACGATTCGACCCCGTCCATCTCCCGGAAGAAATGACAGCGATGCGATTTCCCTCAGCGTTGGCCGCCCTCGCAATCATCGTGGCGGCGGCGCCGTCCGCGAGTGCGCAGGGCACCGCGCCTGCCGCCGGCTACCAGGCGGTGGCCGCGAAGCTCACGCCCTTCATCGAGCACGAGATGCGGAGCAAGAACCTTCCCGCCATCTCGATCGCGCTGGTGGACGACCAGAAGATCGTATGGTCGCAGGGCTTCGGCTTCGCGCATCCCGACGACAGCGTGCGCGCCACCGCGCAGACCATCTATCGCGTGGGGAGCGTCTCCAAGCTCTTCACCGACGTCGCGATCATGCAGCTCGTGGAGCAGGGGAAGGTCGACCTCGACGTTCCGGTCTCCCGCTACCTCCCCGACTTCCACCCCGCGAACCCCTTCGGCGGCGAGATCACGCTCCGGGAGATGATGTCGCACCGCTCCGGTCTCGTGCGTGAACCGCCCGTGGGTCACTACTTCGACGACAGCTCGCCGTCGATCGCGCAGACGGTCGCCAGCCTCAACGACACGAAGCTCGTCTACGCTCCCAACACGAAGACGAAGTACTCCAACGCAGCGATCACCGTGGTGGGCGATGTTCTCGCCACCCTGCAGAAGCAGCGCTTCGAGAGCTACCTGAAGAAGGTCGTCCTCGATCCCATCGGGATGTCGAGCACCGCCTTCTCTCGCAAGGAAGTTCCGCAGAAAAGAATCGCCAGCGCGTACATGTGGACGCTCGACAAGCGGACTTTCCCCGCGCCCACCTTCGATCTCGGCACGGCGCCCGCGGGCAGCATGTATACCACGGTGGATGACCTCGGCCGCTTCATGAGCATGCTCTTCGCCGGAGGCCGCGGTACGAAGGGGCAGGTTCTGAAGAGCGCCACGCTCGAGGAGATGTGGAAGCCGCAGTTCGCCCGTCCCGGCGAGAAGATGGGCTACGGGATCGGCTTCGGTCTCTCCGAGCTCC
>JBIQLU010000087.1:0-4516 GCA_044463985.1 Gemmatimonas aurantiaca | reverse complement strand
TCGCGCACCGTCTCGCCGGCCGCTACGGCACGGGCGACAACGCGGTGGACCTCGTCGCGATCGACGATTCGCTCTATCTCGATCCCGTTCGCGGCGGGATGCGCGCGCCGCTCCGCATGCTCCACGACACGCTCATCGTGGATGGCCGACTCGGCTACGGCACGCGCATCGTGACGCGCGGTGATGCCATCGTGATCGGCAACGCGACGCTCGAGCGCGTGAAGCTCGGTATGCCGGCGCCCGCGTCGGAGAAATATCGCGGGCTCATCGGCGAGTATGGCTGGGACTACAACACTCTTTATATTCTCGAGCGCGACGGGAAGCTCGAGGCGCTCATCGAATGGTTCTTCCGCTACCCGCTGGAAGAGGTTTCGAAGGGAGTCTACAAGTTCCCCGACTGGGGGCTGTACGACGGCGAGCAGGTGGTCTTCGACCTCGACGCAAACGGCCGCGCGAAGTCTGTGAAGGCGAGCGGCGTCACCTTCCCGCGTCGCGCCACCGGCCCGGAGGATGGCTCGCAGTTCCGCATCACCCCCGTGCGTCCCGCAGCCGAGCTGCGGAAGGAAGCGCTGGCAGCGCAGCCGCCGAAGGAGAAGGGCGACTTCCGCCCCGCCGATCTCGTGCAGCTCGTGAACTACGACTCCACCATCAAGCTCGACATCCGCTACGCGTCGACGAACAACTTCATGGGCACGCCGATGTACCAGGAGGGTCGTGCCTTCATGCAGCGTCCCGCCGCCGAGGCGGTCGCGCGCGCCAGCGCGTGGCTCCGCGAGCGCGGCTACGGGCTGCTGATCCACGATGCTTACCGTCCCTGGTTCGTGACGAAGATGTTCTGGGACGCCACGCCCGTGGACAAGCACATCTTCGTGGCCAAT
Source organism: Gemmatimonas aurantiaca (assembly GCA_044463985.1). Classification (GTDB taxonomy): domain Bacteria; phylum Gemmatimonadota; class Gemmatimonadetes; order Gemmatimonadales; family Gemmatimonadaceae; genus JADGGM01. Next base: position 3,638 of record JBIQLU010000087.1, on the reverse strand, counting down.
CCCGCCGAGGGCTCACGTCACAACCGCGGCTGCGCGGTGGACCTCACGTTGTACGATCTCGCCACCGGCAAGCCGATCACCATGGTGGGCGGCTACGACGAGATGACGGGTCGCAGCTACCCCGACTACCCCGGCGGCACGTCGCTGCAGCGCTGGCATCGCGCGCTTCTCCGTCAGGCGATGGAGATGCAGGGCTTCACCGTGTACGAAGCCGAGTGGTGGCACTTCGATTACAAGGATTGGCGCCACTACGGGATCGGGAACCAGACTTTCCAGGAGCTCGAGTCGGGCGGCTCCGCTGCGAGCGGCGCGAGCGATGAGATCGTGCGGCCCGCCCGCACGGGCACGGCACCTAAAGGCTACGACGCGTACGCCGAGAAGGCGCTGCGCGACTGGCGTGCACCGGGTGCCGCGATCGCGGTGGTGAAGAAGGACTCCGTGGTCTTCGCGCGCGGCTACGGCGTGCGCGAGCTGGGGAAGTCCGACCCGATCGATGCCAACACCCTCTTCGGTATCGCTTCCACCACCAAGGCGTTCACGGCGGGCGCGCTCGGTATTCTGGTGGATGAGAAGAAGATGGCGTGGAACGACAAGGTGACGAAGTACCTCCCCTGGTTCCAGATCGAGGGTCCGTACGTCACGCGGGAGTTGATGGTGCGCGACCTTCTCACGCACCGCACCGGCCTCCCGCGCGGCGACGATATGTGGTATGCGTCCGGCTTCACCCGTACCGAGGTGCTCCACCGTGTGCGGCGCCTCGAACCGAGCTGGGGCTTCCGTGCCCAGTACGGCTACCAGAACATCATGTTCATGGCGGCCGGCGAGGTGGCGGCGGCTGCGAGCGGGATGAGCTGGGATGATCTCGTGCGCACGAAGCTCTTCACGCCGCTCGGCATGACGCGCACCAGGACCACCATCCGCGCGCTCCCGGGGATGCAGGATGTCGCCACGCCGCACGAGCTGCGCAACGACACAGTCTACGTGATTCCGTGGCGCAACCAGGACAACCTGGGACCGGCCGGTTCGATGATCTCCAGCGTCAACGACATGGCGCAGTGGCTCCGCATGCAGCTCCACGACGGCGTCTATGCCGGCAAGCGCATCATGAGCGACTCGGTAGTCGAGGAGATGCACTCGCCGCAGACCGTGATCCGCATCGGCGAGGAGACGAAGAAGCTCTACCCCGACACGCATCTCATGGCGTACGGACTCGGCTGGTCGCTGCGCGACTACCACGGCAAGCTCCTCATCACGCACGGCGGCGTGATCGACGGTATGCGCACCGAGATCGGGATGGTGCCGGAAGACAGCCTCGCCATAGTGGTGTTCGCGAACCTCGATGGGACGAACCTCCCCACGGTCCTCCTCTATCGCGCGCTCGACGCCTACATGGGCGCTCCCGCGCGCGACTGGAACAAGCTCCTGCTCGATGCGCGTGACAAGGGTCGGGAGCGGAGCGACAGCTCGCGCAAGGCGTTCGAGGCGCGGCGCGTGGCGAACACGAAGCCATCGCTGCCGCTCGCGAGCTATGCCGCCGTGTACTCCGACAGCATGTACGAGGACATCGACGTGAAGCTGGAGGGAGACTCGCTGGTGGCGACCATGGGGCCGTCGTACACGGGCGACCTCTCGCACTGGCACTTCGACACGTTCAAGGTCACGTGGCGCGATCCATCGCTGGGCAGCAACTACTTCACGTTCGTGCTCGGTGCGGACGGAAAGGTGAAGCAGTTGCGGACGCGCGGAATGGGAGACTTCGAGCGGATACCAGACGATCGACCGGCCAACGCCGGCGCACCCTGACGTCCACACTCGATCGATGCACGACGGTTCGATTCGCCTCCGCGGGAGGCCTTCATATCCACCTGGAGTGAGCCAGAGATGAAAGCTCCGATTGCCCTGTTGCTAGCGATGTTCACGGCGGCGTGCGCTGCCAACACCGATGGCGCCGCGCGCACCTCCGCCGATCCTCCGTACGACCTGGTGATCGCCAACGGCAAGGTCGTCGACGGGAGCGGCAACCCGTGGTACTACGGCGACGTCGCCGTGAAGAACGGCCGCATCGCGCGCATCACTCCAGCCGGCCTGTTGAAGGATGCCCAGGCGACCAACCGCGTCGACGCCTCCGGCCTCGTGGTGGCGCCGGGCTTCATCGACATCCAGGCGCAGTCGGTGAACGCGCTCACCAGCGGCGACAGTCGCGTGGTGAGCATGACCACGCAGGGTATCACCACCATGATCATGGGTGAGGGGAGCACGCCGGCTCCCGCCAACGACAAGGTCATGGAGCTCTACGGCGTGACCGACAGCGCCGACAAGGCGCTCTTCACATCGTTCGAGGGACAGCACGGTTTCGGCAACTGGATCTCGACGATGGAGAAGCACACCACTTCGGTGAACTTCGGTTCGTTCGTGGGCACGGCCACCGTTCGCACGTACGCGAAGGGGCAGGCGGAAGGCGCCCCCACGGCGGCGGAGCTCGACACGATGCGCGCCGTGGTGAAGAACTCGATGGAGGACGGCGCGTTCGGAATCGCGTCGGCGCTCATCTATCCGCCCGATGCCTACTCTTCCACCGCGGACCTCGTGGAGATGGCGAAGGCGATGGCGCCGTACGGCGGCGTCTACATCACGCACATGCGGTCGGAGGGCGACCGCGTGCTGGAAGCGATAGATGAGGCGCTCACCATCGGACGCGAGGCGAACGTGCCGGTGGAGATCTACCACCTGAAGGCCGCCGGCGTGAGCAACTGGCCGAAGGCGAAGCTCATGGTGGCCAAGATCGACTCGGCGCGCGCCGCCGGTCAGGATGTCACGGCCGATCAGTACGCGTATACCGCCGGCTCCAACGGCTTCTCGTCGTGCATCTCGCCCGCCGCGCACGCCGATGGGAAGCTCCTCGAGCGACTCGCCGACCCCGCGCAGCGCAAGGCGATCAAGGCCGACATGATCAAGCCGAGCCTGGAGTGGGAGAACCTCTGTCTCGCCGCCACGCCGCACGGTGTGGAGGTGGTGGGCTTCACCATCGATTCGCTCAAGAGCAAGTACGAGGGGAAGCGGCTCGACGAGATCGCGAAGGCGCGCGGCACCGACTGGGCCGATGCGATTATCGATCTCACCATCGCCGAGAAGGACCGGCTCGGCCAGATCCTCTTCATCGCGTCGGACTCGAACATCGCGATGCAGTTCAAGCAGCCGTGGATGAAGTTCGCGACGGATGCGAGCGGAATGGACCCCGACAGCGTGAAGGGCTCCATGACGCACCCCCGCGCGTACGGCAACTACACGCGCCTCCTGGGCCGGTACGTTCGCGACGAGAAGGTGCTCACGCTCGAGGATGCGATCCGGAAGATGACCTGGTCTGTAGCTTCACGTCTCTCGATCCGCGATCGCGGCCTGATCAACGAGGGGATGTACGCCGACATCGTCGTGTTCGATCCGAACACCGTGATCGACAAGGCCACCTACGAAAATCCCAACCAGCTCTCCGTCGGCATGAAGCACGTCTACGTGAACGGCGTCGAAGTAGTCGCCGACGGCCACTCCACCGGCGCCAAGCCCGGCATGGCCGTTCGGGGGCCCGGCTGGAAGACAAGTACGAAGTAGGGACGGAAACGGCAAAAGGGAGAAAGGCCGAG
>JBIQLU010000086.1:0-16612 GCA_044463985.1 Gemmatimonas aurantiaca | reverse complement strand
GCGAAACGATTCCAGCCGCCCGGACGCTGCTCCGTGCCGTCGGGCATCGGCTGCCCGCCGCCGCCCATCGGGTTCGGTGCACTGAGTACGAGCCGCAGCTCGCCGCGCGTGAGCATCGCGAACGGCGGTGCAGGGTGCATCACGAGCGCGAAGCCGAGCCGCTCGTAGAAGTGGATCGCGGCGTCGACATCATCGACGATGTAGCGCACCTGAATACTCGCCATCCTTATCCTCCTTCATATCGAGCATTCGAGAAGCGTGGCGGGCGCCCGGCGCCACCATCCTTGATCGGGTCGGAGGGCGGACGGGTCCTCACCGTAGTCTTGCAATATTGGCCATACTGTGCCATTTTCCAAATGCGATTTTGGTTTATAGTACGATAAATCAAAATGATACGGCCATAATGCTTACGGTACGGCCATCTTGCCCATTCCAGACTCCCAGATCCTCCATCTCAACCCCTGGTGGCGCGAGCCGGCTTCGATCCAGAACGACCCCAAGATTCGCGCTCTGGAAACTCGCTCCTTCCGCTGGGACCCTCCGGTCCTCGATGCGATAAGTATCGGCAGCCAGCGAGTCCATACCCTGCGCGGCCCGCGGCAGGTCGGGAAGTCCACCACGGCGAAGCGCCTGATCCAACGCCTTCTACAGCAGGGAGAGAGGCGCGTGCTGTACTACACGTTCGACCTGTCCACCTCGGGCGCAGACATCGCGGAGGTAGTGCATCGAGCGCGACAACTTCACCCCACTCCGGATGGACCGTGGTACCTCTTTCTCGACGAGGTGACCACGATGCCGGATTGGCAACTCGGCGTGAAGTACATCGTGGACAACGGCCCGAGCGATCAGGACTTCATCCTCTGTACCGGCTCGTCCGCACGGCAAGTGAGTAGCGAGCAGTTGCCGGGTCGGAAGGGGCGCGGGCGCCACTACCTCCAGCTCCCTCTATCCTTTCGCGACTTCTGTGTCGGCGCAATGGGGATCGATCTGCCGGAACAGACCCTCACGCCAGGCCAGATGCTGACGGCGGAAGGCGTGGCCGTCCTGAAGACGCTGAATCTCGCCACACCCGATCTCGAACGCGCCTGGCGGAGCTACCAGCAGGTGGGCGGGTTTCCTGCGGCGATCGAAGACTACCTGAAGGATGGTGAGGTCCGCCCGGAGACCGTCGAGATGCTCTGGGACATCATCGCCAGCGATGTTCTGAGCCTGGGCAGAAGCGGCGCGGCGACGTTGAAGGTCCTGGAGCGGGTTGGCCGTTCTCTCGGTGCGCCCCTCGCCTGGGAGTCCCTGGCCGAGGACATGGCCGTGACCCAGCCAACCGCTCGCGCGTACGTCGAGCTCCTCGCGGAGTCGTTCATGCTGCTGGCCGTATTCGCCTGGGATACCAGCGGCAAGGGGCTGAACGCGCGCAAGCAACGCAAGGTCTATTTCATAGACCCTCTGCTTGGCGGAGTATCGAAGCAGATGGTGCCCGGCAGCCGGCTCCCGGATCCGGATGCGGTGCGAGAGAATCTCGTCGGGATCGGCCTGTATCGCTCGGCGACAGACCGGCTCGTGCAGGCAGACCCCGTGATGGGTTCGCTCTGTTTCTGGAAATCAGGCCGGGGTACCGAGATCGACTATCTGGTAGCGGAGCATTCTTCCGGCGTGCGAGGCGACCGCATCCCGGTGGAAGTCAAGGGCGATTCACTCGGTGCGATCGCCAACGCACGACGCTCGATCAGCCCGGTTTTCGGGAGAGGGGTGATCGTCACCGTCTCGCATGTCGATCTGGAGCACGAGATACCGGCGGTCAGCGCTCCAATCTTCCTCGCTGCACTTCGAGAACGGCCCGAGCGCAAGCCGATCTCGACGTGACTCCTGCGCTGCGACGCCTGAACTACAGTGAACCAGTCTTCTACCTCGTGAACCCAGCCAGCGTCGCGCCCACCTGGTCGATCGCCTGACGCGCGCGCCAGCGGTCGTGGCCATTGTAGATGAGCGCGAACGCGAGCAGCTCGCCGTCGCGCGCGGTGACGTAGCCGCCGAGGGAGATGATGTTGTTGGTGGTACCAGTCTTGGCGTGGAGATTCCCCGCCGCCGGCGTGCGCTGCATGCGATGCCGCAGCAGCTCCGACTCGCCCGCCACCGGCAGCGACGCGTGGAACGCATCGCCCCACGGCGCATCGTGGGCGTATGCCAGCAGTTGCACGAGCGATCGCGGCGTGACGCGGTCGAGCACCGAGAGGCCGCTCCCGTCGGCGGCGAGTACGCTCCCCGGGCGCGCGCCGACTTTTTCGGTGAGGAAGCGCTGCAGGAGCGAGTTCCCCGCGAGCGCACTACCCACGCCGTCACTCGACGCAGCGCGTCCGGCATCCCGGAATAGGAGCTCGGCGAAGTGGTTGATGCTCTCGCGATTCATCGCCGAAACGAGCCTGTCGAGCGGCGGCGACGCCAGCGAAGTGACGATGCGTGCGCCCGCCGGCGTGGCGCCGAACTTCACAGGTCCCGTCACGGTGACGCCGCGCGCGGCGAGCGCATGGCGGAACGCTCCGGCCGTGAACAGCGCCGGCTTCTCGACCACGAGCTGGTAGCGTCGCGTCGCGGAGCGCGAGCCGATCCAGCCGCGCACTTCGATGGTGCCGCGCGTCGTGTTGCGAACCATGATGCTCCCACCCTTCTTGCCGCTCACCGTGCGGACCGAGGATGACACCGGAATGTCCGACGCCGGCTCGAGCGAGACCACCGCGGCCTTCCCGCCCTGGCCAGGCTCCACGGCGACCAGCACGATGTTGTCGTTGAGCGAGAGCGCCGACACGCGAGCGGCGTAGCTGGCCTGCAGGTAGCGGTCGAGCCATCCCTCGGGTACCAGCTCGTCGCCGAACGCCGAGGCATCGGCGATGATGTCGCCGGTGACGTGACGCACCCCCGCATCCGCCACGAGCTGCGCCAGCACATCCATCGCTGCCGACGCGCCGCCCTGGTAGTAGCGGCTCGAGAGCCCCGGATCGCCGCCGCCGCGCAGAATCAGATCTCCATGGAGCGTGCCGTCCGCATCGACGTAGCCGGCGCGCAGCACGTCGGTGCTGAACTGGTGGTCGGAGCCGAACTGGTCGAGCGCGAGCGCCGTCGTGAAGAGCTTCATGTTCGACGCCGGCTGCAATTCGGCATCTGCGTTGATGGAGTAGAGCGTGTCGCCGCGCGTGAGCGAGATGACGATCGCGCCCCACGTGCCGCTCCGCACCCGGCTGTCGAGCATGAGCCCAACGTCGCTCGCGAGCTCCGCCCCGCTGGACGGCGCGGTGAACGACGCGGGGGCCACCTTGCGCTCGCGTGGAGCATGGGCGCCTCTCGCGCGCGCGGCTCCCTCCGTTCCATGCGTCGCGTCAGCCTCCAGCACCGCTTCCTGAACGACCTGGCTCTGTCCCCTGACCTCCTCCTGCGCGCGTCCCCGCGCCGGAAGAGCCAACGTCGCTGCCAACACGCCCGCGCCCACCGCGGCCCAAACGCGCCCAAGTCTTTCTGTGTTAACGATATGCATGTCGAAACGGAGAGATGAAACGAGAGATGCGGTACTGCGAATTCAACGAGCGGGAGAGGGGAGAGGTAACGGGGAAAGCCAGGCGGCAGACAGCAGACGGCAGACAGCAGTTCCTGCCGTCTGCTTCCTGCTTCCTGCTCTCTGTTTCTACTACACCTTGATCACGATATCGCGCCGGTACAGCTCACGCATGATCACGAAGAAGAGAAGTACGTAGGTGAGGGCGAAGAGGAGGGAGGCATTGCGGGGGGTGAGCCAGGAGGCGTAGAAGCTCCGGTAGAAGGCGGCCTGCACGGATACGGTTTCGCCGCCGTAGGGGACCTTGATCAAGGTATAGATGAGCCGCGACAGGAGGCCTTCACCCAGGAAGGCAAAGAGTGGATTCACGCCGAAGATGACGAACGGCTTCGTCCAGCCACGCCAACCCTGTACGTCTATCAGCCACATGCACGTCGCGAGCGTCACGCACGCCATGCCTGCCGTGAACAGAACGAAGGAGCTGGTCCAGAGATTCTTGTTGATCGGGAAGACCCAGTTCCACATCAGACCGACCATCATCCCGATCGCGCCGAGCGCGAAGAGACCGGCCACGCGATCCATGAGCGCGCGGCCCGAACCGATCCAGCGGCCGGCGAGCACGCCCAGCATCGCCGTTCCTATCGCCGGGAGCGTCGAGAGGATCCCCTCCGGGTCCCACGTCCGCGAGCCGCGCCACATGTGAGCTGTGCCGATCACTGTGCGATCGAACCAGGCGCTCAGCGTCGCTTCCGGACGGTCGAGCGTGTACATGCCGAGGCCGTAGCCGGGAACCGGGATCAGCGTCATCGCTATCCAGTAGCCCACCAGCAGCGCCACGATGATGGCGATCGTGCGCCTGTTCGTGGCGTGCATCGTGAGCAGCGCAGCGAAGATGTACGCCACGCCTATGCGCTGCAGCACGCCGGTGATGCGCCAGGTCGAGATCCCGATCTGCGGCGTGGCCGAGTCGAAGACGACTCCGAACGGGAGGTGCAGCACGAACTCGTGGTACGGGAAGCCGCCCAGGAGGAGCCCGGCCAGCACTATCAGGCCGCCGCGCTTCAGGACCTGGCGCACTATCTCGCCGTCGCTCGCTCCGCGTCGGCGGCGAGATGTCAGCGAGAGGTGGGTGGTGATCCCGACTATGAACAGGAAGAACGGGAAGATCAGATCGGTGGGCGTCCAGCCATGCCACTCGGCGTGTTCGAGCGGGGGATAGATGGCGCTCCACGTGCCGGGATTGTTGACCAGGAGCATCCCGGCGATCGTGAGACCACGAAAGACGTCCAGCGAGAGGAGCCGCTCCTTCAGATGCGGGTGCGGCGCGACCGTCGACTCGATGTTCGGAGGGGCGGCCGCGCCCTCGCCGGAGATGGTGCTGCTCACGCGGATTTCTGGTCAGCCGTGCTGGTGAAGCTCCAGTGGTCGTCCTTGCACTCGAAGTACAGCGCTTTCGTCGGTGCAGGGCCGACGTTATCGCCCGACGTGTAGCGTCCCGTGAGGCGTATCACCGCCCGGTTCCCGTCAGCCGGCTCGGTCCCGCCATAGAGAATCAGAAGAGTCGGGAAGGGTCCTTTCTCCAGGAGCATGGTGAGAACCGTCGTCTGCTTGGCAGTGTCCTCCGGGAAGAGGTAGGTCGGTCCCGCGGCCTGGATCACCTGGCGGCCGGCGTCCGGAAGGGCGGAATCGCCTGTGGCCTGGATCAGGAACCGTTGAGGCTTCGGGGTGAGACCCTTGAGGTACTGGGTGACCGCCTCGGCGGTCTCTGGGTCGCCGGGCGCCGCGCAGCCACTCGAGCCGAAGCTACGTCCGTTGTCGGACGCGCTCGCGCAGGCGGAGAGGAGCACGGCGAGGACGGCGATGGCGGCCGATAGGCACTTCGAGTGAATTTTCATCCCCAGATAGTTGCACGTCGTTCGCGATTTGTCGAGTCCGGGGGGTCAGGTACTCAAAGTAGGGGGGGCGCTGCCGACGGCAGCGCCCCCTCTACTTCGAGTACCGGACCCCCCTAGACGTGCAGGGCGAGGTGGCCGAAGAGGAACAGCAGGGATACCAGTACGATGACGGCGATGATCAGCGGTCCGACGAAGAGCCCGCGGAAAAGCTTCGCGTCGTACTTGAGGTGCATATAGAACATCACCACGATGACGAACTTCGCCACCGACATCGCCAGCAGCGTGGGAACGAAGAGCCGCGTTTCCTTCAGCGGCGTGTAGTAGACCCACACCTCGAGCGCAGTGATGACGGTCAGGATGATCGCCACCCACTTGTAGGTTGCCCAGTCGGGGTGCGCGTGCTCGAGCGCATGCGCCTCTCCGTGCGAGTCGTACATGGTCTGAGAGTCTGATTGCCCGGCCATCTTTCCCTCGCTATTGGATCAGGTAGACGAGCGTGAAGATCGCGATCCACACGACGTCCACGAAGTGCCAGTAGAGCGCGCAGATGTCCACGTTTATCGCGTCTCGCGGTCCCAGCCCACGCTTCATGTCCACGCCGAGGAGCGACAGGAGCCAGAGCACGCCGACCGTGACGTGCGCGCCGTGGAATCCCGTGAGAACGAAGAAGGTGGATCCGAACAGGTTGGTCTTGATCGTGAGTCCCTCGTGCACGAACGAGGTGAACTCGAACGCCTGGAAGCCGAGGAACGTGGCGCCCAGGAGCGCGGTCATGCCCAGCCAGATCTTCGAGTACTTCGTATCGCCCCGCACGACGGCGGAGTGTGCGAGCACCATCGCGAGCGACGACATCAGCAGCACGAAGGTGGACGCCGAAGTGACCGGGATGTTCAGGATAGCGTGGAACTGCTCACCGGTGGCCGGGTTGGTCCACGGCGTGTGGGGGAACGGGCCCACCACTGAGCGTCCCTTGTAGATCAGGTAGGTCGAGATCAGCGAGGCGAAGAAGAAGCACTCGGAGCCGATGAAGGCCCAGATCGCGATCTTCGGACTGCTGAGGCCCGTGCTGGTGTAATGGTGCTCGGCGTGCGAGTCGGCCAGTGCGGCGGTAGCCAATGCTAGTGTCTCCAGTGAGTGGTCGGCGGCCGGCGGTGAGCGCACCCGTGCAGGGCGCGCTCACCACCCGCAGCTCAGTGTTCCGGCTCGACCGGCGTGAGGAACCACGCGGTCATCGCGATCAGGAAGAGCAGGCCGCCACCGACCATGAGCAGCACGTGCTTGTGCCAGATCAGACCGATGAACGGGATTACGAACGCGATAGTCGCGAGCAGCGGCTTGATCGTGGGCGACGGCATGATGATGTGCGGCTCGTCTGCCGACGGGTGCGCATCTTCGGCGTTCAGGTGGATGTCCGACGGAGTGGTGATCTCGCCGGTTTCCTTGCCGGCCACCGCGACTTCCATCTTGCGCTCGCCTTCCTTGGTGTGGGGCACGGTCTCGGTGAGGCGCGGCGACTTCATGTCCCACATCGGATAGCGCGACGTGATCGTCGGGATCGTGGCGTAATTGTAGTGCGGCGGGGGCGACGGAGTCGACCACTCGATGGTCGGCGCACCCCACGGATCGCCACCGGCGACCGCGCCATTGCGCCTGCTGCGGATCATGTTGATCACGAAGAAGAGCGTTCCGACCGCGAGAATGAACGCGCCGATCGTGGCGATGTGGTTGTCGATGTTCCAGCCCTGGTTCGCATCGTACGACCAGATGCGGCGCGGCATCCCGTGCAGGCCGGCGAAGTGCATCGGGAAGAACGTGAGGTTCATTCCGATGAACGTGAGCCAGAAGTGCCACTTGCCGAGCGACTCGTCGAGGAGCCGGCCGGTGATCTTCGGGAAGTAGTAGTAGATGCCGGCGAAGAGGCCCATCATCGAGCCGCCGAACATCACGTAGTGGAAGTGTGCCACCACGAAGTAGCTGTCGGTCTGCTGGAGGTCGGAGGGCACCGAGGCGTGCATCACGCCGGAGATTCCGCCGATCGTGAAGAGGCAGACCAGCCCTATCGCGAAGAGCATCGACGTGGTGAAGCGAATCGAGCCGCCCCACATCGTACCGAGCCAGTTGAAGATCTTCACCCCCGTGGGGATGGCGATCAGCATGGTGGTGATGCCGAAGATCGAGTCGGCGATCGGGCCCATCCCCACGGCGAACATGTGGTGCGCCCACACGCCGAAGCCGAGGAAGGCGATGAGGATCAGCGAGTACACCATCACCGGGTAGCCGAAGAGCGGCTTCCGGGAGAAGGTGGGAACCACCTCGGATACCAGGCCGAAGGCCGGCAATATCAGGATGTACACCTCCGGATGGCCGAACAGCCAGAAGAGGTGCTGCCAGAGCAGCGGATCCGCACCTGCGGGAATCTCGTAGAAGTTCGTCCCGAAGAAGCGGTCGAACATCAGAAACGTCACAGCGACCGTGATCATCGGGAAGGAGAGCACGATCAGGAACTGCGTGCAGAACGACGCCCAGGTGAACACCGGCATGCGCATGAAATGCATCCCGGGCGCGCGCATGTTGATGATGGTCGTGATGAAGTTGAAGCCCGCCGCGAGCGACGAGACGCCGAGGATCTGCAGGCCGATCACCCAGAAGTCCATGTTCAGACCCGGGTTGTAGGTACGCGTGTTGAGCGGCGCGTACGCGAACCAGCCGGAGTCGGGCGCGGCATGGAAGAGCCACGACACGTTCATGAAGATCCCGCCGGCCAGGAAGACCCAGTAGCTGAACGCGTTCAACCGTGGGAAGGCCACGTCACGCGCACCGATCTGAAGCGGGATCAGATAGTTGAAGAACGCGGCCGAGAGCGGCATGATCACCAGGAAGATCATGGTGGTGCCGTGCATCGTGAAAAGCTGGTTGTACAGGTCGGCGCTCACGATGCGACCGTTCGGGCCGTAGAGCTGAGTGCGGATGATGAGCGCTTCGATTCCGCCGACGATGAACCAGGTTAGAGCCGTATACATGTAGAGCTGGCCGATCTTCTTGTGATCGGTGGTGCTGAGCCAGCTCCAGATTCCACTCTCGTACTTGTGCCGTGGTCTGGCGAGAGCGGGTGCCGCGACAGTGGTTGCCATTCGGAATCTCCGGTTACTTCAGGGACGATATGTAGGCGGCGATGTCGGCGATCTGCTGGTCGTCGAAGGCGCCCATTGTGTGCGGGAGTCCCTTCCCCATGGGGGGCATGAGGCTGCCGGGCTTCATGGCCGGCGCATCCTTGATCCACATTGCCAGGTGCTTTACGTCGTTGGGGTACATACCACTCGCGATTGTCGTGCGGCTCCCCACGTGCGTCAGGTTGGGGCCGATGATTCCGGGTGATACGCCCTGTATGGTGTGGCAGGCTATGCAGGCGCCGGTCTTGTAGAGCTGTGCGCCGCGGGCAGGGTCGCCCGGAGCGGCGCCCACCGAGAGTCCGGCCGGCAGCGGAGTCTCGGGGATTGTCCAGATGGGGAGGCTGTCCATCGGCCATGTCCCCGTGTCATCGGTCGATCCGGCGCTCGCGACCTGCACCGTTGCGGCTCCGGCCTGTGCCACGGCCAGCTTTGCGGTATCGGACGGGAGCGGCGCCGTGAAGGCGGGGCCGGTTTTCTGGTGCGCGATGTACGCCTCGAACTGGGCGGGCGGCACCGTGAATACGCGGAATCTCATGTTCGAGTGCGACGTGCCGCAGTACTCGGCGCAGAATCCATTCCACACGTAGGAGGATTCAGGGGTGAACCAGAGATGGTTCGCCATCTTCGCGTCCTTGTGGATCAGATCGCGCTTGCCGACCAGCTGGGGAGCCCAGAACGAGTGCACCACGTCTTCGGTGGTGAGCTGCAGATTCACCTTCCGCCCGACGGGGAGATACAGCTCGTTGGCGGTCGTGACGCCGTACTCGGGGTATCGGAATTCCCACCACCACTGGTGGCCGATGACCTCGACCTGGAGAGCGGACGCCGGTGCGGGCGCCTGAGTCTCGAAGATCGTTCGCACCGACGGAACGGCGATGATCGCGAGGATGACCGCGGGGATCAGCGTCCAGGTGACTTCGAGGGTGGTGTTGCCGTGGGTCTGCTTGGGTTCCGGGCCACCGGGACGTGCTCGGTACTTGATGAGCACGAAAACCAGAAGACCTTCGACCACGACGAAGACGATTCCGCCGAGTACCAGCAGAAGGTTGGTCAGACTCTCCTGCGCCTGACCGACTTCCGAGTGGGCGCCGAAGGTGCTGTTTGGGTCATGGGAACAGGCAGCCAGCGCTAATGCGAGCGCCGGTAGCAGCGCGGTCCAGAGGAACCGGCGCGCGCGGTGGTGACCAGTCATCCCGTATCCTGAAAGGCGTTCGTTCAAAGAGGGGCGCGACGACCACGCCCGGTTGTGGGGTTTGGCGCGGAAGCTATGGCGACAACATCGACAAAGCAAGCGAAAATAGACACTTGCGCCGCTTTTTCGGCTACTGTATAGCGAGGGTGAATGTTGTTGTCAGGGGAGGGATTACAGGGGGGTAGGGGAAGACCTTACAAGGGAGAGGGCAGGGGAAAGGAAACAGGGGACAGGCGACAGGAAACAGGAACTGCGCACCATTAACGGCCGTCCCCGCGACAGCAAGAATGACCAGATGGGTGTGCAGTCCCTGTTTCCTGTCGCCTGTCCCCTGTTTCCTTTCCCCCTACTCCACCATCTCCAGCCTCGGGTTCGGGCGCTCGGGGCGGCCGGCTTTGGATTCGAGGCGGCCGTCGACCCGCACGATGTCAGCCGTGAAGTCGAAGCTCCCGGAAAAGAGGGACGAGCCCACTCCGTAGGAATCCACGGGCACCTCCGCGGCCTCGAAGGCCCGGATCTTCTCCACCGTGAAGCCGCCCGATACCACGATCTCCACGTGCTGGAATCCCTCGGCGTCGAGTGCGCTGCGCACGTTCCGGACGAGCTGCGGGTTCACGCCAGTAGGTCGAAAGGTGCCCATCTGCGGGATTATCGATTCGTCCACCAGGTTCTCACTGGTGTCCAGACGAACACCGCTCAGCCGCTTCCCCATCGCGCGCGCCACCGCCAGGCTCGTGCCCACGCAATCGTTGTCGTAGTCGACGAGCGTGATGATTTTCGTGGACGCGTCCACGATCTCCGCGAATTTCTGCGTGGCCACCACGGTGTCGCCCCGGTAGGCCGCGATCAGCGCGTGCGGCACCGTACCCAGTCCCTTCGAGCCCCACCAGCTCGCCTGCGCGTCCGTGGAGACGCCGATCGCTCCGGCGATGTGCGCGGCGTATCCGTCGCCAGTCTGGACGAGCCAGTGATCGTGCCGCGCGGGAAAGAACATCACGGTCTTGGGCCGAGCCGCCTCCACCACCAGCCGGGTGTTGGTACCCACCCGCGTCCGCCGGGCGAGCACGCCCAGGTAGAGCGTCTCGAGCTGGGCGAACGAGGCGTACGGCCCTTCTATGGTCATCACCGTTTCCCACGGCTCGATCGCGTCGCCGTCGCGCAGCGCGTGCACGGTGAGCGCGTCCCAGTCATCGGAACAGAGCTCGAGGATCGCGATCGCCTCATCCATCCCGCCCAGATACGCCTTCGACTTCCCGAATACCTGCATCTTCACGGTCGGCGAGTACCCGTCCGCGAGCAGCGTCTCCCTCGCGCGCACGAAGTACTTGTCGGAGTAGTACCCCTCGCGCATTCGCTCAACCGGAAGGTTGAAGACCGAGGGGTCGAGGCGGGGACGGGGCATGGACGATAGCAGGAGGCAGAGAGCAGGAAGCAGGAAGCAGGAATGCGCAGTGGCGGTACGGTCCTCACCCCGTGGGCGGTTTCCTGCTCTCTGCTTCCTGCTTCCTGCTCTCTGCTTTGCCGCCCCCCGTCATCCGCGCCGGATCGAGTATCTCGTCCAGTTGGGCGCGGGTGAGGAGGTTGCGGTCGCAGACCACGTCGTAGACGCTGCGGCCGCTCGCGAGTGCTTCCCTGGCGACGCCGGTCGCGGCCTCGTAGCCGATGGACGGAAGGAGCGCGGTGACGATTCCGATGGAGTGCTCCACGAACCAGCGCATCCTGTCGGGGTTCGGCGTGATCCCCGCGACACACAGCTCGCGAAGTATGTCGCACGCATCGCGGAGCGCCTGGAGTCCGCCGAGGATTCGGTAGGCGATCACCGGCTCGAAGACGTTGAGCTGAAGCTGGCCGCCCTCCGCGGCGATCGTGACGGTGACGTCGCCGCCTATCACGTCGAAGCAGACCTGGTTGACGACCTCCGGGATCACCGGATTCACCTTGCCGGGCATTATCGAGGAGCCGGGCTGGCGCGCCGGGAGGTTGATCTCGCCGAGCCCCGCGCGCGGGCCGGAGCTGAGCAGCCGGAGGTCGTTGCAGATCTTCGATATCTTCACCGCGCAGCGCTTCAACACGCTCGAGACCTGAACGAACACGCCGGTGTCGCTCGTCGCTTCCACCAGGTCCGGCGCCGTGATGAGCGGGAGCCCGGTCACCTCCGCGAGATGCGCGCGCACGCGCTCCGCGTATCCCTCGGGTGCCGTGATGCCCGTGCCGATGGCGGTGGCGCCCATGTTGATCTCGCGCAGGAGCGACTGCGTCTCAGCGAGCCGGTCGACGTCCTCGAGAACCGTGTGGCCGAACGCGGCGAACTCCTGGCCGAGGGTCATGGGTACGGCATCCTGGAGCTGCGTGCGCCCCATCTTCAGTATCCCGGCGAACTCGGTTCCCTTCTCCAGAAATGCCGTCGCCAGCGCCCGCAGCGCAGTGCGAAGCTCCTCGATGTTGGTGTGTATCGCGAGCTTTACCGCCGTGGGATAGACGTCGTTCGTGGACTGCGAGAGGTTGACGTGGTTGTTGGGATGCACCACGGCATAGTCGCCACGCTTCCTGCCGAGGAGCTCGAGCGCCCGGTTGGCGATCACCTCGTTGGCGTTCATGTTCGTGGAGGTACCCGCACCCCCCTGGATCATGTCCACCAGGAAGTGCTCGTGGTGGCGCCCCGCGCGGATCTCGCGGGCCGCGCGCACGATCGCGTCGCGCACTTTCGCATCGAGCAGTCCGAGTTCGCCGTTAGCGAGGGCCGCGGCCTCCTTCACGGCCGCGAGCGAATTCACGAGCGCGGGATATTCGCGCAGCGGGTCGCGCGTGATGGAGAAGTTCTCGATCGCACGCAGAGTCTGCACTCCGTAGAGCGCGTCGTCTGCGACCTCGCGCTCACCGAGCAGGTCGTGCTCGAGGCGGCGCTTCCCTCCGACGAAGCCGATCATCCGGCCGCGACCGGCGAGCGTGGCATCTGCTGCCCGGAGCCGGCGTGAAACCACCGATGCGGCTCGTCCCACCAGCGCAGCGAAGAGCGACGGTCGCTCGAGAAGGAGATCGCGAAGCTCGAGTGCGTTCCAGAAGAGCAGGGTGGTGCGCTCGAGCGTGCGCGCGCTCGTGCCGTGCGGCTCCTCGGCGGCGAGAACTACTCCCTCGCCGAGAGCTTCGCCCGCGCTCAGTGTGGCGAGGCGCACTACCCGCGAGTCGGCCTGCTTCTCGATGGCGACGCTTCCTTCCTTGATCACCGCGAGGAGGCCGCGGGAGTGACCCTCCTGGAAGATGAAGCGATCTTCATCGAAGGTGACGTGCTCCATCGCCAGGGCGAGAGCATCCAGGTCGGCGTCCGTGAAGCCCTCGAAGAGGGCGAAATGCGCGAGCTCCGCGCCCTTATCGTCGATGGACATGGCATGGGGAACCTATACCGCCGTA
Source organism: Gemmatimonas aurantiaca (assembly GCA_044463985.1). Lineage (GTDB taxonomy): Bacteria > Gemmatimonadota > Gemmatimonadetes > Gemmatimonadales > Gemmatimonadaceae > JADGGM01. The sequence continues at coordinate 3,406 of JBIQLU010000086.1, read as the reverse complement.
GTCACTGGCGGCAACGGCGACAGCGCGGGTATTGTGCTGGATGTCGCCACTGCAAGCTCATCTCATCTGCGTAGTGCTGGTGATCGTGGACCTCGTGACACGAGCCTGGCGCTTTCAGTGGATACTCCGCGGAATGCGTTTCCGCGTGTCGTTCATGGAAGTACTGGCCCTCAACACAGTCGGAGACGCGGCTTCGGCAGTGACTCCGCTTCGTCTGGGCGGGGAACCTGCGCGCCTGGCGGCGCTGACGCACGCCCGGGTCCCGCTTTCCGCGGGGATCGTGGCGGCGGTCGTCGAGGTGCTGGTCATGTGGCCGCTGGTGATAGCGGTGGCCGGGTGGCTCGCGCTGGTGTACGCTCCGAGCTGGTGGCGCGCGGCGAGGCCGCTCCTCGAGAATCGCCTCACCGGAAGCTGGATCTGGATAGCGGTGGTGCTGGCGGTGCTGGCGCTGCTCTGGTGGGGTGCGGCGCGACTCTCTGCACGTTCGGGCGGTGCGGTTCATCGTGCTACGCGACGCGCGTGGGCGTACTACCGGCGCATGCCGGCGTGGCCGCTGGTGGCGAGCGTGCCGCTCACGCTCGTGAGTCTCGCGGCGCGCGTGGCGATCCTCCCCGTGCTCGCACTCACGCTGGCGAACCCGCCCGCGATGGGTCCTCTGATATTCGCGTCGTTGATACTCACGTACGGCCAGCTCGCGCTCCCCACTCCATCGGGCGCCGGGCTGGTGGAGATCGGCTTTCTGGGCGGTGCGGCCGGCGACCTCGGTGCGAGGTACGGCTCCACGCTCTTTGTATGGCGCTTCTACACCACCATACTTCTCGTGGCACTGGGCATCGGGCTGGGAGTGATGCAGTATGGGTCCGACGCGATCTCGGCGATCCTGCGTGGACGGGGTCGCGCTGCGAGCCGGAGCGACGTCGACAGCGAGCGGCAGTGACGCAGGCGCGCGCCGAGCCTGCATCGGCGTGCGCCCGCGTCGCACAATCAACAATCATGGAACGGGGTGCGTCGCGCGCGGCGCTTCCGAATGGAGGAATCGTGCACTACCGAGCTGTTGTCAGCGGCCTCGCCATCGTGCTCGCCGGCTGTTCGCTGGGCGGAGGAGTCAGCTCCGCACCGCGCAACGGCGGTACACCGTCGTACGACATCGCGTACCACCTCGATGCCACGGACACCAGCGGGCACCGCTACGATGTGCGGATGGACATCGGCCGGCTCCGCGGTGACACGCTCGAGCTTCAGCTCCCCGTCTGGTCGCCCGGGCGCTACGCCAACATGGGCTTCGCGCGGAACCTCCGGGGCTTCGCGGCCACCACGGAGAGCGGCGCGCCGGTGTCCTTCGAGCGGGTGAACGGCTCGCTCTGGCGTCTCTACCCCGGTTCGGCGCGCAGCGTGCGTGTGAGCTACCAGATGTACTCGAACACGCTGTCGGGGACGTTCAGCGCGCTCGACAGCTCGCACGCGAACTTCAACGGACCTTCGCTGTTCATGTACGTGGTGGGCCACAAGCCCGACTCGGTTCGACTGACCGTCGCCACGCTGCCGGGCTGGCAATTGATGAACGGCGACAGCGATGCGGAGAGCCAGCGCGCCTTCACATTCGAGAACTACGACCGGCTCGTGGACACTCCCACGGAGATCGCGCCGCGAGTGGTGGCGGACTCCTTCCGCGCCGATGGGCGGCTGTATCGCGTTCTGGTGCACCACAACGGACCGGAGCGCGGCCAGCGCCAGCGCTTCGTGCGCGACGTGGAAAAGATCGTGCGCTACGAGAACCGGGTGATCTCCCCGCCGCCGCTCGAGCGGTACACGTTCATTTTCCACATCGGCTTCCGCGGCGGCGACGGTATGGAGCATCTGTACTCCACGCAGATCGTCTCGAGTACTCCATGGTCCGATACGGCGACTGTGCTGCCCGGGATCTCGACCGCATCGCACGAATACTTCCACACCTGGAGCGTGAAGCGCATCCGGCCCGCAGCGCTCGGCCCGTTCGACTACAGCACGGAGCAGTGGCAGCCGAGTCTGTGGGTTGCCGAGGGGTGGACTCAGTACTACGGGCAGATTGGACTACTGCGCGCCGGCGTCGTGGACAAGGCGTCGTACTACAGGACGCTCGGCGGCGTGATCCGCGTGAACAGCGAGCAGCCGGGGCGCAGGTTCGTGTCGGCGCGGATGTCGTCCTTCCTTGCGCCGCTCTGGGATGGCGCACCGCCGCCGATGGAGTCGGACCGGAGCGGCAGTTTCATCTCGTACTACACGAAGGGTGACGCGCTGGCGCTGCTGCTCGACCTCGAGATCCGCGCGCGCAGCGGCAACACGAGATCGCTGGATGATGCGCTGCGACTGCTGAAGAAGCGCACGTGGGATGCGCCGAGCGACAGCTACTATCTGCAGGGCCGCGGCTACACGGAAAAGGACATCGAGGAAGTGGTGAGCGAGGCGGCCGGTGCGGACATGCACGACTGGTTCGAGCGCTACGTCGCTGGCGTAGAGGAGCTCCCGTTCGAGAGGACGCTCGCGCTCGCCGGGATGGAGCTGTCGGTGCGAGGCTATGGCAACGATCGCGAATACGTGGTGCAGGAGACTCCCAACGCGACGGCGGCCCAGCTCCGCGTTCGCGTAGGCTGGCTCAATGGTACCACGAGCTCGGAGGGACGTTGAATTGAAGAAGGACGTGATCTTCTGGGATGTGGATACCCAGCATGACTTCATGGATCCCGACGGGAAGCTGTACGTCGCCGGTGCGGAGAAGATCAAGCCGAATCTGAAGCGGCTCACCGACTATGCGCACGACCGCCAGTTCCATATCGTGGCCTCGGCGGACGATCACGTGCCGGGACATCGAGAGTTGTCGGCGACGCCCGACTTCGAGGAGACGTTCCCGGAGCACTGCATGCGCGGTACGCGGGGCGCCGAGAAGATCGAGGAAACGAAATTGTTCGCGCCGCTGATCATCGAGCCGGACCCGATTCCACACCAGGAGCTGGCGCGGAAGCTGTGGAGCCATGGTGGCGATGTGCTGCTGCGCAAACACTGGTTCGACGTGTTCACGAACCCGAACACCGAGACACTCCTGCAGGTGTGGGATCCCACCGAGATCGTGGTGTACGGAGTCGCGCTCGACGTATGCGACAAGTACGCGATCGAGGGCTTCCTGCAGCGCGGGATTCCGAAGATCCGCCTCGTCGTCGACGCCACCCGCGCGATTCATCCCGAGAAGGAGGACGCTCTCCTCATGGAATGGAAGAAGCGCGACGTCGAACTGGTGACGACGGTGGATGTGGAAGAGGGCAGATAGCAGAGGGCAGAGAGCAGGAACTGCACACCAATCCGAGTCATGCCCGCGCAAGCGGGCATCCATGTTACTCCATCGAACATGGGTCCCCGCTTTCGCGGGGACGAC
>JBIQLU010000085.1:0-16640 GCA_044463985.1 Gemmatimonas aurantiaca | reverse complement strand
ACGAGCGCGCCATCTCGCTGACGACGGACAATCGAGCGCGCAGGTACCTCGAGCGGCGGCGCGCGCGGCTGCTCGGTGAAGGGAAGGGTTAGGGTTTCTTCTCGTCGGACAGCCAGCCGGGGCAGCCCGGATCTAACCGGATATCGCTTGCGAGACCAATCAACGCTCGTGATCGCGCAGCTAGTGCGCCCGGTCCGGGGCCGGCGGCGGTCGGAAGGCACCGCCTCTAGCGCAGCAATCGGCGGTCGAAGTCGAACGGCTCGGATGAGATGATCCTCAACCGCCCGAAGTCGCCGTGCTCCGGATTGATGAGAAGGTTGTAGCTGTCCCGGACCAGGGCGCTCGGCACTTGCAGCGCGAGCGACTTCGCGGAGGCGAGCCAGGCGTCTCCAGCAAGTTGCACCTCTGGCGGGACGGGCGATGAATCCCAATTGCCCGGCAGATCACCGGGAGCGACGACCTCTATCAGCGAATCCGAGAGGCGGGCGCTAACGAGCGAATAGCCAGGCAGGCTCCCGCCGCCCGTCATATGCACCAGCACCTCCAGAACGGCGAGCGCGGAGTTGCTCGATGCGTAGGCGACGCGATTTCCGGGACTGTTCCACCTCGCCCCGTAGATGCGCGCTCCTTCGCCATCGAATGGCGTGGCCGCGTACCTCGTCTTGACCAGGCGCCATACCTGCATCGATCAGGTAGGAATCCCGTGTTCGAGACGGCCAATCAGATTCTCGACTTCGATCGTCCCGACGTCGGTCGAGGCGAACTCCAGAGGTGTGCGACCACCCAATGCGTCGACGGGGCTCGTGAGCCACTGGCGGGCGCGCTCGGCATTCCCCTCGAAGAGCTCGATGGCGCGCGCGACTACGCGTGATAGTCGGACGAGGCGGTCGCTTTCGTCAGGCTCGAAGCGGCCGCTCTCCTTCCTTCGTGCCAGCGTGCGTTCCGGGATCGCGATCACCTCTGCGAGCAACCGCTGCGACAGCTCCGTGTTTCGCCGAAATCTTTCGAAGGCAGCGTACGTGAAGCCATGTTGGATCTTCTCCGCCACGTGGAGCGGATCGTACCTGCGCAGCCCGAACAGAGCCACGTAGTAGTGTCCCTCGCGGTGCCCCGACTTGACCCTGTCCCACAGCTCGGCGATGTCCGCGGGTATCTTCTCGGCGGTGCTGGCCATATTACCCTCTCTGTGCCATCTGGCGTAGTATAATATGCCATATGGCAACACACAAATAGAGTGGCGGTGACGGCGCGAGTATCTCGGCAAGGGCGTGCAGGCCATCTCGACCTCGCACTGCGATGACATTGGCGGTCACCGTCCTCCTTTCCACTCCGGCGCACTATTGCACCGTTGTTTGCATAGACGGCCGCTTATTGCAGAGAAGTTTTCAATTCCGGCTCGTTTGGAGGAGTTACTGCAGCGAAACACAGCCGCGTGGCCGGCGGTGGTTCCTCCTCTGGATCGCCGATCGTCGCACCACGTTGGCGAAGTGGCGGCAGCCCGGCGCGATCGCTCTACTCGACTAATGCAGGAAGTTTGAGCACCGAGCTGTAGTGACGTCTGCCGGGTATTGCTGGTCAGTATCTTGCAAGGATTGCGTACTTGGGCAGACGGTGTATTTTACCGGCTGCGGCGGCGACGCCAACAAACTACGAAGAAGACTATGCGGTTGACGACAAGAGCCCCTGGGCTCTGCTGAGCGCAAGCTCGGCTAGTCAGCCGCTCTTCTTTTTTTGTGGCTGGTGAGCTCAGTAGAACGTTTGGGTGCTGGTTCTGAATTCGTCCTCTTCGCTCCTGATCTTGTGTGCTATGAGGTTGTAAGAGCGACTGTCGCCCGTTTCCCACTTTCGTTGGATTGCCCAGCCGCAGTAGTCCGCCGCGTACAGGCAGGGGTCGCTCGCGGCGGACCAGTGAGCGGTCCTATGCGGTACGCTCGGAAGAAGCCAGCCAACGGCGTCCGAGACGGCCCGATGGAATTGGAACCTGCTTTTCCGGGTGCCTAGAGCGGAGCTGATCACCAGTACTTCATCTCCGTGCGCGGCGACGACTCGCGCGATCCGCTGCATGTGTCGGTACCACACGAAGTGGTAGAAGTAGGGTTGCTGCTGTCTGTAGTACGGACCGATCTTCGGCTTGTCGAAGATCGTAGCGTCGACCACGAACGATGCTTCCTGGAGGGCTTCGAAGATCCGGTCCCGGACGGCCTGGGAGTTCTCAGTTGCGTGGAAGTCCTCATTCAGCCCCAGTCGGTTCCATGCCATTCTCCGGCGTAGCTCGAGAAGCTGCGCACCGAACTCGCAGTCCGCTGACGTGACAGTCGTCAGGATGAAATACTGTGTCGCTCCCTTGCCGCGGCTGAAGTCGAAATTACCACTCTCGTCCGCGAATATGTGAATGCGCGTCATTGACGATGCCTGAATGGTGCCGTCAGAAGGTGGCATCGCATTCTGCACTTGGCCAGGTGATACGATGCCGTGGAACTCTCCCACATCGCCCACGGCGCTGCCGCCGAGCGGGATGATTCCAAGGCTGGCGCTTCGGCGAGTTGCCAGTAGTCATTCTGCAATGCCTGCACTACGCAAAACGCAGTGCTGTCGGTAGTGACTTGGCGACGACACCGGGTGGGAGCGGTCATTCGGCGTTCCATGCAATGGTGGCGTGCTCTCGGCAGGAGCGCTCTTCTCAGACGGCGAGTCGGAACCTCCCACTCGCCATCGCCGCCTCCACAGCAGCTAGCGTGTCGTCCGGGCTCTGTTCCGCAGTATCGATGACGTGCTTCTCCAGCTTCCCCAGCGCCGAGAACTGCTCGTGCAGCGCGCCTATCACCTCCGGATCGGCGAGCGTGTCACCACCCCGTGCTCGGCAACGGTCGATCGCCACATCGAGCGGCGGGCGGAGCACGACGTAGTGAATCGGCCGGGTCATGCTCTCGAATGCGTGCAGGAACCACGGTCCCACGATTCCATCCACGACCACGAAGTAATTGCCGGCCGCATAGCCATCGGCCGCCCGCGCCAGCACACGCATCACGACCTCGTTTTGCTCCTGCGCTTCGGGAAGGTACGGCGGTATCGCACCCTTCCTGATGAAATGCCAGAAGTCGTCGGCGTGGAGATGCACTGCGGGTGAGACGGAGCTCTCGACCAGTCGCCGTGCCGTCGTGGTTTTGCCGGCGCCGGGTGGGCCGGTGAGGATGAGGATGGTTCCGGAGATATGGGGTGTCATCGTGCGTGATATCGAGACGGCCTGCGCGATTCGGATGAAGGTCGGCTGAGCGGCCGAACATATCTTGACCGTCCGGCTAGACCTCCGACGGGCTGTGAAACACCTCTTGTCCTTATGTCAGATATGATATATATTGCCATGTCGCCACCGGAGAAACCGCTCGTCTGGCTCCGTGGCGAGGTGAAGACGCCACCATTCTCACGAGCCGGGCGAGTCGAGGCTGGAGCTCTGTTGCGCCGACTGCAGGAAGGCGAACGTCTCGCGCTGCCGCATTCGCGTCCGATGCCGAGCATCGGGGCGAGGTGTAACGAGCTTCGGATTCAGGATGAGAATCGAAGCTGGCGGATCATCTATCGCATCGATATCGATGCGATCGTGATACTCGACGTCTTCGCCAAGACGACCTTGACGACTCCACGTCGTATCATCGAGAACTGCAAACGTCGTCTTCGGGCATACGACTCCGCTACGGAAGAGAGGTAGACATGGACCGCAAGAAGCAGAAGCGCCTCGAAGCTGCCGGATGGAAGGTCGGCTCGCCGGCCGAATTCCTGGAGCTGACTCCCGAGGAGGAGCGACTCGTCGAGATTCACCTCTCCCTGAGCATGAAGCTGCGCGAGCTGCGCCAGCGGCGGCGCTGGACTCAAACGGTGCTCGCGAAGCGCCTGGGCTCGAGCCAGTCACGCGTGGCCAAGATGGAGGCCGGTGACCCGAGCGTCTCGCTCGACCTGCTGGTACGCGGACTGCTCGCGACCGGCGCATCACCGCGCGACATCGGCCGGGTGCTGCTGTCAATCGCCGCCTGACCAGTGCGCCGCCTGACAGGCGGCCAGTAGCACGTCAGAGCGAAGCGCTTGCCGCTCTCTCCGAAGACCGCGAACGCTTCAGAAGAGCTCCTCGGCCAGCGCGACGATGATGCCCGCGGGGCCTCGCATGTAACACAGCCTGTATTTGTCCTCGTACTGCGCAACCTCGCCAACGAGCTCGGCGCCATTGGCGCGCAGGCGAGCGACGGTTTCGCCAACGCTGTCGACCGCGAACATGATGCTCCGAAGTCCCGGCGTGTTCGGCGGTGCGATCGCCGGCTCCATCGCGACCAGCTCCGGATTGCGAAACTTCGTCAGCTCGAGCCGCCCATGCCCATCCGGAGTCCGCATCATGACGATGTCGACCTGGATACCTTCCAGCCCATTGATGCGATCCACCCACGGTCCCTCGACCCGCGCCTCGCCCTCGCGTGTCATGCCGAGCACGGTGAAGAAGTCGATGGCGGCCTCGAGGTCATCGACGACGACGCTGATGTGGTCCAGTCTCTTGATAGTCATCGAGTAGTGGGCATACCGCTGCCTGTGTGCCCCTGGGTTGAAGTCGTTCGCCGTTCAGTCCGTTGGCTGCTCAGCCGTTCTGATCGTACGCCACGCGCAGAAGACGTTCCACTTCTTCCGTCACCTGCTCCGGAGCCGTCAGGGACAGCTTGTGCGTGGCCTGCCCCGGCGCCGTAGCGCTCGTAAGCATCTTCGATCTGGGCGCCTCTGTGTAGCGTAGCCCCACGTCCACCCGGCTGCGCGTGGCCGCGGCTATCGCCACGAACTGCCGGCGCCGCACGAATGGCGTGTACGTCGAGCGACCCTCCATGGTGACGTCGTCGCCGAGCGCCTCGATCGCCGCACGCAGCCGGTCGAAGATGGACCGCAGTCCGGCTTTGGCGCCGGAGTATTGCTGGTCGATGTATTCCTCGGTCTCCGGACGCTCCCATCCCGCCGCGCGCGCGGCGGCGTCAGCGATGGCCCAGCGTGAGTTCTGCGGAATCCCGTGCTCGCTCTTCAGCCAGCGACGCACGGCATTCTGATCGAGCGGGTCGACTTCACTGGCAGAAACGAGGGAGACCCACTCCTCCAACGTCCGACCCGTGCGCTCGCGCATCGACTCGGTCACGGCGGCCATCATCTTCTCGGGGGATTGCGATGCCATTGTCGTTCGATCTCCTATGTAAGCGACTCCACCATCGGCCGCATCTGGATCTCGATTATCCTCGACCCCGCCGACTGTGTGCACGCCAGCAGCACCGCCGCTGCGACGTCGCTCGGCTCCAGCATCTGCGACTGGGCTACTCCTTCCTCGGTGCGACCCCGGCCGAGCGCGAACTCCGTCTTCACGCCGCCCGGACAGATCGCGCCAACCTTGATGCCGTGCGGCCGCAGCTCCTTGTCGAGCCCCTGCGCGAAGCCCACCTGCGCGAACTTCGTGGAGCAGTAGACGGCCTCGCCGGGGAAGCCGTACTTGCCGGCCATCGATGAGAGCATCAGGATCGTCCCGCTCTTCTGCGCGATCATCACCGGTGCGACGTGACGGGTGAAGAGGAAGGTGGAGCGCATGTTGGTGTCCATCATCTCGTCGTATTCCTCGACGCTCGTATCGACGAGATTTCCGTAGATCCCCATCCCGGCGTTGTTGAGGAGAATGTCGATCCGGCCGGCCGCGCTCATCGCGGCTTCCACCACGGCGCGCGCGGTCGCCTCCTCTCGCGCGTCGCCCGCCACGACCACGGGCTCCTCGCCCGACGCGCGCAGCTCCTTCGCCAGCGCCTCCAGCCGCTCGCCGCGCCGGGCGGTGAGCACCACTCGTGCACCGGCACCAGCGAGCGCACGTGCGCTCGCTGCACCTATTCCGGCGCTCGCGCCGGTGACTATTGCGACCTTGCCCGTCAGCGAAGCTGTCATGCGATCTCCTCTCCGTCCCATGATTTCAGTGGACATCAGGATAGCTCGTGATGCGGGGAGCGGGCAACGGGTCTCGTTCGGCGTCCGCTCTTGCGCTCGGTGCCGGCTTTCTGCATTCAATATGCATGCGCCATACAGGAAGCCGTGCGAGTCGACGCTGCGTACTGATTGCGGGCGCAGTAATGGCGTTGACTGCTTTGCGGCTTCCCGCACAGAGTGTGACCGGGCCGGCGCTCGTCGAGTTCCGGTCGGACTCCGAGCTCGCTGGTTACCTCCGGGAGATCGCCATCGAGCGGCTTCGGCGTCAGCCGGCGCCGCGGCCGTGCACGAGGCACATCGCCCTGACTGTCGATTCGTCGGCGCCAGCAGCCGGTGAAGCTGTCCTGCGTGGAATCGTTCACTATCAGGGGGATGTCGACCGCGCCCGGATCGCTGGTGCGCAGATCTACATTCCCTCCCTCGCTCTCGGAGTTCAGAGCGACGCAGGGGGGAGCTTCGACCTCAGAGTTCCCCCGGAGCGTCTCTCAGCCCCGGAGTCGGTTACTGTGCGGGTGCGCCGCATCGGCTTCGACGCCGATAGCGTCTCGCTCGTGCTGCGCCGTGGACTCGTTGTGAAGCTGGATGTGCCTCTCTGTGAGTCGCTGCTTCAGCTCCAGGAAGTCGTTGTCTCTCCTCCAGCCGTCGACGGCCAATCCGTTACGAACGACCAGGTCGCAGGCGTGGACGAGGGTGGGATAGTCAAGCGTCACGGTAAGCACCTCGTGATACTGCGTCGCGGCCGGATCTTCACGGTGGACGTGAGTCGCGGACGTCTGCGGCCTGTGGACATGATTGATGCGTCGGGGCCGAACAGGAACGGAGCTGCCACCTGGTACGACGAGCTCCTGGTCTCGGGTGACAAGGTGATCGTCGTGGGCTACGACTCCCGTCCCGCCGGACTGGAGATCGGCATCTTCGACATCTCGAGTTCGGGGAAGCTCGGATATCGCGATACGTATCACCTGCGCAGCAACGACTACTACTCGTCGCGCAATTACTCATCGCGGTTGCTGGGGTCGCGGCTCATCCTCTATTCGCCGTCGCCGGTCCGCGCTGATACGGCGAACCCGCTTGGGATGCTTCCTTCCCTCGGGAGATGGGAGCCGAGCAAGGAGCCGCGCGACGGCGTCTCGTGGAGTACCGGCCGGTTTCGCCCTGTTGCCATGAAGCTCCACACCTACCGCCCTGCGGGACTCGTCGATCCGCTTTCGATCGAGACGATGCATTCGATCACGTCGTGCGAGCTGGCGAAGCCGGAGCTGGAATGCGAGTCCACCATCATCTTCGGCGGTTACGACAGGTCGCTCTTCATATCGCGCGACGCGGTGTACCTGGCATCCACGTTCGACTATGCCGTGGACTCGTCCGGGGACTCCGCGCGCGCATTTCTCCAACCGGCCTCCCTCCTTTCTCGCATACCGCTCGACTCGAGGCCGCCGACCGGGCTCCGGATCGCCGGTCTGCCCATCGATCAGTTCTCGTTCCTGGAGCATGACGGCGAGTTGAATGTTCTGCTCCGCACGCAAGGGCGCGGCGATCGCATGTGGTCCGCCGAACGCCCCGGCGCCGGGCTCGCGCTTCTCCGGCTTCCGCTCGCGCGCTTCGACGACGGAGCCAGCGAAGCGCCGCTTGACGCGTACACTCCTCTGCCGGAGCCGATGACTACGCGCCCGCTCGTGGACCGTTTCGTAGCGGGGCATCTGCTCTACGCGGACGGCGGATCGTGGGGATCCGCGGACACCGCTGGCGCCACTCTCTTCGTGGTCTCGCTCGCGACCGGAAAGGCCACCCGTCTCGGGCTGCACTATGAAGTGAGCCGGCTCGATGCGCTCGGCGGCGATGCGGTGGTGATCGGGAGAGATACCTCCGACCTGCACATTACCGCGGTGCGGCTCGGTGACTCGCCCGCTCTGGCTCAGCACTACTTTCTGCGCGATGCATCCGAAGGGGAAACGCGCAGCCACGGCTTCTACTATCGTGCGGACAGTGACACGGGTGATGCAGGAATTTTCGGACTTCCAATCGCCGGCGCCGGTGGTAACGGCTACAAGAGTCTGTACGACGTCTCGGCGGCGCTGCTCTTCGTGCGCAACGATGGCACTGCGTTCGTGCCACTCGGCAAGCTCGATTCGCATGCAGATGAGGGCAACGATGCGTGCAGGACGTCGTGCGTCGACTGGTACGGGAACGCCCGCCCCCTTTTCGTGGACGGTCGCATCTTCGCGTTGCTCGGCTACGAGCTCGTGGAAGGTGAGTTGCGCGGTGACAGCATCGTGGAGAAGCGGCGGATCGACTTCAGGCCGCGCGATCGTTCCTGATCCGTGGTGCACGCTCCGAGTCGGCGGCTCACGTTGCGCGTCCAATTGCCCGTCCGCCTCTCGCGATCGATCACGCCCCGCCGGCGATGTCCACGAACGCGCCGGTCGTGTATGACGCCTCGTCCGATGCGAGCCACAATATCGCCCGCGCTACTTCCTCCGCTTCTCCACCTCGCCGCATCGGCACCGATGGTGCAACGCGATCCACGCGGCCGGGCTCTCCGCCCCGGGCATGGATATCCGTCCGTATGAACGCCGGGCGAACCGCGTTGACCCGGATGCCTTCCGCCGCGACCTCGCGTGCGAGCCCGATCGTCATGGTGTCGAGCGCACCCTTCGACGCCGCGTAGTCCACGTACTCACCGGCGGAACCAAGCCGTGCAGCCGCCGATGAGACGTTCACGATCGCGCCGCCCGCGCCGCCGTGACGTGTGGACATCCGCCTGACCGCCTCGCGCGCGCAGAGGAAGGCACCCACCACATTCGTCGCGAGCACTCGATGAAGCCGCTCGGCGCTCATATTCTCCACGCGCATCTGTAGCTCGAGCGTGCCGGCGTTGTTCACGAGTGCGCGCACGGGGCCAAGCGTGCGGTCCACTTCCGCGAAGAGTCGAAGGACGTCCTCCTCGCGCGCGATGTCGGCGGCCACCGCGACTGCCCGCCCGCCGCTCGCCTCGATTCCGTGCACCACGCTCGCCGCAGCGTCGCCGGAGCGTGCGTAGTTCACGCACACCGCGTAGCCGTGTTTGGCCGCGAGGCGCGCGGTGGCGGCACCGATCCCACGACTGCCGCCGGTCACGAGCATCACTGGCGGTGCTTCCGTCATGGGTTCTTCAGCGTCTCCAACCCGGCTCCCGCCAACTGCGTTATCTGCGCCGATGGATGCGCTTCGCGGTCCAGGATCGGCAGGTACGCGCGCCACGGCCCCACCGCCTCGCGATACTGCTTCGCCATCACTCGCGCCGTCTGTGCCAGGTGCCCGAGGTCGTGCGCCACCCAGGTAGCCAGGAGCTGTCGCAGTGTCACGCGTCCGAACGCTGGATGCTCACCCCCCAGTTCGAGCTCGGCATCCGTGAGATGCCATCCTGCGAGCGTGGCCAGGTTCTCCTCCCGCAGGCGCGCGAACTCGTCGAGCAGCTCGGCCAGCGTCTTCCCGTCGCTCTCGTGGTAATGCGCGAAGCGGTCGACGGGTGGGAAGCGCCTATCCGCTCCGCGCGCCAGGATGAGTCGCGCGCGCGGAATCCAGTCGGTTCGCTCGCCGTGGATGAGATGGCCGACGTTGTCGAAGGCGCTGAACGTGCCGGGACCCTCGTTCGGCGTGGTCCAGACATCCGGCAGTCCGCCAAGGAGTACACTCAATGCGCGCGGCGTCCGCTCGAGGACGGCGACGCCGGCTGTGAGGTCGAAACGCATATCTGACTTTAGTCAGATAATTGGCGCGGCGCCAGGCGTGCTCCCGCTCTTCTTCATCCAGACGCTCCACGTGAGCGGGCCCGCTTCCTCGTTGGTGATCGGGCGGCCCGCCAGCTTGAGGCCCAGCTTGATCTGACCGTGATGGTAGCCCTCGTGCCAGATCAGGTGCTGCAGCAGAAGGATCGGATGGTCGAAGTGAGTGTCCATGTCGCGTCCCGCCTCGACTCTGCTCCGTACCGCATCGCGCACCACCTGAGCGCTCTCTCGCAGCAGCCGCGCCATCACCTCGCGGTCGGAGCCGGGCTCCCACTCTGATCTGGGGAGCTCTCCCGCGAACTCGGGCGTGTCCTCCCGGACGAAGTCGAGGCGTACGTGATGGATGTGTGCGAACAGCTCCCCGACCGACGGACTTCCTTCCATCGGTCTCGTCTCGAGGCCGCCGTCCGGGATTATGTGAAGAAGGTTGAGCAGGATCGTGCTATTCCGATCCCACGAGTCGAGCAATACCTCGAGAAGCGACTGATCGTCCAGGTGCGACATGGTGTTCCGTTGTCGTGAATAGATAGATGACTGCGAATTCGTCAGATGGCCAGCGCCGCTACCGCCGTGCCGATCCGCGAGAGCGCTGCGTCGAGATCGGCCTGCGCAGACGCGAACGAGATTCGGATGCGACCCTCCCCACGCTTGCCGAACGCAGCGCCATCTATCACTGCCACGCCATGCTCCTCCAGCAGCAGGTTGGCGAAGTCGCGTGAAGTGAGTCCGCGCTTGCCGAGTATCGCGGAAAAGTCCGGGAAGACGTAGAACGCGCCGGACGGGGCGGGGCAGTGCACACCATCGAGCGCATCGAGCCCGCGCACCAGCACGTCGCGCCGCGCGCGATACGCTGCTATCTGCGCCGTCACCATGTCCTGCGGACCGGTGAGCGCCGCGATACCGGCGCGCTGCACGAACGGAGGCACGCACGTGTGCCCGTTCACGCACATCGTGACGAGCGGTTCCACCCACGGACGCGGCACCACGAGATAGCCGAGTCGATATCCCGTCATGGCCCACGTCTTCGAGAAGCCGTCCACCAGCATGGTGCGCGTGCGCGCGCCGTCGAAGGCGGCGATGGTGGGTGCGCGCTCGCCTTCGAAGACCAGGCGAGAGTAGATGTCATCGGTGATGACACGCAGGTCATGGCGCTCGGCCAGCTCTGCGAGGCGCGCCATCGCGGTGGCGTCGAGCGCGCCGCCTGTCGGGTTGTTGGGCGAGTTGAGGCAGAGCACCCGCGTGCGTGCTCCGATTCGTGACGCGATGTCGTCCACGTCCGGTGCATTGTTCGCATCGAGCGCGTACCCCACCGGCACCCCTCCGGCGAATCGCGCCGCGGACGGATAGATCGGGAAGCCCGGGTCGGGCACGAGCACTTCGCTCCCGGGTTCCACGCTCGCGAGCATCGCATAGAACACCGCGGTCTTCGCACTCGGCGTCACGATGACCTGATCTGCGTCGGCCTCCACGCCGCGCGAGCGCACGTCGGCGGCGATCGCCTCACGAAGCTCCGCGATTCCCTGCGGCGCCACGTAGCGTGCGTCGCCGGCACGCAGTGCGGCGACTGCCGCGTCCACGACGTGGGGCGGCGCATCGACATCAGGCGCGCCGAGCTCCAGGTGAACCACTGACCGGCCCTCGCGCTCGAGCTCGGTGGCGCGGCGGAACACGTCGAGCGCACCCTCACCGGAGAGTTGCGCGACCCGCGCCGCGAGCGCGGGTACGTCGTCCCGCGCCGTATCCGTGACGACGACCGCGCTACCGCTCATGGCGCGCTCGAAGTTCGATTGGCCGGCTGCGCGATCGCGTCATCGACATCTCGATTCCCGCCTAGCGCTTCCCGCCAGAGTGAAAGTAGCTGTCGGTGTGATCGAGCCAGTCCTGCCGGATCGGACTGAAGATGTCCACGTCGAGCGTGTCTTCCAGCGCCTCGGCCTGGTGCGGGAGGTTGGACGGGATGTGCAGTACCTCGCCCGCCCGCACCGTCACTTCTTCTTCACCGTTCTCGCCGAGCCGGAAGTGCAGTGCTCCTTCCACGATCCAGGTGATCTGCTCGTTCTCGTGCGAGTGCTTTGGAACGATGCATCCCTTCTCGAGGTACACCTGCGCGAGCATCACGCGCTCGCCGGTCACGAGTCGTCGCGAGAGCTGCTCGGTGACGGACTCCTTTGGGAGATCGGTCCAGCGGACGTGGCGGGCAGAAGCGTGTGGCGGCATGACGGAATGGTGGGAGAGTGAAGGCGGAAATGTGGAGCTCGTCGGCTCCGTAGCTGTTTCGCAGAAGTTACAGGCGGATCCACCGAATCGGGAGACTCCACCGCTGCTGAGTACGCATACGGAGACAGTCGCGCGACAACGTTTTTCCTGCTCGATCTGTTGTAATGGTGTGGTGGGTAGCTGCTCCCTTCAACGAGAACTTTTCATGAATCGCTCACTGTACGTCGTCGTCATCGGAGTGACGATCGCGAGTTCCGGCTGCGCGTCCAGCCACGCTTCACCCGAAACGGCGCCCGCAGCGCTGCAACCGCCAGCGAACGCCGAGCTGCGAGTCTCCGGCACCGATTCCACGTGGGTGGTGCGAGGAACCGGCTACCAGCTCTCCGCTCCGTCGGGTGCCGACCTCGCGCGGGTGCAGCCGTCGCTCGAGCGCGCCGCCGCGATGATGTCGAGCTTGTTCCCGGGCGACACGCTCGCGCCTCTCGTGGTGCGGGTTCGGCGCGCTCCAGCCATGAGGGACAGGAACGCGAAGGACGGCGAAGCGAGTGCGCCGCCGCCCGCGGCACTCCCTCCGGAGACGTCTTCCGATTCGGGAATCGTGGTCGATCTCCTGGTTGGCGATTCGAGAATCGCTGAGCAGCGCGACAGGAATGCGAGCGGCGCCAGCAGCGCGATGATGAACGGGATGTACTCCGCCAGGATGATCGCACCCGCCATCCGCGCATGGCTCTCGGCGCATGCGAACCGTGTCACCGACACGAAGGCCGCGCCGATGGTCGCGAGCGGACGCGCGCCCGACCTGCGCGTACCCGACTGGTCGGTCGAGATGTTGGCACAGCTCGCGGACTCCGCATCGGCGGAAGCGTTCACGTCGTCCCTCGCGGCGCATCAGACGGGCATCATACCTCTCGTGGAATTTCTCGTGATGCGCAGCTCGTCCATTTCGGAGCTCGCGTCATCGGGTGGCGGTGACTTCGCGGGAGGGCGCGAAGGCGGGAGGCGTGGAGGCGGCGCTGGCATGCCCCCGGGTGGCACGCCGGGGATGGGCGGTGGCCGTCGCGGCGGGATGGGTGGAATGGGCGGGATGCGCGGCGGTCGTCGCGGATCTCGCGGTGGAGCGCGCGGCGGTGATGGCAGGATCGCTCTGACGGGTCGGCTGCTCTACTCCGCCGAATCCGCGGCGCTCGGGACATTCTTCGCTCGCGATGGCTACGGCTTCATCGGAGAGCTGATAGACGCGCAGATCGCTGCCAGACCGATCGACGAAGTGTTCGCCAGACACGGACTGCAGGGGCTCGCCGAGGCCGACGAGAGCTTCAGGGCGTGGTTGTCAGGGCGGGCCACGACGGCCGCAACGCAGGGGAAGTGAAGAAGGCCGTCGTCGTCGTCGATCAATCGCCGCCCGTGATCCCGTTGTCGAGCGCGTAGCGGGTGAGGGCGGCAACCGACGACGTGGAGAGTTTTTTCGCGAGGTGCTCGCGGTGGGTGTTGATGGTGCTCAGACTGACGCCCAACGCGGCGGCGATCTCCTTGCTCTTCATTCCAGCGGCGATATGTGCGAGCACCTCTCGCTCGCGCCGGGTGAGCCGTACCTGCATAGGCGCTCTCGCTCGGATTGCTATCTGGGATTGTATGGCTGGCATCGCGGCGAATATATGGGCTAATCCCGACAAAAACAATCGGAATTAAGCCCGACAGGATGTGACTGCTCCACGAGCAGCGACGGAAGTGGTCAGAAAGCCAGGGTCGTTCCGTGAAGAGCTAGCGAGCGTAGTACTCGACCACCGCGGCGTCGACCACCGCGAATGGCACGTCGTTGCGCGTGGGCCGGTCGATCACGCGTCCCACGCTCGAGTTTCCCGGCTCGAGCGCGAGGAAGCTCGGCAGTTTCACCAGCGGTCCCGCAGCGAGAGCTTCCTGGATCGAAGCGCGCTGCGACGCTCTTTCGGAGAGCGAGATCGTCTCCCCGGCGCGGAGGCCGTACGAGGGGCGATCCACGCGCTTGCCATCGACACGGATGTGCCCGTGCGAAACGAGCTGCCGCGCGGCGGGGATGGTAGGTGCGAAGCCGAGTCTGAAGACGACGTTGTCGAGACGCCGCTCGAGCAGCGTGAAGAGATTGTGCGTCGTCACGCCCGGCATCGCGCCTGCGCGTTCGACGTAGCGCCGCAATTGCCGCTCGCCCACGCCGTAGTGAAAGCGAATCTTCTGCTTTTCCTCCAGCCGGCGCCGGTACTCGGAAACCTTGCGACGCCTGGTGCCGGACTGACCGTGCTGGCCCGGCGGGTACGGTCGCTTGTCGGCGCTCTTCCTCGTGAGTCCGGGAAGCTGAACGCCGAGGCGGCGAATGATCTTGAGCCGTGGCCTATGCGCGGGCATCCGGATACCTCCCCAGCCGCCGAATGAGCGGCTTCGGCAGTTGCATGGACCCACCGGCGCTCTCGAAGCCATCGTTCGGCAGCATCCGCGCCGCGACCTGATCGGTCGTCTCCTCGAGCAGCGCGTCGAGCTCGGTGATCTCCGCGCGGTCGAAAGCGAAGCCGACGCCCGAGTCGCCCATCACGAACTCGATGCAGCGTCCCCCGCTGGCTCGCGAGCTGCGGCGGCAATGCCGTTCGACAGCATCACGGAGAAGCGCGAGGTCGGTTGCGTGCATGGCGAGTACCGCGTTCCCGAAATGGAGCAGGAGCGCGCCGCAGTGGCGGCAGCGCTCGACCCTGCCGTGCTCCGTCGCCGCGACGGTCTCGGGGTTGTCGTCGTGTGCGTGGCTGAAGCTCGATGTCATCGGCACCTCCTCATCATCCATATCCATCAGTGCATTCGTCGCTCGAATCCGATCGCGAACGCGAAGATAGCGATGGGCTGTACCGTGATCTATCGGGAGAACTGCCGATGCGCCGGTGGCACGGGGTCAGGCGACGGGGTCAGGTACTTTATGTAGAGGTCCCGGCCGGTTTTCCGCCGAGTACCTCTACATAAAGTACCTGACCCCGTCGTCCTACCCCTTGCTGCACTTCCTCACCGTCTCCCACGTTCGCGTCGTCACCATCTTGCCGAACGTCTTCTCGATCAGCGTCATGAACACCGGACCGTTCGCGCTCGGCACGTAGGCGCTGAGGATCTCGCGGCCGTCGAGCGTCAGGATGCTTGCGCCGTCCATCTCCAGGGGCAGCGACAGCTCCGCTTCGTGCGGCTGTCGCAGAAAAGTGACTACCCGCTTCGCGTTCGACGGCAGCGGGAAGCGCGCGAAGGGATCGGTCTCGAGCAACTCGGTCAGCCGGCTCACCGGACGCACGATCGTGTGGAACGTGCGTCCCAGCCCCTTCTCCATCGCGGCCTCGGCGCGTCGCTCGAGTGATGCCTCCGACGCGGCGCGCGCGTCGAATACGACGTTGCCGCTGGAAAGGAGCGTTCGCACGGAAGTGAATCCGGCCTCCTCGAAGCAGCGCTTCAGATCCGGCATCTTCGCGTTCATCGGGCTCACGCCACGAAGGAAGGCGGCATAGCGAGGCATGGTTCTCGTTCCTCCCGGGGTTGCGGATGCTGCCGAATATACACCGCAGGCCGCGATGGCCCAGCCTCTACCTGTCCCGCGCGCAACGCCACACATCGGGGAACGCGGGCCGTCGGCATCTCTTGACGCATTAGCCTGGATGAGTTCTACACGGTGCGTGGGCGGACTGCGGCGGCAGGCCGTGGCGGAGTGAGCGCGCGGAATGGCGTCGGCGTAACGGCTGGTAACCGCCGACCGGCCGCGCGTTAGCTCTGCCGTCAGAGCGCTGGATGACGCGCAATCCGCGTCGGTCGTCGCCACGGCCCGACCTGTGCGTTGATGCTGGACCTTCGCGAGATTGATCGCGTGACGACGCTCGCTCCGGCAACTCTGGAGCGGGCTCGACCGCGGTCGCTCCCGTCGTCGCGAACAGCCGGTTCGCGCAGATCTTCAACCAGTATTCGAGGTCCAGCGATGCGTGCTACATATCTGCTCACTGCCCTGTTCGGACTCGGCGCATTTGCCGCCGCTCCCACGCCGTCGCTGGCGCAGGGGCCCGGCATAGGAATCGGCGTCGCCGCCGGCGCCAACGTGCCCACGGAAGACTACGGCGACGCCGCGAAGGTAGGGCTCGTTCTCAACGGCTTTGTCGAAGTGCGCACGGGCGGCCCGCTCGGCGTGCGCGGCACGCTCTTCTGGAGCCGGAGTGATATCGACAATCCACTGATCAAGAACAACGGCGGCATAACTCTCCCCGATGATCCCAACCTGAATGCCACCGGCAATGTGGACCTCGTGGGTGGCTCGCTGGATCTCACGCTCGGGAAGACACAGGGACTCGTGCAGCCGTACATCGTGGGCGGCGTCGGCGTCTTCCGGCGGCGCGTGAAGCAGGATGTGAGCGGCGCGGTGAGCGAGTTCAACGATCTGCGCCACAAGGACACCGACGTGGGATTCAACGGTGGTGTCGGGCTGCGGCTCGCGCTGGGCGGAGCCGCGCTATTCGCCGAGGCGCGTTACTACACGGTGAACACCGACCCGGCGAAGACCAACTTCGTGCCGGTGGTGGTCGGCATAACGTTCTGAGCGGGGGTCAGGTACTCGATGTAGAGGTCCCAGGGCAATCGCCCTGGGAGCTCTACATCGAGTACCTGACCCCGTCGTGACGCGAGATGACGGAT
>JBIQLU010000084.1:0-16713 GCA_044463985.1 Gemmatimonas aurantiaca | reverse complement strand
AAAGAGTCCCGTGCTCACGCCTGTTCTGGAGCGGGATCGAAGAAGATCTCGCGCACCTCGACCGGTGTTCCGAACGCGCTCGCGCCCCTGCGCGCCCATGTCAGTGCCTCGTTCAGGTCGGCTGTCTCCACGATCGTGATGCCGCCCACGAGTTCCTTCGTTTCCAGGTACGGGCCATCCGTGATGCGCACTTCGCCGTTCGGTTGGAGTCGAAGCGTGTGCGCCGCTCCCAGGCCACCGGCGAACCTCCGCACACCGGCAGCGACCATCTCCCGATTGAGCGCGTAGATCTCCTCCACCTTCGACTCATCCTGAGCCGAGGGATCGAAGTCTTCGGGGAGATACCCGGAGATCAGAAAGTGCGGCATGTTGCCTCCTGGAAGGGTGGGCGGCCGGCCGGGTTGGCTGGCCTTCACCATCACGACGAACGGCAAAGCCGAATTTCGACAGGTATATCGGAAGGGGGCGGTCAGGCAGCCTGAGGGTGGTTCTCCCGAGAACGAACCAAAGCGCCACGAATGTCGCGACGCAAATCCTAACCAGCGACGCGATTCACGACTATCGCGATGCCGAGCATTGCCACCCACACCCCAGCCGCCGCGGCGCCGCCTGCCAATGCGCCATCGATGTCGAGTCGGACATCGGTGGCGAGCCTGCGATGCACCATCCACGCGGCAGGACAGAAGCAAACACCAACCAGCAACATCATTGATGAACGCGGCATCGGCCTACTTCAAGCCAAGCTTCTTCCCTGCTGCCAACAGGCGGACCGACTCCCGAATCCGTCTCTCCCGCGTCTCGGGTCGCTTGGCAGTGTGAATCCACGCGACGAAGTTACGACGTTCTCCCGGTGCGAGCGAGCCGAAGTTCTTCCACACTTTGGCGTCTTCCTTGAACGCCTTCGCGATGTACGCAGGCATCTCCGGGATGGACGGCTTCGACGGATATGTTCTCGCGGTGGGAGCCGCAGCGAGTCCTGGCGGCGCGAGCTCTCCAGTCGATTCGAGTTCCTTCCAGCGTCTCCGGTTCGAGTCCGACCACTTACTCGTCGGCCGTCGTGGGGTGACCTTGATCGCGTAGCTGCTCTCGTCCAGCCGTCTCACGAGGCTGTCGATCCACCCGTAGCAGAGCGCTTCACGCACCAGCTCCTCGTAGGGCATCGACTCGACGCCCGTGTGCTGCTTGTGACGCAGCAGCCAGATACCCGGACTCGAAGCGTGGTTCCCGGCAAGCCACCGCCGCCACTCCGAGCGTGTTCGCACGTCCAGCGTGATCAGGTCGGTCGCCACCTTCGGCTCTCCTGGTTTGCGCCTCCGCCGTCGCGGGGCTCATCCAGCGTCCGCGCGAAGAGTTCCATGAGTGCCTCCGCCCGGTTCCGGAGCCGCCTCGTAGTTGATGACCAGAACGCCCGTGCCGCGGCGAGGCTGCCTCCGAGCCCACCGGCGAAGATCGCGGCGTTGGCGGCCACCGACTGAAAATCGAGATTACTCGCGACGATGAATGGCACGATGAGTCCGACGGTGAGACCGAGCGCGCCGGTGGCGAACAGCACACCGCGCCGGTCGACGACGACCCGCACTCGAGTGCCCTCGCCCTCGCGATGCGCCGACACGAAGAGGTGACTCCCTTCGCCCACCGAATTCCACGACAATCCGGCCGCTGTCGAAGTCCCTTCCCCATGCTGGTCGGCCGCTGCGCGGACGAGAGCGAGCAGGTGCGCGGATTGCTCCTCGGTGAGACGCACTTCGAAGCGGGCCGAGAGCTCGTGTTCGAGCGGACCGCCGATCGCCCGCTCCACCACGGAAGCATCCGGATTCGTGGGAAGCTCCCTTGCCGCCCTGTCGATCAGATGCGGATCGAATCCAGCCTCGAGCGCGATCGCCTTGATTTCCTCGATGGAGAGCCCCGTTCCGGGCCGCGGTCGCGATTCCGGGGACGCGCCAAGCTCCGCTGCCCTGTCGAGGATGAGGGCGAACTCTCTATCGCTGTACGTTCGCTCGTTCTCGCTCGTCATGAACCGCCCCCGCGTGGAGAGATCGCTGTACGAGGTGTGACCATGTCATCGTCCGGGCACTGGCCGGATCGAGCATCCACTTCGCGGCCCGCGCGGCCCGGGAGAGCGCCGACTGCTTATCGCAGGACTTCGGCGTAATGTAGCCAATCGATGGTGGCGACCGCATCCCCTGGATCGCTGGCCCGGCAGCAGCCGAGCACCTCGCGCGCGCCCCGATACGGGGCACTGATCCTTGTATCTTCATGTTGTCGAGATCTCCCCGACATCCCTGACTACCCGTACGATCTACCTTCGCCACACGGCAGCGTGACGACATGGGAAAACTCGTATTCGGAATGATGCAGTCGCTCGACGGCTACGTCGCCGGCCCCCCAAGCGGCCCGGAGCTTCCGCCGCCGGACGAACAGCTCCATCGCCATTTCAACGACCATGTCCGCGAGCTCGCGGGGATGATATACGGCCGGCGCATCTACGAGATCATGCGCTACTGGGAAGACGACCGACCTGAGTGGGGCGCGGTCGAGCGCGACTTCGCGGCGGCATGGCGCCCGAAGCCGAAGTGGGTCGTTTCGCGCACGTTGAAATCCGTCGGGCCGAACGCCACGCTCGTCAACGACGACCTCGGCACATTCGTGCGGACGCTCAGATCGAATCTCGATGGGGAGATCGATGTCGCCGGGCCGGAGCTCGCTGGCTCCCTCACTGCGCTCGGCCTGATCGACGAGTATCGCCTCTACTTCCGGCCGTTCATCCTAGGCGGCGGCAAGCCGTACTTCGCCGGCGCGAGGCCGCCGCTTCGCCTGGTGAGCACGGGGCGAGTGGGTGAGGACGCGGTGAAGCTGGCGTGCGTGGTGTAGACGACGGTTCGGGCGAGCAAGAATGACAGGTTGCGTCTCGCTTCATGCGATTGCTACCAACAATTCTTCCGAGTTATTCGGTGGACGCAGACCGTCCGTTCTGCCGGCGAAGTAGCGCTCCGCCAGAGCGGCGGCCGACACGTGCTGCACCTTCGCGAAGCCGGCATCGCGAGCGAGGGCCAGGATCTCATCGGGCTCGAAGAAGCTGACCCACGGCGTGCCGCTGGCGCGCGCACCCTCTGCAGCGCGCTCGACGCCGACGCGAGTGTCTGGATCGAGCATTTCGATCGGACAGAGAAACGACATCACGAACGTCGAACCGGAAGCGAACCTCGCGATCCGGCGCATGGTATCCACGATCGCATCCCTCGTCAGATACATACTGACACCGGTAGATGTGACGACAGCGGAGCGGCTGGTATCGAAGCCCGCTTCGGCCAGCCTCGCCACCCAGTCGTCGCCGGCCTCGAAGTCCACGGGCACGAGCCGGAGGTTGTCGGCGATATCCAGGCCCGTGGCTAGGAGGCGCCCACGCTTCCACTCTCGAGGCTCGGGCTGATCCAGCTCGAAGATGCGCAACCGCGACGCGAACTCGGGCCTGCGCTGCGCGAACGTGTCGAGGCCCGCGCCGAGCAGAACGTACTGGCCGACACCGCGCGCGACCTGCTCTTCGACGAGATCCTCGATGAACCGCGCCCGCGCCAGAATAGCCGCACGGAACGGTCGCGTGAACGCGCTCATGTCCGCGCGGTCGGGCCAGTCGGCATCGGGGGCGACGAGTTGCAAGCCCACTTCATCCTCGAAGACGTGCGGTGGCGCATCGGCGCGCACGTGCAACGCCCGCCAGAGTGCGGTGCGAACGGCAGTATCGTCGGGACGAGCGGTATGATCGACCTTCAAGAAGATCCTCCTCCGGTTCGTGGCGAGATATTCATGGAGCTGGAGTCGGGCCCCTCCAACGCGAACAGTTGGAGGATGTCGGCGATCAACTCCTCGCCATGGGAGCCGACACGACTAAGTATCCTCCGGCTTCCATGGGAAGATCCAATCGCTGATGTCAGTCGCTCCTCGACAACTGCACGATCGAGAGGCTCCGGATCGTCGTAGATGGGCATAATGGGTCCCGCCCGAAACACCATCAGCCATGCTGATTCTCATCGTCAGCGCACCCGTCCGCTTCAGGGTCTGGCTCGCCAGTCTGCTCGCGATCGCTCCAGGTCGACCCCGCGTCGAGCTCGAGGAATGCACGCTCCGGCAGTGCGCAGGGCGCCGAGCACCTCGTCGATCGAATGCCCGGTCGCTTCGAGCGCGGGCGCCAGGAAGAAATCGGCCGACCTCGAACGAACACACCCGAAGGCGCGCCTGTCCAGAACGGTGGCCCTGCTGGGCGACGGGGGTCACGAGAATGGAGGTGCACAATGGTCCGGAGGCGCGGTACCATCAGCCGTCGCCCACCGCACCAGAGCAGCCCGCCTACACGATCACGCCACGTGCCCGGACTAGCGAGCAGTAGTACGCCGCGAGCAATGATTCCGGAATCAGAGAGCCACGCGGTCCGAGATCCTCGCCGCGGAGCAACGCGCGATGTTCGCCGAACAAGCCGTGTGCGACTGTCAGGAAGTTGGCCCGTGGCAGAGATCGGCATACTACGCATAGGGGACGGCGAGGATCTCCCTGACGATATCGGCGTCCCGACGGAACGTGGACGATGTGGTGGCTGAGTCCGAGCGTCGCCAAAACGTTCGCATGCCGCGGCCATCGACCGCCACATGCCAGGCGTCATGGATGACGTAGCCGCCGATCGCCGGCCAGGAAGTACGCCCCGTCGCCCGCGAAATAGACATGTTGAAAACGCCCCGACGCATCATCCCCACCGGGTCGTTCGCTCACCAGATCGCCGCCCTCGTTCGGCCTTCGTGACACTCGACCACGCACGATTTCATGAACGCCTCTTCGCTCCCTGCACGGCGCTCCACCGCGACGCCCACGCGGTACTCCCTGACGATCCCACTCGCGATTTCATCTTCGCATTTCCCGTACTTCCCGGCTCGCGGATGCGTACCTCCCACTGTCCGCCGCTGTTCGCCGCCGCTTTCAGCTCGCCGCGGGGGTCGCGACTTTGCTTTCGTGCTCGAGTCCCACCGACATCTGGAACACGGTAGCCACCCTTTCGCTGTCCGACCTGCCTTCGCTGATGGTTCACGAATCGGCAATGCTAACTGTCATTGCCAGAAACGCGCGGGGCGCCGCGACGGTCAATCCGGCGAGAGTGACGTTCAGGTCGAGCAATTCCGCGGTTGCAACGGTGTCGTCCGAAGGGGTGGTTACCGGCGTTGGCTTTGGTGCGGCCACCGTAACAGCGTGGGAGTCGAGCAATGCCTCGTCCATGAGCGTCGATGCCGCCGGGCTTGCGGTGGCGCGTGAGGTGGGACAGGGGCCGGCTCTCGTTACGGCGCACGCCGCCGAGGGGGCCGCCTCACTGTATCTGTACGTCCGGGAGATCGGGCGGCCAGCCACCCTTCGTTTCGCCCACGCTGCCTCCGGCGTTGGGCCCAGCACCTTCCGCTCCCATCATCTGGCGCCAGTCACCCTGACATATAGTCAGTCCGTGGATCTCCCGGTGACGTCGGGCGAGTTCTACGTCGAGACGGATGGCCTGCAGAGCGCGAACTATTATCGTAGCAACTACCGTGGGTGCATCCCTCCGGGTGGAGTACTCTCGCTGTATGCCACCGCTCCACCGCACCGGTTCAGCGTGCTCACCCCCGCATTGAGCACGTCCGAACCGGTCCCGGCGGATTCGGTCCTCCTCCGGTTCATCCAGGGGAGCACCTTCCCCGTGATACGACAGCGGCTCACGGGAGAGCGGGGACTGAGACTGATCGCTGAGGGGAGGTGGGTACCTCACCTTCGTGGACCGTCAGCGCAGTGCCGATGCCTCCGACTCGTCGGACTCGCATTTCAGGGCTGATCCATGGCCTGAACCGCGCCGGGATTGCCGGCTCTCCCGCACTTTGTGTGTATACGAGGGCGTATCGAATACGGACCACGCTGCCGCCGCCCGAAGCGCGAGCGATCAGGACTGAACGTGACCACCGTCATCCACACAAAGTGCTGGAGAGCCGACGAACCCGGGGCGGTTCTAACTGGTACTCATCCACTGTCGCGTCAAACACAGACGATCAACCGGGACGGTTCCGTAGCACGCCATCAGCCAAGTATCGCCGGTGTTCTATGCACGTATCGATCGTCCGCAAACTGCTTCACCATGAAATCCGCTACATCTGCACGGGCAATCGACGACATGAACACCTTCCCCCTGAGATCCTCCCCGTTTCGGTATCTCCCTGTGTATGGTCCGTTCGTCAAGCGTGGAGGACGCACGATCACCCAATCCAGCTCGCTTTGCTTGATGAACGCTTCCTCTCCCGCGTGATCAGCGGCCACGTTACGCAACAGCAGCGGCAGGACGACGTAGCGATCCACCAGGCCCAGTTGCCAGGCACTGCCGCCGACTCCCAGCATCGACAGATAGACGAAACGGCGAACCCCTGCACGACTCATGGCTCCGATGATGTTCTGTATGCCATCGGTCAAGGTCGGATTCGATCTCAGAGAGTTGCCGGATCCCAGAGCACTCGCGACGACATCTCGATCGGTGACGGCCCGTTCGACCGATGCAGATTGCGTCACGTCGCCTACGACCAAAGACAGGTTGGCGTGCCTGATCTCGAACCTGGCTGGGTTGCGAATGAATGCGGCGACGGAGTGGCCGTCGTCGAGTGCGCGCTCGACGACTTCGCGTCCGGTCGCCCCCGACGCACCGAATACAAGTACATTCACGAACTGGCCTCCTCCGTAGGTCGAGAAGCCTGACGCCGGCGTTCACCAGTGGCCCGAAGCGGACGCAGCCTGCTTCCTGCTGTCGGGCGTAACGACAGATCAGGCGTCATGACTCTCTTCATAATTCTCGCCTCCTTTGAGCGTCGTGACGTCGATTCCGAAGCGCATCCGCGGATACATGAGCTTCGCCGTGATCATCATGGCCGCAGGACGTATCTCGCCGAAGTACTTGCACAGAACGGCCCGGCACTGCTGGAACTCCTTTCCATCCGGGAGCACGCAGGTCACACGAACCACGTCATCGCGAATGGAGTACCCGATCTCCTGTTGTAACGTCAAGCTCGAGTGGATGAATGTGCGTTTCATGGAATCGGAGATCGCGATCTGAATCGGTGACAGCTGACACTCGAGATCAGCCGGCGCGAACCCGGGTGGTGGCTCCGCGGCCAAGTGGTCGAGTTGTCAGCCGCAATGTACGCGCCAACTGCACGTACACCAGCAGGACGCCGTTAGGATCGACGATATGCGGAAGCATCGAACCATCGACTGACTCGAGCGCTTTGACTTGCATACCGGCAATTGTACGACCGCACTCATCTACTCGAGGCGACTCGGCACGAGCAGCACCCCCACGATCCCCGGCAGGAATAGTGATAGCGCGCTAACGTGCGATATCGGCAGCGGCGTGCAGCGCCATCGAATGCACGCTCACTGTTAGCATGCGTGTCGATCAGCTCATGGTCCCGCGAACGGCCCAGGCTCGTGCAGTGAGAGTGATCTTTCCATCTGGCCCGCGTCGCAACGTCTCTTCGAGTCTTCGCTCCAGGATCATGCGAAGGTCCGCGGCAAGCGATGCGACGTAGGATGGTGCGGGGCCCGTTCCGCCCAGGAACGAGCACCAATATTCCTCGAAGCTGGCGAAGTCCGTGAGGATCTCGATCGGCGCGCAGCACACGTCACTCAAGCCGCTCTTGCGAAACAGCGCCGTCAGCGTGTCGCGACGACAGAGTGGGAACCGGTTGCCTTCGTCGAGCGCGGACGCCGCCGAATCCTGCGACACCGCAGCGTCCCAGAAATGGCGGAGAAGCTGCATGCCGTCGCTGTAATCCCACACGCAAGCGGACACCGTGGCCCGGAGCGCAGCCACGGACTGCAGTTCGTGAATTGTACCTTCGACGTCCGGGAAGAAGTTCAAGGCGAGTAGGGAGGCCACGCTGCCGTACCCACCGGGGCGGCGCGGCAGGCTGCCAACTCCGGCGACCACGAAGGATTGCCGCGCGTCACGACTGTGTTCTCGAGCGTACTTGACGAAGGGAGTCGCCGGATCGCACCCCACGACAGACGCGGGATCCGCATGGCTACAAACGGCATCGGCAAGCGCTCCCGTGCCACACCCAACGTCCAGCCAGTGAACGCCGCCCGGGATCCGCAACCAGGAGACGAACCCGGGCGCAAGGCGGCGGCTCCAGCGACCCATGAAGGCCTCGTAGCTCGACCCGGCCGCCCATTGGTCTCGCACGCCAATCATTGCTTTCGCTCTTGCGCCATCACCGCCCCGCTATTCATGCTGATGCTCGCGATCATGCTCGGGTAGAGGCATCGTGGAGTTGCAGCCGGACCGTGACGAGAGGATACCCTCGTGTGCGGTCTGACTCCACCTGAACGGCGTGATGCCGCGAAACTTGAACACGATGTCATCCTGGTGGATTCCACGCATGCTGCGCGTCGTATTACTGGTTCTGAGCTTCCTGGTAGCGGTTCTTGCCACCGTCGTGATCCTCGCATCCCACCAGTGGAGCTCGGGGACACACAGCGGTTGCGTTCGCGACTGGACGCCGCGCGCGTGCCGATCCAGCCGCACACCGTAGACTTTCGCGAACTCGAGGGTCTGCCCGCACCGTCTCAGCGCTTCTTCCGCTCGGCGCTTACGGAGGGGCAGCCGACGGTGGCCAAGGTACGTGTTCGACACCGCGGCACCTTTAACATGGGCGAGGCGCGTGACCAATGGAAACCGTTCACATCGGATCAGAAGGTGGTTGCGAAGCAACCTGGCTTCGACTGGGATGGACGGATCGCGATAATGCCCGGCCTGCCGGTGCGCGTCCACGATGCCTACATTGCCGGCGAAGGGCTTCTTCGCGCCTCGCTGCTCGGCCTCTTCACACTGGCCAGTGTACATGGAACCCGCGACATGGCGGAGGGTGAGCTCATGCGTTACCTCGCGGAGGCAGCGTGGTATCCGACCGCGCTGCTCCCAAGCCAGGGTGTGCACTGGGAACCCGTCGATGATCGCTCGGCTCGTGCCACGTTGAATGAGCGATGCTAAGATGTGGGAGCGAGTTCCGCGAGCGACGCTACCCCGCTCGTACCCTTGCCGGGCGCAGCGGCGCATGGCTGAATGGTTCCGCCGATCGTGTCAGCGTGGCGGCGGCGTGTAATGCACCACTTCGATCTGCGCGCCGATCAGGATCGTCAGCAAATCCTCTGCTCCCTGCAAGGGGCCGGCATAAGCCGTCCTGGTCTGAGCGAGAATGCGCTCGGTGTTGGGGGCATGGGAGTAGACGGCCAGGCGGGGAGCGACGCGGCGGAACACCTCACCGGCCTGCTGCGGCGTCGTGTGGTGTGCAACGATCGCGTCGACGATCGCCGCGCTCGGGTGGTCAGGTCGCTCGCGCAGCGCCTGGGGGTCGATGACTTCGTGCACGAGCACGTCGGCGCCCTGCGCATGGCGCACCAGATTCTCCGAGACGCGCGTATCGCCGGACAGCACCACCGAGCGCCCTTCATAGTCAACGCGGTAGCCGAAGGCGGGCTGCACCGGTCCATGATCCACGAGGAACGCGGTCACCGTCACGCCACCTTCAGCGAATACGACGCCGTCCGTCCTCACCTCATGGCTCACTACCGTGATGCCGGCCGCCGGGATGTGCTCGTCGATGTCGCGGCGCATCTGGATATCGAAGGCGAACGCCTGCTGGAGGTGGTCCATCATGGCGCGCGTTCCGGCCGGCCCCCAGACCGCGAGCGGCACGGCGCGACGACCGCCGGCCCAACCGGTCAGTAGCAAGTCGGGGAGCTGGAGCACATGGTCCGAATGCAGGTGCGTGAGAAATATCCGCGTGATCGAGCCGATCGGTACGCCGGCCTGCGCGAGCCGCAGCGTTGCGCCACGACCGCAGTCGAAGAGGAAGCGCTGCCCGCCGGCCTCGACGAGAGTGCTCGTTCCGTACTGCCGCAGGTTGACAGGCGGCCCGACGCCGGTGCCCAGCAGCACGACTTTGAGAGTGTTCGACGGCGCTGTCGCAGCCGTCGAGGGCAGCGCGGCAGCGATAGCCTCCCTGCGTTCGGGCAGGGGATGCGACCCGGACTGGCCCAGCGCGATCCCACCGACATGGCCACGGCCGGCGATAGCACCCGGAACAGCGGTGCATGCGATCAATGCGGCGGCGACGAGAAGGTGCCTGATCATTTCGGCTCCCGGTATGCGGTTCAGTTAGCACCACGCCACGTCCGCGGTCTTGTCCACCTGGTCGGGCTAACAAACCTGCGTTCGAGCGGCGGCCAAATCGACGAGCTGAGCGGCCGCGCCCGCTCGCACGGCCTGGTCGGGGAGCCCCTGCATGCTGTCCCTCGAGAGGCCCCAGCGTAATGAATTGCCAACCGAGCGCGTTGACAAGGGCGAGAACGATAGTGATTCATCAGAAGCGTACTTCCCATGTCCGCACAGGACCGCCCGTTCGCGCCACGCCGGTGCAACGATTCGTCAGGCAGCATGCTCAGGCCCACCCCACCCCCTCCAGAACTGCCACCAGCGCCACACACCTTGCACTCGCAGGTGGTATAGCACAGCCCCGGAACGTTCTTCGCAATCCGTGGGGGGAGTTGCCGAGCCATCGCTACTCCTTCTCTCACCTGGCCGCTTAGATCTGCGCGAGCATGAGCACGTAGCCATCCGGATCTTCCAGTCGCCACTCGCCGCCCGGCATGTAGAACGGATACATGATCTCGCCGGGCGAATGGCCTCGCTCCACCAGCGTGCTGCGGGCCTGCTCGATGTCGTCGAAGTAGAGGTAGAACAAGGTACCCTGGCGGGACGCATCGATTGGTGCGTCGGCCAGGCCGACCATCAGGTTGGCTTTCTCGCTCTCCAGCCATGCCCAGACGGGCGCGTCCTGGCCTCGTGGCACGACGGTGTTCTGGACTTCGAAGCCAAGATCGGCATAGAACGCGATGCTGCGCACGACGCTGGCGACATGGATGAGGGCGACGAGTGATCTAACGTGAGCTGTCATCTTTGCTCCGGGGATTCATTCGATCATCACATTCCCTGGCGTAGCGTGCGAGGCGTGACTTGGACATGGCTATCTCTGAAGCGGAGCACGCTGGTCGATCGACCTGATCGCCGCGAGTGTCTCGTTATGGTTCTTCAGACTGAGGCTGCCCCGATGGTTCGTGTAAAGGTGGTGCTTCGGGAGTGATTACGTGACGATGTTGCCGGCTCCCCCGGCCGCAGACTGGCACAACTCGCGGCGACCCGTGTAACCTTCCTGACAACTCCGAACCCATGCGAGGGAGTCCGATGAAGGTCGTCGCTCATGCCATGCTGTCGCTCGCCATCCTGTCCACAACGGCGCACGCCCAGGTAAATGCGGGCGGGAAAAGCGCCGCGTCGGACCTGCCGTTCATCATGACCCAGGTGGCGACGTTCGACCTCCCATGGCGCATCGCGTTCCTCCCCGACGGACGCATGCTCATCACGGAGAAAGTTGGTCCACTCTGGCTGGTGACCCAGCAGGGCGCGAAGACGCAGGTCGCCAACGTTCCCGCCGTATTGCACCGGGGACAGGGCGGCATGCTCGGCGTGTACGTATCGCCGAACTACGCGACCGACCACAGCATCTACCTCACGTATTCGGAGCCAGGCGACAGCGGAAGCGGGTCGAGCCTCGCGCTCGCGCGCGCTCGTCTTGCGACTGGTGACGGTTCGGCGAGTCTCGAGGGACTGCAGGTCATCTGGCGCGACGGCGCGCGGGGACGCGGCGGACAATTCGGCGGGGCTGTCGCCTTCTCGCCAGACAAGCAGTATCTCTTTCTCACCGTCGGCGAGCGGCAGCGCATGACGCCGGCGCAGGATCCCAATTCACCGCTCGGCAAGATCCTGCGTCTTACGCTCGACGGAAAGCCGGCGCCGGGCAATCCGGAGGCGGGCAAGACCGGCGCAGCCACGCTGCCGATCATCGACCCGCCGCGCAACACCGAGATCGCGAAGAGCGCGCCCGTGGTGAGGACCTACACTTTCCCGGGGCCGAACCTGACGCCGTCGGAGACGTGGACCACCGGCCATCGCACACCGTACGGTCTCGCATTCGCGCCGAACGGTCAGCTCTGGGAGCTCGAGCACGGCCCTCGCGGCGGTGACGAGCTGAATCTCATCGAGCCCGGCAAGAACTACGGTTGGCCGCTGGTGTCGTATGCCACCAACTACGACGGCACGCCGATCCCGAGCCCGGACACGCGCCCGGATCTCACGAAGCCGGTCATCTATTGGACACCCGTCATCGCGCCGGGCAGCCTGACGTTTTACAGCGGCGCCATGTTCCCACAATGGAACGGGTCAGCGCTGATCGGTGGAATGCCCACCAAGACGCTCAATCGCATCACCTTCGACGGAAAGGGCGGCGCCACACCGGCGGAACGGTGGGACGTGGGCCACGAGATTCGCGACGTCGCAGTCGGACCTGACGGCGCCGTGTGGCTGATCGAGGATGCGAATCCGGGCGGGCTGTTTCGTGTGACGCCAAAGCGTTGATGCCCGGCGCTATGCTCGATGTCGCCTGGATCGGCTTCCTCTGATCGTGTCGTCAGTCCACTGTAGCCGACGTCTGAACGTACGGCTGCAGTGCCCGATCATGGATGGAACGTGACTCTGATAGTAGCGATCCCGGATTGCCTCCGCCTCCTCGTCTGTGAAGTCGCCTCTCTGTCACGCACGGGAGAAGGATGGCATTCGCTCCGTCATCGCTCTCCATCGGCACGCGTTCAATGTGGCCGGCAGTACTGGGACCCAATCCGATCAGGACGGCGGCGCCGGGTTGGGGCTCGACAACCGGCCAGGGTGTCTTCTGGACATGATGGCACCCCACGATCCCGATCAATCCGATGACGCAGGCGGCGTAAGGACCGAGCGTCGATCCCGATGGAGTCATGCTACCAGAGCAGAAGAAGTGGTCTCAGTCAGGCCTCGGTGAGAAAGCCCAGGTCCCGCGGTAACGCGTAAGTGTGGTAGCATGCATCGCACAACCAATGCTCCCCTGGGTCGACGAAGCCGTGCGGTTCTCCGGCGGCGCCGATATGCGCACCACACAGTGCACAGTGTTCGTGATCCCAGCCGCCGTCGCGAACGCCGAGGTCCTCCGCATCCTCCGGTAGTGGCGTTCCATCTGGCTGCCACCCGATGACGCCGTTCAGTCGAAAGTACCTGGCAGGCGTCGACACGAAGACTCGCTCTTCCCACTGCCCCGCCAGGATCATGTCCACGTGATACGCCTGCCAGTACTCGTCGATCCACGGATATGAAACTCCGGCACGCAGCTCCGGGGCGAGAGCCAGATCGAATGTGTGAAACTCGACTACTTCACGCGGTGTGGCAGGGACGTGCGAGAGCCAGCCTGCAATCGAGGGGCCGGGCCGCCGGTAGAGCCAACCGCCAGCGTTGCGGACGCCATGCAATGGCGAGATCCGCCCGGTAATGGTCCGGTCGCCGTCGCCGGGTGCGTGCTGCACCGTGTCCACTGTGAAATGAGGCAACACCGAGAGATCCATCTGCGATAGTGAATGAAATCGTGGTCCAACGCAGAGTTCTCCGACGAGATCCTGCGTCCACTACGTGGTCACCGCTCGAGTGCGATGTACACGGCCGTGACCTGGACAGGATACGAACGAAGTTCGGCACCGGTGACCCACACCGTCACGACCCGCCCCGGCACGACGTCACGTGAGTGCGCCGATCGGCCATCGTGCCAGCGTAGCGTCGCTTCCCGCGGGATCGTAACCCACGCCCTGTCGAGCGGGTGCTCCGGCAGCGGCGACTCGCCCTCCACCAGGACGCGATTGGCATCCTATGATGCACCACTTGCGACGGACCCGCCAGAGCGGACGAACTTTTCAGAGAGCCACCGGTGTCAGCCCGTACCGATGCATGATCTTCGCGAGTCGCGCATGGTCAGGCGGGCCGCCTGCAGTGGCGGCGAGCACGGCGGCGGACTCCCGGAAGTAGTCGACGCCGATCGCGGCTGGCGAGATGATGCAGAGAACTTTCGCATCGCTGCTCCCTCGGTTGTCGAATCGGTGGACGGCGCCGCGGGGAATGCAGAGCGCATTGCCCGACCCGACCTCGACCTCGACACCGTCGACAGTCCATATGAGCACTCCGTCGATGCCGTAGATCGTTTCCTCGTAGGCGTCGTGGCTGTGCGCCGGCGCCATCAGCCGCTCCGCAGCCGGAACGGAGAGCTCGAATGCGGCGACGCTCCCGGCCGACTGCGCGCCTGTGACGAGAAAGCGGACCGTCAGCGGCCCGAGGCGGATGGATTCGTCGGCTGGATCGACCCTGATCGCGATGGTCGGCGTCGTCATGGGCTGGTTGCCTCTAGCATAAGTGTCGTACCGCTGGTAAATTGCGTTTACTACCGCATATCGTAAACGCCATTTACTACCATGTCAAGCTCCCGCTCCGACTCCTCTGCCAGATCGCATGGACCGCGCACAAAGCGCCGGACCGGCGCCGAGAGCCGCATGCTCATCGGCGCTCTTCTCCGCGTCCCGGCACAGGCGATCCACCGGCGGCTCATCCGGGACCTCAACGCCGCAGGATTTGACGATCTGCGGCTGCCTCACATGGCGGTGCTGCAATACCCCGGGCCGGATGGCGTTCGTCCCGGTGAGCTGGCTGAGCGCGCCGAGATGAGCAAGCAGGCGATGAACCAACTCCTTCGCAGCCTCGAAGCGCTCGGCTATGTCACCCGTGCGGACGACGACACCGAGGGGCGCGCACGGATCGTGCGCTTCACTCCCCGTGGTCGCGCCGCATACGCCAGAATTCACGACATCCTGCGCGACGTCGAGGCCGAGTGGAAGGCGGAGTTGGGAGCGCGCGACTTCTCGCGGTTGAAGACACTACTGCTGCGGGTCTGGGAGAGCCCTCTGATTCGGAGCGCGCCTCGTGGCCCGAGCAAGCCGGCGCGGGTCACATAGTCCCGGAGCGCCCACGCGTCGCACCGCCAGGCACCCGCGCGCCCGTGTCTATCCGCGCGTTCACCACCGTCTGTGTCCCTCCGAACGGCCATGGTGTCGGTGTGGCCAGCACGACCGACTTCGAATCGACGAGAGGGACGATCGGCAGGTTGAACTTCCTGGCACATTCGGAGATCAGACCGATAGACTTGGGCGTCAGCCACGCCGTGTTGTCCGGTGCTCCGGTTGTCAAATTGCGACTGACGTAGAGATTGCCGTTGGGATCGGTCTTCACGAAGATCCCGATCACATCCACCTGCTTCCCTTCCGGCGACGTCCCGACCACGACGACCTCGTTGTAGCCGGTCGAGCCGCCGACCCCTGTCGTCGCGGCCAGTACCTCGTCCGGCGTCTGGATCGTCATGGCGGTTCCGGAGTGCTTGCTCTGCAGCTCGCCCACGATGTCGTTGGTCCTGTTTCGCACCGATACGTCGCTCGACGACGTGATGTAGATGCATTCCGGAGGCACGCGCATGATGAAGCCGACCGGATAGTACGTCGCATGCTTCGCATCGCTGATGACCGAACTGCTGATGATGTTCTGCCGGATGATGTGCGGGTCCGCGAGGTATTGCGCCATGAAGTCGACCAGAAGATTCGGCTTGATCGGATTCTTCTTCGACACCTGGGCATACGCCAGGTACTTGTTGCGGAGCTTGTTGAAGTTCTCCAGCTCGGTGGCATCGCCGAGGTTGTACTCGGCCACCTTGGAAGGCGCCTGCATGAGCGTGTGGACCAGATACTTGTAGCTGCTGTCCGAATGCTTCGACGGTTCTGTGAAGTGCATCGGCGCCCACGCCTTGCGGTTCTCGAAATTTCCTCGATACGCCTTGAACGGGAACAGGTTCAACAGCTCACGCTGCAGCGCCGACGTCGGCCTGGTCATCAGCGCGGTGATGTTCTGTGCCGCGGCAGCAGTCTGGATGCTTCCGCGAGCCAGCCGGACGAGCAGAACGGCGCGCACGAGGCTGCGCCGGAACGTCTCCGGCTCCGACTTGAACGGCCCGCGGAATCCGCCGATCGAGAGGCTGCCGTCGATCTGACTCGCATTCTTCGTACGCAAATCTTTCTCGACGGAGCTGCGCTCCTCCTTCCCCGCAACCGCCTCGATGACGGTGAGCGCGGCAGCGATTCGATCGTTCGGCATTGGTTTCTCTGGTCGAAAGTCGTGGATTACGCGCTTCGGCGGCGCGAACCGACAATGAGCGGGAAGCTCCGCGGCATGCCGGCGAGCCTGGATCGACACTGACCGATCAGCGCGGCCCGCGCATCCGGAACTCCATCGAGGCGAGAAGATGGTGGCTTCCACGAGATCCTGCCAGCCTCTCGCGAGACAAATCTCACCGGACCGCCACGGATTTCACTCGTTAGATCGCCTGCAGATCGGTTGGCGGTTCCGGCAGGGCGCGAAGTTTCTCGCGAAGTTCCTCCAAAACCGAATACCAGCCCGAGTCGGAGTTGCCATACGGCTGCGTCTCGCGAATCAGCGGGAACTCATCGACGAATCTGAGATCAGGCACATGCGCAATGCAGCGGCGTCCGAGGGAGATCCGCCCGGGATCTCATCGATGCGCGGGAAGGTGAGAGGCTCAGCTTTCACTTATTCATCGGGGAACGCGCCAGCCGCATGCACCTGAGCACGAACCCACACAACCCATGGGTCGTCCGCGCCGCGCACTTGCTCGTTCGTGGGCGAGAGCAACGACC
>JBIQLU010000083.1:10951-16778 GCA_044463985.1 Gemmatimonas aurantiaca | reverse complement strand
CCCCGCTTTCGCGGGGACGACAACGACTGGTGTGCAGTTCCTGCTTCCTGCCCTCTGCCTCCTGCCCTCTCGCCCACTCCCCTCACGCCGCGTCGCCGCGCTGCGGGAAGCGGATCGTGGAGCTCGGGCGATCGCGGCGCGCGCGCGGAGCGGTCGTGAGCACGTAGAAGCCGAAGCCCTCGTCGTCATCACGATAGAAGCCGAGCACGCGGTAGCCGTTCTCGAACGCCCACAGAATGGCGTGTCGCGTGCTCTGGCGCCAGCGCGCGGCGCGCGCGATGTCGCTTCGCTGGACCTGCTCGATATCGAGCGGGATGGCGATGCGGTACGCGGGCTCCTCGGGTGTCTCGGAGAAGGTGGCGAGCGAAGGTACGCCGGCATCGTCCACCGCGTTCAGTACGGTGGTGCCGCGTCCCACCGCGGCAACCGCCAGCGCGCGGTCGCGTTCGACCGGGACGATGTCGCTGCCTGGAAGAGTGACGGGCCGTACCACTATGAATCGATCGCTGCCCAGCCCGCGATGGAGCGCGCTGTCGGTGTTGCTCCCGTACATGTCGATCACGTACTCGTCCACATCGACGTTCAGTCGATTGAAGTTGAGGTGGGCGTTGCGTGCGACGAGTGGATCGAATGTCCAGTAGATGCGTGCGACGCCGCGGTCGTGCAGCGTCTGAAGCTGGAATTCCTTGAGGAGGCGGCCGATGCCGTGGTCGCGAAGGTCCGCGCGAACCGCGAGCATGTCGGACCAGTGGACCAGGTCCCCATCTTCCACTCCGGTCATGCCGAAGACGAATCCGACGATGTCGCCATTCTCGTCGAAGGCACCGGCTGTGACTCCGCCGATGCGCTGGCTGACTTTGAGGATGGCTGCAGGGACTCGCTCGCTGAAGCCGGCTCCCCAGATTCGGTGCTGCAGGTCGACGCAGGCGACGAATTCATCGTGGGTCGCCAGGTGTCGTACATCGACATCGACGTGCGGCTGTGTCTGGTCGCCGTCCAGGCCGGTCGCGGTAAGGCCGCCGGACGTGTTGCCATGGGACGTCATATTGACTCGGCGTTGTAGGTGAGGTCTGGCGCCGTTGCATTTTCGAGATCGCGACTGGGTCGCGCACGGCCAATATGCCGCCGGCAATAGTATCCGGCAAGGTATACAAAATTGTTGGAATATTTTCCATACCCTGTTGCTCCGCCGAGCGGCCGGATGCTACATTGGCCCAATGCCACCCATCTCCGCCAGCCACGCAGAGCTTGCCGCGAGCTTCCCCGCGCTTCGGAGCTTGCCGGCACTCCCGCCCGCTCCGTGACGCCTCACGGTGGCGCGGACCGCGCCGGGGCGGCTGCTCCCGTTCAGCGCCGCGCACGCGGCGGCAGCGCCGAGCTGGTCTACCATCGGGTGCGCGAACTCATCGTCTGGGGGCGCCTCGCACCCGGCTCTCGCATCATCGAAACGGATATCGCGGCCAGGCTCGACATCAGCCGCACCCCCATCCGCACCGCCCTCCACCGCCTGCAGCAGGAAGGCTACATAGTCTCCACGGGTGGACGGAAAGAACGAAGACTCATCATCGCGCCGCTCACCCAGAGCGATGCCCGCGAGCTCTTCGAGATGGTGGGAGCCGTGGAGAGCCTCGCCGCCGGCCGCGCCGCACGCGCCTCTCCAGAAGAGAGGGAGGCACTCGGCGATGAGTTGGTCGCCCTCAACGCCGAGCTCGTGGCCGCCACTCACGAAAGCGCCGCTGCGCGAGTCTTCGATGCCGACATGAATCTCCACCGTCGCATCGTGGAGGCAGGCGCGGGACCGCGCCTGCGCGCGCTCCACGAAGCGATCAAACCGCAGACGGAACGCTACATCCACCTCTATACCAGCTCGCTCCCCGGCGAGATCGCCCGCTCCGTGGAGGAGCACGAGCTCGTCATCGAGCGAATCACGATGGGCTCCGCCGACGGTGCGCGGCGCGCCGTCCAGCACCACTGGCGCAACGCCGCCGCGCGTCTCGAACGCATCATCGAGGTGATGGGCGAGCGCGGTAGCTGGTAGACGCCGGATCCGGCGCACCGCCGCCGCCCCTTTTCCCGCAGCTCGCCCTCGCGCCTCACCTACCGCTCGCTCGACTTCGCGTCCTGTCGCTCGAAGTCGCCGAAGCCAGCCGTCCACATCTTCGTCGGCTTACCCCGGTCGTCGAGATGGAACGTCACCATCCCCCATCCTCCAGTGACATCGCGCCACGTCGCCTTGAAGGTGTCGTAATGCCAGTGCGACATGTCGCCCACGAAGCGCGGCCCGATCGTGAGCACGAGATGATCACCTTCCTTCGTGATGACCGCTTCGCCGTACGCCTCGCTGACGTAGCGTCCCGCGTAGCGATCGAGCGGGAGCGACGGCGTGGTCCCGGTCACTCGCGCCGCCGCGTAGGCGCTGTCGGCGCGCGCTCCGCGGGCGGAGTCCGCGATCGCGATCTTCCTGTACTCGGCGCTCCAGTCGCGTGGCGCCGCGCCGAGCAGCGCGTCGAGCACGCGGTTCCTGACTGCATCGAAGAGGATGTTGCCGCCGCCGCGGTTCGTGAGGATCACCAGTCCGACCCCGGCCTCCGGCACGAGCGCGACGCGCGAGCGCATCCCGTCGATGGCGCCGCCGTGCTCCACCAGCGTCCGGCCGCGGTAGTCCTGCACCTGCCAGCCCATGGCGTACGCGGAGAAGTGGATGCCGGGGAACATGGAGCTGTCGCGCGCGCCGAGTGGAATCATCGTGACGGGAGTGTGCGTCAACGCGAGCGACTCGCGCGAGATGAGCCGCTTCCCTTCGAACACGCCCTCGCCGAGCTGGAAGCGCAGCCAGCGCGACATGTCGGCAACGCTCGAATTGATGGAGCCGCCGGGCCCCTCGTTGTCGAGATTGAACCAGGGCACGACCTGGAGCCTACCGTCGACCAGTTCGTGCGGCTGGGCCACGTCATCCATGGAGTCGAGGCCGCGCACGGTGGTGACGGTGCGGCGCATACCGAGCGGCGTGAAGATCCGCCGTTTCACGAAGTCGTCCCAGCTCATCCCGGAGGCTTCCGTGATAACCATGCCGGCGGTGATGAACATGTTGTTGCTGTAGCCGTACGTGGTACGGAAGGGATGGCTCTGGCGGAGGTAACGGAGGTGGCTCACCACTCCCTTGCGATCGTACCGGCCGGTGGCCCAGAGGAGATCTCCACGCTCGAGACCGGAGCGATGGTTCAGCAGATCGCGCACGAGGAAGGAGTGGTTCGCGATCGGGTCGGCCACCTCGAAGTACGGGAGCCAGCGCCGCACCGGGTCGTTCCAGTCGACGACTCCGGAGTCGACCAGCATGCCGATCGAAGCGGAAGTGAACGCCTTGGTGGTGGATGCTATGGCGAAGATCGTGTTCTCGTCTACCTTGGCGGGCTTCCCGATCTCGCGAACCCCGTAGCCGCGAGCGAGGATGACGGAATCGTTCCGGACGACGGCGATCGCCAGGCCGGGCACCTGCCAGTCGGCGAGCGCGCGCTCGATGTACTGGTCGAGTCCGGGGATGGGCGATGCCGTTCGAGCGGCGCGCTGCGCATGGGTTGCAGCGGGGTACGCTGCGGCGATGATCAGCGCGGCGGCGAGTACGGCGCGGGCGGTGGATCTGGGTGGTCGGTTGGTCATTTTGACGGCGAGCTCGGGTGGGCGGGCACGATCCATCTGTAGTTTTGGCAGGGATCGCAGGTCATTGCACCGACTACTCTTGCGGGTTTGGCAACGAAATGGTATAACATAGCGCGGGCAAAGTTATGATACATCATTGTATCCAAATGGAGACACTGCGATGCGACAGGTAGCGTTGTTCGACTGGCGTAGGTGGCGTCGAGGGAACGCCCGAGGTGCCCCGCGCCAACACTTGCTGGCCCTCCTTATCCCACTGGCTCTGGCTGTCGTCTCACTTACCTCGCAGCGACTCCATGCGCAGGAACCAGGAGTGATCGCCGGCCAGGTAGTGAGTGAAGCCACCCAGAGACCTCTCCCCGGCGCGCAGGTCATCGTCCAGGGACAGGCAGGCAAGGGCGCCATGTCCGATGCCGACGGCAACTTCCGGATCACCGGCGTCACGGGCACCCAGGTGGTGCTCAACGCCCGCATGATCGGCTACCAGCCCGTCTCGCAAACCGTGACGGTCGGTACGACGAACGTTCGATTCGCGATGGCCGACCGCGCCATCGAGCTCGACCAGATCGTCGTCACCGGTACCGCCGGCGGACAGACCCAGCGTTCCATCGGTAACTCGGTCACCCAGATCAAGGCCGACGAAGTAACTGCCTCCGCCGCGATCCCGAGCGTCGATGGGCTGATCAATGGTCGCGCCCCGGGCGTCGTCGTCACGCCGGGCAGCGGCATGATCGGCTCCGGCGCCAACATCCGCATCCGCGGCATCTCCAGCTTCTCGCTCTCGGGCGACCCGCTGATCTATGTCGACGGCGTCCGCGTCAACAACGAGACGGGCAGCGGCATCTCGGTGCAGGCGTTCGGATCCGGCGTGGTTTCCCGCATGAACGACTTCGATCCCTCCGAGATCGAATCGATCGAGATCCTCAAGGGCCCCTCCGCCGCCACTCTGTACGGCACCGAAGCGGCCCGCGGCGTGATCAACATCATCACGAAGAAGGGCTCCTCCGAAGGCACCCGCTACAACTTCAACATCAAGCAGGGCGCCAACTGGTTCATGAACCCCGAGGGACGCGTTCCGGTGAACTACTGGAGAGATCCCACCGGGCAGATCCAGTCGCTCAACATCGTCGAGCGCGAGAACGCGCGCGGCACCCCGATCTTCCGCACCGGTGACGTCCAGGACTGGAGCGCTTCGGTCAGCGGCGGCGCCGGCACCCTCCGCTACTTCGCGTCGGGCGGCAAGAGCAAGCAGCAGGGCGCGGAGCCGAACAACTTCCGCGATCAGTTCAACGCCCGCACCAACCTCGGCATCACGCCGAGCGAGAAGGTCAACATCCAGACTTCCCTCGGTTATATCGAGAGCCACACCGCCCTGAGCTGCGAAGGCGGCTGCGGTGGTGCTACGTGGGGCGCCTGGTACTCGACGCCGGAAAACCTTCCCGAGAACTGCGCTCCTGACGCACCGCCCGAGTGTCAGTGGGTACGCGGCTTCAACAGCGCGCCGCCCGAAGTCGACCGCTCGATGCAGGACTGGCAGAACATCAACCGCCTGACGGGAAGCGTCACGATCAACTACAACCCGTTCAGCTGGTTCTCCAACAGACTGGCGGTGGGTACGGACTTCACACAGGAGAAGAACCAGGAGCTCCTCCCGTACCTCACGAACGACACGCTCCGCTACTTCTGGGGCCAGAACGCCGATGGCTGGAAGTACCAGAACCGCCGCGACATCGTGTTCAACACGTATGACTACAACGGAACGGCGCGCTTCAACGTCTCGGAAAACCTCATCTCGGCCACGTCGTTCGGCGTGCAGTACTACCAGAAGCAGTATTCCGACATCACGGCCGAGGGCGACTTCTTCCCCGCGCCGGGTCTCGAGACGATCTCCTCGGCGGCGATTCGTCCGACTACCAGCGACGGCTATTCCAACAACAACACGCTAGGCTACTACGGCCAGCAGCAGTTCTCGTGGCAGAACCGCCTCTTCTTCACCGCGGCGGTACGCGTGGACAACAACAGCTCCTTCGGTAAGGACGTGAAGTGGGTAACGTATCCGAAGGCGGAGCTCTCCTGGGTGCTCAACGAGGAGCCCTTCTTCGCTGATCGCATGCCGGGCTGGCTGAGCACCTTCAAGCTCCGCGCTTCGTACGGCGAGTCGGGCACGCAGCCG
>JBIQLU010000083.1:0-10851 GCA_044463985.1 Gemmatimonas aurantiaca | reverse complement strand
GCGAGTCGGGCACGCAGCCGGATGCCTTCACGGCGCTCCGCACGTTCAACCCGATCCCCGGCCCCAACGGGACCGCTGCACTTACCCCGGGCCTGCTCGGCAACCCGGATCTGGCGCCGGAGCGCGGCAAGGAGCTCGAGCTGGGCTTCGATGCCAGCCTGCTCGATGACAGACTCGGCTGGAACGTCACGTTCTACGACACGCACACTCACGATGCGATCCTGCTGCGCGGTGTGGCTCCCTCCACCGGCTTCGGTGCGAGCAGCCAGTACGTGAACGCCGGAGAGATCATGAGCCAGGGTATCGAGACGATGGTGAACGCCCAGATCATCAAGGGCGACAGCTACGGCTGGGATCTCGGTGTCAACTTCTCCGC
The DNA here is from genome assembly GCA_044463985.1 of Gemmatimonas aurantiaca. Classification (GTDB taxonomy): domain Bacteria; phylum Gemmatimonadota; class Gemmatimonadetes; order Gemmatimonadales; family Gemmatimonadaceae; genus JADGGM01. The sequence continues at coordinate 10,475 of JBIQLU010000083.1, read as the reverse complement.
GAACCGCGGTCGGGTGCTCAAGCTGAGCGGCGGCGACACGACTATCGTGAGCGGCTACCAGCAGCAGCGCATCGGCTACGCACCGTTCTACTGGTTCGTACCGGTGGTAACGAGCGCCGAGTACGACGCTTCGACGGGCCGCGCGATCAACCCGATGTGCGCCGACGGTCACGGCGGCAACACGCCCTGCTACAACGCAGATGGTGTGGTGGTCGCGCCGCGTCTTCCGTGGGGCCGCGCCAACCCGGCGTGGGAGGGTTCGGTCAGCACGAACATCCGCTTCCTGAACAACTTCCGCCTGAACGGGCTGGTGGACTTCAAGGGCGGCTACAAGAAGGCCGACAACAACATCCGCATCCGCTGCCAGATCTTCTACACCTGCCTCGGCGCGATCGAGACGGAGAAGACGGATCCGAGGCTGCTGGCGCAGTATCAGAGCCCCGGTACGCTCCGCGACTTCGTTTACAACGATGGCAAGTTCGCCAAGCTGCGTGAGATCTCGCTGAGCTGGGATGCGCCCCGCTCGCTGGCCGGGAAGCTCAAGGCGCGGGCCGTGACGCTGAACGTGGCGGCGCGCAACCTCCACACCTGGACCGACTACACCGGTGTCGACCCCGAGAACTACTTCATCTCCGGTGGTGCGGGCGGCAACACCCAGTACACGGACCAGTCGGAGCTGCCGCAGCTAACATCGTTCATCTTCAGCGCCCACCTGAGCTTCTGAGGAGTGCATAAATGACCTGGAATCACGAGAGCGGCCGCACGCCTCGGTCTCCGCGCCGCCGGCGCGGGCACTGGTTGGCCATGGCCGCTGCCGCGGTGGCGGTGGTCGCGTCAATCACCGCGTGCGACACCGACCAACTTCTCAACGTCAAGGCACCCGACAGGGTGCCGGCCGAGACGCTCGACGATCCGTCGCAGGCCGCGCTGATAGTGAATGGCGCGGTGGCGGACTTCGAATGCGCGTACGCGTCGTACGCGCTCGCCACGGCGATCATGTCCGACGAGTTTTCCGACGCCCAGCTCGGCGCCGCCGGCTGGCCGTACGATCGCCGCGACATGGGTACGACCACCAACGGCATCTATGGTGGCAATAGCTGCAACAACAACCAGAACCCCGGCATCTACACTCCGCTCTCCACGGCGCGCTGGCAGGCTGATAACGCGCTCACGAAGCTGCAGACGTGGACCGCCGAGGAAGTCGGCTCGCAGCGCGACGAGCTGATCGCCAAGTCGGCGCTCTACGCCGGCTTCAGCTACATGGCGCTCGGCATGTCGATGTGCGAGGCGGCGTTCGATCTGAGCGCACCGATGGGGCCGTCGGCCATCTTCGCGCTCGCCGAAGATCGTTTCGGCACGGCGATCACCGTCGGGTCCAGCGTCAGCGGGCTTGGTGATGTGGTGAATGCGGCTCTGGTGGGCCGGGCTCGCGCTCGGCTCTTCCAGGGCAACACGGGTGGCGCGATCACCGACGCCGAGGCGGTTCCGGCGGGTTTCGTCTACAACGCCACGTACGCGAGCGATCAGAGCCGCCGTTACAACCGCGTCTATGCGGCCACGTCGCAGTTCGGTCTCTACACGGTGGCTCCCGAGTCGCGCGCGATCATGACGGAAGGTGCGCTCGATCCGCGCGCCGGGGTTCGGGACGATCCGACCAACGCCGCAGATCCGGATGAGAATATCTTTGGCCCGCTGAAGTACACGGGCGACGCCTCGCCGATTCGCATCGCTTCGTACGATGAGGCGCAGCTGATCGAAGCGGAAGCGAAGGGTGGGAGCGATGCAGTTGCGCTCATCAACGACCTGCGCAGCCGCTACAGCGTCACCGCGTATTCCGGTCCCACGGATGCCGCCTCGATCAAGGACCTGATCGCGCACGAGCGGCGCGTGACGCTCTTCGCCGAGGGCTTCCGGCAGTACGACATCACGAGGTTCCAGTTGCCGCAGGTGCCGGCGGCCGGAACGGAATTCCCGAAGGGCGGCTTCTACGGCACGACCACCTGTCTCCCGCTCCCGGACATCGAGCGGTTCAACAACCCGAACGTGCCCTGAACGACGGGGTCAGGTACCAGATAAGTAGAGGGGGCGCTGCCGACGGCAGCGCCCCCTCTACTTATCTGGTACCTGACCCCGTCGTTCCCCTTTCCAATCCCGGTGTAAGGCGATACTTTCGCTCGGGTATGGAGATGAGAACAGTTCTCAGATCGGATGCGCTCGCGGTAGACGAGCGCGGCCACATGATCTGGCGAGTCGCGCTCTGGAGCGGAGTATTGGTGCTCGTCGCGGCGCTCGCCTGGGCAGCGATCGCGGCGGGCGGCAACCCCGACCCGCTCACCTCCGAGGGCTCCAAGGCGGTCCTCGACATCGGCATCCTCGTCTTTCGCGAAGGACTCGAGTGCATACTCGTCCTGGCCGCGATAACGGCGAGCAAGGCGATTTCCGGTCAACCGTACAAGAAGCCGATAGCGGCCGGCGCATTCGTCGGCTTCATCGCGACGCTCATCACCTGGCGCATCGCGGTGGGGATCGTCGATTCGCTGATGGAGAACGTGCCGGCTCTCCACGTACAGGCCGCGACCGGTCTCCTGGCGGTGATCGTGCTCGTGATCGTGATGAACTGGTTCTTCCACAAGCTGTACTGGACGGGCTGGATCGCGATGCACACGAAGAAGAAGCGCGAGCTGCTCCGCAGCTCGGCCGATCCCGACGCGTCGCGCCTGGGGCTGCTGCTCGGCCTCGCCTTCCTCGGATTCACTTCGTTCTATCGCGAGGGCTTCGAGGTCGTGCTCTTCCTGCAGAACTACAGGATGAAGCTCGGCGGTACGCCGGTGCTGTACGGAGTGCTGCTCGGTTCCGCGTTCAGCGCCGTGGTGGCGGTACTCACGTTCGTGGCGAACAAGCATCTGCCTTACAGGAAGATGCTGGTGATCACGGGAGTGCTGCTCGGTGTGGTGCTGCTGGTGATGGTGGGCGAGCAGGCGCAGGAGATGCAGCTCGCGAGCTGGATCCCGACCACCGATATCCCCTCGCTCGCCAACGTGATCCCCGAGTGGATGGGACTCTGGTTCGCCGTGTTCCCGACCGTGGAGACTCTGCTGGCGCAGGCGATCGCGCTCGTGCTGGTGCTCGGCTCGTATCTCTTCGTGAGAGTACGCGTCGCGCGCGCCTCGCGCCTGGCGAGCGCGGCGAGCGCCGCCTGACGTCCGGGCTCTGAGCGCTCGCTTCCGCGCCTCCGAACTGTCATAACCTCCGGACCGTCATCCCCGCGAAAGCGGGGATCCATTTTGAGTTGGAGAACGTGGATTCCCGCTTTCGCGGGAATGACGGTTTCCTCAGCCGTTCTCGTAGTGCCCCTCGCGCCGTTCTCCCCCTCCGAAGGGCCTGACAGTTGCAACTGGCGCGAGTCGTAGCCAGTGCGATTCCCCCCGCAGAGGGTAAGAACGTATGAAGCAATATTTCGTCGCCGCGACCATCGTGGCTGGGCTGGTATTCGCGGTATCCTGCGGCGGAGACGACAAGGCCGCGACCGAGCCGCCGAATCCGCCTGCCGACACCGCGGACGCGGCGCTGTCTGCACCGGACACGGTCGAAATCAAGATCGCGAAGATGATAGGCGATTCGGTCTTCGCCGACGGCAATACCGCCGATGGCGGGCAGGGCGAGACCATGCACGGCCTGCAGTGCGGCGCCATGGCGGGCGAGACATACCACATTCACATCCAGCTCAGCCTCTATGTGAACGGCGTGCAGCTCGCGATTCCGAAGGCCATCGGTGTGAAGAAGCCACTATCCATCAACGGCTTCGTCTACAACGCCGACAAGGACAACGGCGGCTGCTACTATTGGGTTCACACGCACGACGCCAGCGGAATCATCCACGTGGAGCCGCCGATGGAAGTGCAGGTCACGCTCGGGCAGCTCTTCGACCTCTGGGGGATGCCGCTTTCCTCTACCGGCGCGGCGGGCTACCACGGCACCGTTACGACGTTCCTCGACGGGAAAAAGTACGACGGCGATCCGCGCGAGATAGTCTTCCAGCGGCACCAGCAGATCGCGCTCGAGGTGGGTACGCCGATCGTGACGCCGAATTACTACATCTTCCCGGCGCCGTACTGAAGGCGGGGTCAGGCGACAGCGGGGTCAGGTACTCAATGTAGAGGACCCGTGAGCACCGCTCACGGGTCCTCTACATTGAGTACCTGACCCCGCTGTCACTGTCGCGCGGCGATCCCGTCGCTTAAGCTCCGACAGCGACCCCGATGTACGTCCCATGCAACTGAACGAGGAGAATGGCACGATGGTGACGCGGCGTGAATGGCTGCGCGTGGCGCTGGGCGGCGTGGCCGCCACGGCGGCGAGTGGAATGCTGACGATCCCGGCGTACGCCGCGGCGCCCGTTCCGATCACGGTCTACAAATCGCCTACCTGCGGCTGCTGCACGAAGTGGATCGACCACGTCCAGGCGAACGGTTTCCAGGTGAGTGCGCACGACCTCGATGACCTGAGCGAGGTCAAGGCTACCTTCGGCGTCCCGGCCGAGCTGGAGAGCTGCCACACCGCGACCGTGGGGAAGTACGTCGTCGAGGGACACGTTCCCGCGGATCTCATCCAGAAGATGCTGAAAGAGAAGCCGGACATCGTGGGACTCGCGGCGCCCGGGATGCCGATGGGATCGCCGGGGATGGAAGGAGGGCGCAAGGATCCGTACGACGTGATCGCCTTCGACAGAAAGGGAGGGCGGAGCGTCTACGCGAAGCGTTGAGCTGGCACGATGGCCGGGAAGCGGCGGCGGGGTGATGCGGGACTCCTGATCCAGGATCGCCTCGCCATGGATCTCACTTCGCTCTCCAACGAGCGCACTCTTCTCAACTACGTGCGAACGGCGCTCGCCTTCCTCGCCGCCGGCGTGGCTCTCATACGCTTCTTCGAGGAACCCGGCATGGTGATCATCGGCTGGGTTCTCCTTCCATTGGGTATCGGCTGCGTCGTACTCGGCGTGTGGCGCTACATGCACGTGCGCAACGTGCTGCGGCACCAGTGGCATCTGAGATCGATGGAGGCCGGCGAGATCGACGACGATGGCTAGGACGCCGGTGATCGTCGCGTGGAGCGGCGGGAAGGACTGCACGCTCGCGCTGCACGACATCCTGCGCGGCGACGAGTACGAACCGGCCGCACTCCTCACCACGGTGACCGGCGGCTACGACCGGATCAGCATGCACGGAGTTCGGCGTTCGCTTCTCCAACTGCAGGCGTCCGCGCTCGACATTCCGCTGCACGAAGTCACCATCGCGCCGAACGCGGACAACGACGAGTACGAGAGAGCGATGGCCCGCGCGCTCTCGACGCTCTGCACCAGAACCCCCGCGATCGCCGGCGTGGTGTTTGGCGATCTCTTTCTGCGCGACATACGCGAGTATCGCGAGCGCCAGCTCGCGCGCGCGGAGCTGCGCGCCATCTTTCCGATCTGGAAGCGCGACACGCGCGAGATGGCGGCGCGGTTCATCGAGCTCGGCTTCCGCGCGGTGGTGGTGTGCGTGGATTCCACGCAGCTCGACGGCTCTTTCGCGGGGCGCGAGTTCGACGCATCGTTCGTCGCGGATCTTCCCGATGGCGTCGATCCGTGTGGCGAGAACGGAGAGTTTCACACCTTCGTGTACGATGGCCCGCTCTTCGCCACACCTGTCGCACACGAACGCGGCGAGATAGTAGTGCGCGACGAGCGCTTCCACTATGCGGAGCTGCTCGACATCGCCGCCAGCAAGTCACCATGCACGAACCGGAGTCGACCATGACCTTTCAGCTCACATCGTCGGTGTTCGAGGCCGGCGGACCGATACCGGCGCGCTACACCTGCGATTCGGACGACGTGTCGCCGCCCCTCTCGTGGTCCGGAGCGCCCGACGGTACGAGAAGCTTCGCGATGATAGTCGATGATCCCGATGCGCCCGACCCGAAGGCGCCGAAGATGGTCTACGTTCACTGGGTGATCGTCGACATCCCGCCGACCACCACATCGCTCGCCGAACGTACGACATCGAAGAATCTTCCGGCCGGCGCCAGGGAGGGACGCAACGACTGGAAGAACATCGGCTACGGCGGCCCGTGCCCGCCGATCGGAAGGCATCGGTACTTCTTCAAGCTCTACGCACTCGATACGACGCTCCCCGATCTGAAGGAGCCGACGAAGCCGGAGCTCGAGAGTGCCATGAAGGGACACATCCTGGCGCAGACTGAGCTGATGGGCACTTACCAGCGGACGACGGGGTCAGGCACCTGATGTAGATGTCCCCGGCAGCGTCGCTGCCGGGGACATCTACATCAGGTGCCTGACCCCCGCTCTAACGATGAAGATTCTGATAAACGGCGCCGGCGTGGCCGGGCCTACCCTGGCGTGGTGGCTCGCGCGCTCCGGTCACGAAGTCACGCTCGTGGAGCGCGCGGCTGCACCGCGCAGCGGCGGCTACGTCATCGACTTCTGGGGCGCGGGCTACGACATCGCCGAGCGCATGGGCATCCTTCCGCGCATCCTGGAGAAGGGGTATCAGGTGCGCGAAGTGCGCATGGAGAATCGCGACGGCGATAGAGTTGGGGGATTCTCGACGGATGTATTCGTTCGCGCCACGAACGGGCGCTTCACCAGCGTGCGCCGCTCCGATATCGCGCGGACCATCTTCGACGATCTCGCCGGGAGGGTCGAGACCATCTTCGGCGATTCGGTGGCCGGCATCGACGATCGTGGCTCAGGGGTTCGCGTCACCTTCGACGGTTCCGCGCCGCGCGAAGTAGATCTGGTGATCGGGGCCGACGGGCTCCATTCGCGCGTTCGCGCTCTCGCGTTCGGGACGGAGGGCGACGTCGAGGTATCGCTCGGCTACCACGTGGCCGCGTTCGATGTGAGCGGCTACACCCCACGTGACGAACTGACCTACGTCAGCTACGCCGTGCCGGGGCGGCAGATCTCACGCTTCGCCATGCGCGACGATCGCACGCTCTTCCTGGCGGTCTTCCGCGACGAATACATCCCCGCGCGTGCCGCAGCGAGTGGCGAGCCCGATCCGAGGAAAGTGGTGCGGGATGTATATGCCGGCCTGGGATGGGAGTGTGCGCACATCGTGGAGGCGATGGACGGGGCCGGCGAGATCTACTACGACCGGGTGAGTCAGATCCGGATGCCGCACTGGAGCAGCGGCCGCGTGGCGCTCATCGGCGACGCGGCTGCATGCGTGTCACTGCTGGCGGGCGAGGGCACCGGTCTCGCCATGACCGAGGCGTACGTGCTGGCCGCCGAGCTGGGTGCGGCCAAAGGCGACCATCGCGCAGCCTTCGCCGCATACGAGCAGCGCATGATGCCCTTCCTGGCGAAGAAGCAGCGCTCCGCAGCGCGCTTCGCATCATCGTTCGCTCCTGAAACCACACTCGGCATCCATTTTCGGAACCTCGTGACGAAGCTGCTGCGCATAGGCCCGGTCGCCGACTGGTTCATCGTGCGCGACCTGCGCGACGACATCGCGCTCCCACCGTAGGGGGTCAGGCACTCCATTGTAGAGGGCTCGTGAGCGTCGCTCACGAGCCCTCTACAATGGAGTGCCTGACCCCGCGGTTCGGTTAGATTACGCGGTTCACTGATCGGACCCTGGCGCAGCACCGCCGGGCCGATCACGCAACGGACCCGTACGACGGATCAGAGACGTGGCACCCCAGTTCATCTACGTGATGAAGGATCTGCGAAAGGTGGTACCCCCTTCGCGGGTCATCCTCGATGGCATATGGCTCTCGTTCTACCCGGGCGCCAAGATCGGAGTGCTCGGCCCCAACGGCGCGGGGAAGTCGTCGCTGCTGCGCATCATGGCGGGCGTGGATCAGGACTTTCAGGGTGAGGCGTGGGCGGCGGCGGGGACGAAGATCGGCTACCTCCCGCAGGAGCCCGAGCTCGACCCGTCGAAGGACGTGCGCGGTAACGTCGAGGAAGCGGTGTCGGCGCAGCGCGCGCTGCTGAAGCGCTTCGAGGACATCTCGATGAAGTTCGCCGAGCCGATGGACGACGTCGCGATGCAGAAGCTCCTCGATGAGCAGGCGAAAGTGCAGGAGCAGATCGACGCGCACAACCTGTGGGAGCTGGATCGAACCATCGAGATCGCGATGGATGCGCTGCGGCTTCCGCCGGCCGATGCGGACGTCACCACGTTGTCGGGCGGCGAGCGGCGTCGCGTCGCGCTGTGCAGAGTTCTGCTGGAGCAGCCCGACATGCTGCTGCTCGACGAGCCCACGAACCACCTGGATGCGGAGAGCGTGGCGTGGCTGGAGCGGCACCTGGCGGAGTTTCCCGGAACGGTGGTGGCGATAACGCACGATCGGTACTTCCTCGACAACGTGGCGAAGTGGATCCTGGAGCTCGACCGCGGTCGCGGCATTCCGTGGGAGGGGAACTACAGCAGCTGGCTGGAGCAGAAGAAGAACCGGCTTGCGCAGGAGGAGAAGCAGGAGTCGGCGCGTCAGCGCACGCTGGCGCGGGAGCTCGAGTGGGTGCGCATGGCTCCGCGCGCGCGGCAGGCCAAGAGCAAGGCGCGCGTGACGGCGTACGAAGAGCTGGCCGCGCAGGACACGGGCGAGCGCGTGATGCAGAACGAGATCGTGATCCCGCCGCCGCCGCGGCTGGGGAACGACGTCGTGATAGCGAAGGAGCTGAGGAAGGCGTACGGCGACAAGCTGCTCTTCGAGGATCTCACGTTCAGTCTTCCGCGCGGCGGCATAGTGGGTGTGATAGGACCCAACGGCGCCGGGAAGACGACGCTGTTTCGCATGATCGCGGGGAGGGAAGAGCCGGATGACGGCACGCTGACGATCGGCAGTACCGTGAGCATCGCGTACGTGGATCAGAGCCGCGAACTGAACGCGGACAACACCGTGTACCAGGAAGTGAGCGAGGGACGCGATACGATAGATGTGGGGAAGCGCGAGATGAACTCGCGCGCGTATCTCGCGAGCTTCAACTTCCGCGGCGCGGATCAGCAGAAGCGCGTGGGAGATCTATCAGGTGGAGAGCGGAACCGGTTGCATCTCGCGAAGCTGCTCAAGAGCGGCGGGAATCTCCTGCTCCTCGACGAACCGACGAACGATCTCGATGTCGATACGCTGCGCGCGCTGGAGGAGGCGCTGCTCGATTTTGCGGGATGCGCGGTGGTGATCTCGCACGACCGCTGGTTTCTGGATCGCATAGCTACGCACATGCTGGCGTTCGAGGGTGACTCCGAGGTGGTGTGGTACGAGGGGAACTACCAGGGGTACATCGAGGATCTCAAGCGGAGAAAGGGGGCGGAGGCGGATCAACCGCATCGGATAGCGTACAGGAAGTTGGTGCGGGGGTAGGGACTTCGCCCGGCGGCTTCGTCCGCGATACTCCAGATACGCCGAAGCGCTCGTTCATCGGCGCGTGTTACGAGGGTCCAGCCAACCCCATGGGGTTGGCTGGACCCTCGTTCAGGATCGTCGCCAGACTCAGCGCTGGAGGATGACCGACCGGTGCGTGTTCCACCGTCCTGTATAGGCAAGTATTGACACAGCTCTTCGTATAGGCTAAACTAGACATGCGGCTACGGTTAGCCCGACATCCTCACCGGCTGAAGGTCAAGCATCCCATCCTCATCGAGGAACTCCTGGAGCTGGAGCAACGTGGCAAGCAGAAGGCAGTCGCAGCCATGCTCGCGATGCTCGAGGACCTGCACGAGAGCGGTCGCGGCAGTCGGTTTCTGAGCAAACTCACTGGCACGCCGCTCTGGGAGCTCAAACCCGCGAGCCGTGGCGGCGAGAAAGGAGGAGCTCGGGTTTACCTGTTCGTTTTGGAAGACGATGAAGCCGGCGTCGTCAACTGTGAGGTAAAGGAAGGCGTCGTCGCCGATCGGGAGAAGCTGCGAGTCGGACTCGAGATCGTCGTGGCATACAAGCGTGGTGTACGAGTCTTCGAGGAGCCTGAAGATGTCGAGGAAGCGTGAAGTAGTGCGGAAGGATCGGAAGTCGAAAGCGCAGGTGCAGGCTGATCTGCAACTCGACAAGCGCCCGGATGATTACTTCATGCGGCTGGTGGCCGAAGCGGGCGACGAGGATGTAGTCAGGGGACCTGCACTCGGGCCATCAGTTCGTGCGTATACCCCGAAGGAAATTGGGGAAGCGGTTGTGGAGGGGACCGTCGGAAAGCTGCTCGCGCAGGCGCGGAGCGAGTCCGGACACTCGCTCCGCGCTGTCGGTGCAGAGGCTGGCGTATCACGCGCGCGCATTCAGCAGATCGAGCACAGTGAGAACATCGAGGTGGCGACACTGGTTCGCATTGCGGCAGCCTGCGGCTATCTGGTGAGTATAAGCCTGCGGCCCCTCGACCCGAAGAAGCGCGCACTCTCTGCTGTGCTGCCTGCTATCGGTGCATAGTCCCCTCGAGGCTCTCGCGGTGACAGCGAGCCTTCTTTCCGTATGGCTGACGA